>JAEZDA010000017.1 GCA_023433345.1 Bacteroidota bacterium | reverse complement strand
TTCACAATATTAAAAATAATTTTACCGATACAGAAAAATATTTGCAACTATTTTATTCACATTTTTTTCCGGCTTGTGGAAAAGGGCGCTATGAAAAATCATTCATAAAAAAAGCATTTTCATTTTCATTATTCATTTTCAAAAACATGATCCGCTGAAAGCTGCATGAATAAAGAGATACAGCCCGCAATAAAATTTGCCTGCAATGAAGGGAGAAATGTTTTCATGTTTTACCAGCAAAAAAAGCAGTTGCAAACAGGCTAAAATAATAATGAAACTTTTTTTGCTCGCGAGCCTTGAAAAACTGCAGAAAGTTGCAATCACATGTACCTTTATCAAAAAACGATCATGCAGTTTCCTTCTCCTGTTTCTATTTCATGGATAGCCGATCTTATCAATGCAAGCCTTATAGGAAACCCCGGGAGCTTCGCAACAGGGATCAACGAGATACACAAGGTTGAAGAAGGAGATCTGGTTTTTGTAGACCATCCAAAGTATTACGACAAGTGTATAAACAGCAATGCAACGTTTATCATCATCAACAAAGAGGTGGAGGTGCCTGAAGGAAAGGCATTGCTCCTTGTCGAAAATCCTTTCGAAGCATATAGCAAGATCGTGAACCATTTCCGTCCTTTCATTAAACAGGAAAGGATGATCAGTGAAAACGCAACGATCGGAGAAGGCAGTTTCCTTTTCCCTAATGTATTTGTCGGCCACAATGTGCAGATAGGAATGAATTGCATCATCCATCCTAATGTTACCATCATGAACAACTGCATCATCGGCAACAATGTGATCATACAGGCGGGAACGGTTGTTGGCGGAAACTCATTTTATTATAATGGAAAAAAGGATCGCGAAGTATGGTATAAAAAAATGCCCGACTGCGGGCGGGTGATCATTGAAGATGATGTGGAGATCGGAGCCAACTGCACGATTGACCGCGGTGTTAGTCATGATACCGTTATAGGCCGCGGCACAAAGATGGACAACATGATCCATGTCGGCCACGATACTGTTATTGGAAAAAACGGTTTGTTTGCTGCTCAATCGGCTATTGCCGGCGTGGTGAACATTGGAGATGGTGTAACGGTATGGGGACAATGTGGTATCAACAAAACACTAACTATCGGAGATAATGTCACTCTGCTTGCCATGAGTGGCGTAGGCGGAAACCTGGAAGCAGGGAAAATTTACTGGGGAGCTCCGGCTGAAGAAGCATCGATCAAAAAAAGAGAATTGGTTTGGATCAAACGAATACCTGCTCTTTGGGAAAAGATGATGAAGAGTATTTAGTCTATAATGTCGAACCTTCGGTCGGCATCGAGACTAGCTTTGCAACGTCTCGATCGGTAGTCTGTAGTCTGTAGTCTTAGATAAAGCGATGTGAAATTTCAGCAAGCAGCTTTCTTACCTAACGCTTTTAACTTCCCGATAGTCATAAGGCAACTGGTCGCCCACTTTCTCCCAGGTATAATAAGCGTTGATAGTGATATCGGTCTGGTCAAAATAAAAGCCGTTCCTTTCTATCATAATAGGTTCGCCCCTCGCAATACTCAATATTGAAAACTGGAACTCGGAAGGTTCTTTCTCGTTTAAAATATTGAAACCGGGTAAGGGTTTCTCCTTCATATATAATACGCCCACATTGGGCTGAAATGGATCTATCGTAACAATGCCCGTACTGTCATTCATTGTGTAGCGAAGTGAATTGTAATAATCCTGCAACTTTTCTGCGCGATCAACACCTTTTGTTGTTATCACAAACTGCACTTCAAAGCCTTCATCTTTCAGTGTCTTATTGTAAAGGCTTCGCATGAAATGAAGCATTGAACCCTTATAGGCTTCTTCCCGGGCACGATCCCAAAGGGCCTGCTGTATCAGGGAATCAGTTTTCATTTCTTCAAACAAAGGATTACCTGAATAAAAACTCACCTGTGTGGCATATTCATGGGTAAAGGAATCCAAACTGTACCGGATATTATATCCAAGGGCTTTGTTCTCTATCAGCAAGGGCTCTTCAGCTTTCACTTTAAGCCGGTCGCGTTTTTTCGAATAATAGAATTTGAGCACCTCCGGATTTTTGATCAGGCATTGTGAGCTGTTTTGCGTTTGCCCGATGAACTCTTTAATGAAAAAGCCGCCATATCTCTCCCATCCGTCCTTAACTTCATTGGACGCTACAACCACAACGTCATCCAGTTCCTTCTCCTTTTGCTTCAATGAAAAAGTTAATGGTGAAGATGTTTGAGATGAAGTAACGCGTACACTTTCAGATTGAAGACCCGTGAATGTAACGATCACATCATAACCTCCATTGGGAAGATAGAGTTTGAAATTACCATTCGCATCAGTAGCCGTACCCAGGGTGGTGTTTTCGGCGAACACAGACGCTCCCTGCAAAGGTTCACCGGAACTTGCAAGCGTAACCTTTCCTGACACTATAAAATAATCTGACTGCGAAAAAACAAACTGAGATAAAAGCAGGGAGGCAAGTGCCAGGAACACCTTCATAGCATATCGGTTTAATTGCTACGAAAATACGCTATGCTCTGTTAAGTTTTTGTTGGAATACTTTACAACTCTCTGCAATACTTTGCTGAAGAGAGGTGTAAGAGAATGAAGGAAAGGCTTTGAGGAATTTGGTATTATCGTACTGTGTTTTCTTAAAAGCCATCCTCGCTGTTTCGCGTGTTACAAAGGGTTCACCGCCTGTAAATACGGACCGAAGTTTCTCCCAGCGCCATACCAATGCCGCAATGAATGGCGTAACTCTTTTATAAGGCGGCCGTTTGGAATAATTTTCCGCCATACAATTAAACACTTCTTTGAAAGTTTTATTCTCCGCAGAAATGATAAAACGTTCTTCAGAAACATCACTCGTCATTAACAGGATCATAGCGTTCACAACATCCTGCACATCTACAAAACCGGTGATGCCTTCAGAGTACCAGGGAAACTCATCGTAAACACTTTTAAACAAAGATGAAGATCCATTCTCCCAATTGCCGGTGCCCAGTATCACGGATGGATTTACGATCACTGCATTCAATCCCTCTGCCATTGCCCGCCAAACCTCCATCTCGCCCAAATATTTTGTTTTACCATAGCTACTATTCTCAGCCGGTTTATCCCACGGATTTTTTTCAGAGATCAATCCCTCCTGTGCCGAAGCAAGTGCAGATACAGAGCTTACGTGAACCAGTTTCCTTATACCCATGGAAAGACAAGCATTCACCAAATTGGCTGTTCCTTCCACATTGATCTTGTACAACTTTTCCAGCATTTTGGGAGCGTAAGACACGAACCCGGCGCAGTGAAAAACTTCGTCTATCCCCTGCAGTGAGTCTTCAATGGAAAAGACGTCGAGAAGGTCTCCCGAAACTGTTGTAAGATTTGGGTGTTCGATATCGAGAGGTGTTTTATGAACGAGGGCCCTTACTTTCCTTCCCTTGCCAAGCAAGGTTTGGATCAATGCATTGCCCAACAAACCTGAACCGCCCGTAACCAGGATCATGATTGCAGGTTATTGTAGTTATAAAAACCTTTACCGGTTTTACGGCCAAGCTCACCATCCCTCACTTTTTGTATCTGCAATGGCGAAGGAGTGAACCTGATATGTTTGTCGAAAGCCTCGTAAAGCGATTCCGTCACGGCGAGGTTAATGTCCATTCCGATCATGTCCATGAGCTTGAACGGCCCCATCTTAAAGCCGGAGGATTCCAACACCAGGTCAACCTCTTCAGGAGTTGCGATACCATCCTCTACAAGCTTCATCGACTCAAGGTAGAAATGCCGGGCAACGCGGTTCACAATAAAGCCGGGCGAATCATTACATACCACCGGTATTTTATTCTGTTCACGGGTAAATTGCAATAGCTGTCGAATAACTTCTTCAGAGGTTTGGTCACCTTTAATCACTTCAACCAGTTTCATTACCTGGGCAGGATTAAAATAATGCAACCCCGCAACCCGCGCCGGATTGGGAATATCTTTTTGAATAGCGGAAATGGATAATGAAGATGTGTTGCTTGCAAAAATTGTATCCGGAGAATTTAGGTGAGCAAGCTTTGTAAAGAGATCAACCTTTGCGCTTAACTTTTCTACAATGGCTTCTATCACCAGGTCAGCAACAACCTTATCTATATCTGCTGTGTAGGTGATTCGTTCTCTTGTCTCATCGCGCCCTGAACTGCTCACCTTTCCTTTTTGATGAAGTACATCCAAATTTTTTGACACTGCTCCACGGGCTTTTTCAAGCATTGTTTCCTGTACGTCGAACAGGATAACCTTCCTTCCACTTAATGCAACGGAAAGTGCGATTCCGCTTCCCATCGTTCCTGCGCCGGCTACGGCAACCTGGTTGATCATGCAGCAAAATTAAGCCGCTCGTGAACACGAACGGCCATTACATATTTAAAGAAAAAGGACCGTCAATTTCCCGCTTCCTTTTTCGCATCTGCTTTCATCTTCTCATTAGCGGTAATCACAAATTGCACGCGACGGTTAAGGGCCCGGTTTTCTTTTGAGGTATTTTCCACTTTTGGCTGTGTTTCACCATACCACCTGATTATAAGGCGGTCGCGGTCCAGCCCTTTATTCCGCAAATAATTTCCTACCGCTTCTGCCCTTCTCTGCGAAAGACCGAGATTATATGCTTCGGTTCCAACATCATCAGTATGGCCTTCGATAAGGATGTTGGTTTCAGGGTATTCCGCAAATATCTTTTGAAGTTTATCTAGTGCGAGAATTGAATTAGAAGAAAGGTTGTATTTGTTGGTTTCAAAATATACTCCTGCCTTGCTTCCGTCAGGATTATTCTCGTCAAAGGTTACATCAATTCCTTCTCCTACACGCTCAACCTTTGCACCCGGAATTTCAGTTTTAATTTTTTCAGCCTGGCGATCCATTTTAGCGCCTATGATACCTCCGGCAACTCCGCCCACTGTTGCGCCGATGATAGCGCCCATAGCTGTATTTCCTTTCCCGGTATTATTGCCGATCACCCCGCCAACAACTCCGCCTACCACCGCGCCGGTGACAACACCTTTATCTTGTTTGCTCATCCTCCTGGTGGAATCGCAACCGTTAGTGAACATTACCAGGGCCGCTACAGGTATCAGCAGCGGCGTAAAAAGTTTCTTCATGACTTTCATTTTTATATTCTGATGAAATTATAAACAAATGCCGCGGGCTTTCCCTCAAAGGTGAAATCCGATTTCAACTTCATGGAAGTTGATGTTACCTCAACGATGGTGAACCTGAACCCGCTGCTGTTGGCATCAACTTCTTTCAGTTTACTGTCAAGCCTTTTGAATTGGAGCAATTTAGGCTCGTTCTTCGCTTCGTAAATCGACCATCGAAAATCACGCTTCAAAGGATTGCATCCTGCAGTGGAAGAAATTGTGTAGGTGCCGAGGCTATTGTTGTTTGTAAAACTCCAGTTGCTTCCAATAAAGCAATTAAAATCAGCTTCGTCGAATAAAACTGTTTTCACCGTACCCTGAATGCCTTCTGATATAATGGTTTGAAGCTGCCATTTGCCGGCGATATCGTTGCGATAATTTCTCGCTTCCTTACTCATGCTGCAAGACGCGAAAAGCGCTGCTAATATGGCGAAAAAAAATATTTTTCTCATTGCCTTGTTTAGCCGGAAAGGTCAATTTGCATGCCAAAGGATGGGCGATTTACGATGCACGACTTACGATTTACGAATTCCGATGTACGATTTACGATGTACGAATTACGATTTACGATTTACGATTTACGAATTACGACTTGCGATTTAGAATGTAGGATTTAGCTGATGAGATCAGTGGGGATGTGACCATAATGTTACCTAATTATTCAATGCTCAGAGAGCTGCCTTGAACTGCTGCAAAAACCTGAGGTCATTCTCACTGAACAAACGAAGGTCTTTCACTTCATACTTTAGCATTGTTACGCGCTCTACGCCCATACCGAATGCAAAGCCTGTGTATTTTTCCGCATCGATACCGCAATTTTCCAGCACCCTGGGATGAACCATGCCGCAGCCAAGAATTTCCACCCAGCCGGTTTTCTTACAAACGTTACAACCCTTTCCCTTGCAGATCAGGCAACTGATATCCATCTCGGCACTCGGCTCCGTGAAAGGAAAATAAGATGGACGAAATCTTACCTCAATATCTTCTCCAAACATTTCTTTTACGAAGAAGTATAGGGTTTGCTTCAGGTCTGCAAAAGAAACTTCCTCCGCGATATATAATCCTTCCACCTGGTTGAAAAAACAATGCGCCCGTGCACTGATGGTTTCATTACGGTACACGCGACCGGGGCAAATTATACGAAGCGGTAATTCCTTTTTTTCCATTTCCCTGATCTGCACGCTGCTGGTATGCGTCCTCAACAGCCAATCAGGATTTTTAGAAATATAGAACGTATCCTGCATATCGCGGGCAGGATGATCCTCAGGAAGATTGAGGGCCGTGAAATTGTGCCAGTCATCTTCTATCTCAGGCCCTTCAGCAATTGCAAAACCCAGGCGCTGAAAAATTGAAATGATGTTATCCTGAACAATGCTGATGGGATGGCGAGTACCTAACGGTGACGCATATCCCGGAAGTGTGACATCTATCTCACCCGGGCCGGATACATCCTCAGAATCAAACTTCGCCTTGTAATTCTCAAAAAGATCTTCAACAAAAATTTTGAATTCATTCAAAACCTGTCCCGCTGCTTTTTTTTCATCTGCCGGCAAATCCTTCATAAAAGCCATAGACGCTTTCACAATGCCCTTTGTTCCCAGATATTTTATACGGAAGGCTTCCAACGAAGCCTTGTCGGTCACTTTCTCCTGGCCGATATCAGCTTTGTAAATACCGATCTGTTCCACCAATTTGTTCATTTCGCAAAGATAGGGGCTAGTTATTGCAAGAAGAATACATTGGAGGGAGGAAGAGGGAGCAAGGTGCATGCAACAGGCGGCAATCAAAAGGCAAAAGTAAAAAGTAAAAAACCCGTGGCCCGAACCATGAACCCTTTGGCCTGATCGATTCAGGGCTCCGCCAAATTGACGTCCATCCGCATCTTTTTGTATATTTATCTTCTTAAACCCTAAAAAATGGCACTATTCAAATCATCCAATCCGGTTTTGAGTGAGAAGAAACTGACGAGCACGGTAATTCCACATGCCGCGGTTGAAAACGCAATGACTGTAAAAGGAACGATTCAAAAATTCGGATTCCTTTTTCTTATGCTCATGGGCACGGCCTACTATTCATGGAAAGAACAGGCAGAAGGCGGAAATGCAATTCCGTTGATAATGACCGGTGCTATCGGAGGGTTGATCGTAGCCCTCGTGATCGTATTCAAAAAAGAATGGGCACCTTATCTCGCACCTTTACATGCGATGTTACAGGGGCTTTTCATTGGTGCAATATCCGCCGCTTTCAATGGCGCATTCGCCGAAACAGCTCCGAATATAATTTTTAACGCTGTCGGACTAACGCTGGCCGTATGCGCAGCCATGTATTTCTTATATACATTCCGCATAATCAAGGTTACCGAGAAGCTTCGTTCCGTGGTAATCGCGGCCACTGCAGGTATAGCAATCTTTTACCTGATGGTGTTTGCAATGCGCATGTTCGGTTTCGAAGGGATGGCATTTCTACATGAAGGTTCGCTTATAGGCATCGGGTTTTCCATTCTTGTAGTGGCTCTTGCCGCTTTGAACTTGTTGCTTGACTTCGACATGATTGAAAAAGGCACTGAAATGGGCGCACCGAAATTCATGGAATGGTTTTGCGCATTCGGATTAATGATCACCATTGTATGGTTATACATCGAGATACTGAGATTACTTGGAAAGGTTTCCGGACGCGATTAAAATCCTCCGAATAAAGAGATCATCCCGGCATTGTCCGGGATTTTTTTTGGCCCCGGCAGATGTGCTGTTATTAAGCTTCGTTGGCGTCGCACTCTTGTACATAGGAATCGCTACTCATCTTGCAATAATTTGTAAAGCCATTTTGATGAAGAATATTGCTAACGCTACTCTCTTCCGTCAAACAAATTACCGATCCCTCCCAGAAGGCTTCCCTCCTCTTTCCTGTGGCCGGAACCGTACTGCATGATGCGGCCGGCGAGGCGACTGATAGGAAGAGACTGTATCCAAACCTTTCCTGGTCCGGTGAGCTTTGCAAAGAACAAACCTTCGCCGCCAAACATCCAGTTCTTAATACCGCGGATAAATTCAATGTCAAAATCAACTGAAGATGTATATGCAACAATGCAACCCGTATCAACTTTTAACACCTCGCCATGCTTCAATTCACGCTCCATCACATATCCTCCCGCATGAACGAAACACATCCCATCGCCTTCAAGCTTTTGCATAATGAAGCCTTCGCCACCAAACAAACCTGTTCCCAACTTGCGTTGGAATTCAATGCCCACACTTACACCCTTTGCCGCAGCCAAAAAAGCGTCTTTCTGTGCAATTATTTTTCCATTGTGTAAATGCAGGTCAATAGGAATGATCTTTCCTGAATAAGGCGCTGCAAAACTCACTTTCATTTTGTCTTTTGTCACGTTGGTAAAAGCCGTCATGAACAAACTCTCACCGGTGATCAGGCGCTTTCCTGCACTGAGCAACTTTCCAAAAATACCGCCCGTTTGCTGCTGACTTCCATCACCAAAAATGGTTTGCATCTGTATACCACTGTCCATCATCATAAAACTCCCGCTCTCAGCTATCGCGGTTTCTTCGGGGTCGAGTTCTATTTCTACAAACTGCATTTCCTCGCCGTATAATTTGAAATCGATTTCGTGATTTGATCTCATAATAATCAGTTGTTATTTTTTGCAATGAATTTGATCGCACGCAGCGGTCATCTGTTCAGCGTATCAAAGTGCCTTGAACCCGGGCGAAAATTAAATCTCCGTTTATGTTCTTCCCTTCGTTGCCAATTGCTGTTCCTTCTCATCTCCCAACGATAACGCAGGTAATTGAACACCAAGCCGGCAGCTATGGAAGAATTTACTACCAGCGCGATCTTCAGGTTGTCAATGGCCGCAAACATTATGAGCATCAAAATACCTGAGGAAATGGCTGATATAAAAAGGCTTCTTTTTTTCATGATCTTCATTTTTCTTAAACGGAAGATACTATTTTAAAAGCTACCGTGTTAGCGCGAAACCCTCGCCTCTTTCAGCTTCCCGTTCCACACACGTTTACCCTGCAGGGCCCGCACGAGGTACATAATTCCTACGAAAAGGAAGAACACTGGGCCCAGGAAACCAAACAAGGCAACGAACTTTGTTCCGTAAAACTTCTCCATTGGCCTTCTCAGCCTTTCTGAGATAAGATACATGCTTGGCACCATTATCAGTGTGAGGAAGAATGCGAATATGAGACCGTAAATGATCGTCCAGCTAAGCGGACCCCAGAACACAACACTATCGCCTCCGAAAAATATCCTCGGGTTCAGCGTAGTAAAGAAACTCTCGAAATTGATATTGAAACCAACAGCAAGAGGAAGTAATCCTAACATGGTTGCAACGGCAGTCAACAATACCGGGATGATGCGAATTTTTCCGGCTTGTATCGTTGCTTCCCTCGTACGCATACCTCTTCCCCGCAATTCATCGGTAAATTCAATCAGCAATATCCCGTTCTTTATCACGATACCGGCAAGGCCGATAACACCTACAAGCAACATAATGGTGGCGATCGTTTTTCCTGTAATTGCATAGCCGATCATTACACCAATGATGGAGAAGAATATTTCAGTGAGAACAATGAATGGTTTGCTTAGAGAATTAAACTGCAAAACAAGTATCAGGAAGATGAGCCCCATCGCAAGGAAGAATGCACCTGTTAAGAAAGCATTGGTCTCCGCTTCCTGTTCACCCTGGCCGGTTTGCCTTATAGTAACGCCAACGGGTATACGATTTTTTGCTTTGAAGTCGCTGATCTTTGCCGTAAGTTCTTCATTCACCTTAGCAACCATTGACGGATCAAGCACGTTCGATTGAAGCTGGATCGTTCGCTTAACGTTCTTTCTTGCTATCGCACCCGAGGCACTCGTATAATCAATGGTAGCAACTGCACTTACCGGAACCGATTTCACCCGCATGGTATTCATATCCATGAAGGTGATGCGCATGTTCATGAGGTCGGCAATATTTTTCCTGCGCAGTTCATCGTAACGAAGCTGGATCTTATATTCATCTTCGCCTTCTTTAAGCTTACTTACTTCCTTTCCAAAGAGTGCAGTACGAATCTCCATACCGATCTGGCCGGTCGTCAATCCTTCCATCATTGCCTTCTGCCTGTCTACATTGATGGTGATCTCAGGACTGTTCAAATCAACATCCATTCGAAGATTTTCTATACCATAGATCGGGTTCGCATACAGGTAATTGGAAAGGTCTCTTGCCACCTGCGCAATATCTTCGAATTCATCTCCGACGATTTCAATATTCACCGGTGGATCAGTAGGAGGGCCGCCTTCTTCCTGCGCCACTTCCATACTTGCGCCCGGTATTCCGCCCATAACAGCGCGGATAGAATCCATATACGGGCTCGTTTTTTTACCATCTCTCTTCTCATATTCAACAAATGAGATCTGGATCCTTCCGAGGTTTGGCCTTACGCTCCTGTTGTTGTCTTGCGGATTGTTGGCGCTGTTCGCCACATTTGTGATCACGCTTTCAACTATCGCACCATCATTGCCTGGCATTTCATTCCCCAAAACTTTCGTGACGCGATTCTCCAAAACAGTCATTACGCTATCAGTTGTTTTCACATCCGTGCCCGGAGGCATTTTTAGATATACGTAAATTATATTCGGATCACCACTCGGGAAAAAGGTCATCTTATTTCCACGCGCCATCATTAAGAAAAGTGAAACCGGAAAAAGTATAAACAAGCCGACAAGCGCCCAAACCGGACGGTAACCTTTCAATATCCACCGCAACAGCATTTCATAACGCCTCATCAACGCAGGGAGAAGCCGGTTTTGGAAACTATGTATAATATCGCGGAAGATGAAGCGGTTCAATAGTGAGAGAAGCACCATGAATAAAAGGAAGTTGCCGATACCATGGGAGCCTGCCAAATGAAACAATGCACCGAAAGCAATAGCCGTCCAGAACCACCATTTCTTAAAGATAAGTTTCTTCGGCTCTTCATACTCGCGTCCTTCCGGCTTCATGAAACTAACAGCAAATACCGGATTAAAGATAAATGCCACGATCAGCGATGCTGCAAGTGTGAGTATCAGCATCACCGGCAGGTATATCATGAATTTACCTATGATACCCTTCCAGAACAGTAAGGGAAAAAAGGGAGCAAGCGTAGTTGCTGTACCTGCAAGCACCGGAATGAAAACTTCTCCTGCGGCTTCCTTTGCACTCTTCACAATGGGCACGCGCCCGTTATTATAAATACGATGCGTGTTTTCGATCACCACTATAGCATCGTCAACAATTATCCCAAGCCCGAACAACAATGCAAACAAAACAATGAAATTCAGCGTAACACTGGTACCTATCACCATGTCTGCCACAGGAAGAAACAGGAAGGCAACAAAGATGCTCAGGGGCACGCTCAGCGCCACGAAGAAGGCATTGGTAACGCCCATGAAGAACATTAAGATAACCAGCACGAGAATGAAACCAATGATGATAGTATTCACCAGTTCATGAAAAGAACTTGCGGTAGCTTTACTTTGGTCGCCGGTGATGACCACTTTCAGGTTCGCAGGCAATTCTTCATTGGTCTGCATTTCAGAAACAATGCCCTTGATCTTTGTGGCGGTGCTGATAAGATTTTCACCCGCACGCTTTACAATGTTGAGCGTGATAACATTCTTACCATCGAGCCGGGCGTAACTTTCTTTTTCCTTGATAGTATCCTTTATCTGAGCGATATCGCGCAGGTACATCGTTGCGCCCTGGGTGCTGCTTCTTACAACAATATCCTGCAGATCTGCAGCGCTTGTAAACTGGCCCTTCACTTTAATGGTGCGTTTCATGTCGCCCACCTCAATAAGACCCCCCGTTATGTCGCGGTTTTCGCGACTGATCGCTGCCTCGATATCACTAAAGCTGATTCGCGCAGCCTGCATTTTGAAAGGGTCAACATTTACCTGGATCTCACGTTCAGGTGCGCCAACAATTTCCGCACGTGTTATTTCTGTGAGCAGCTCAAAGCGTTCCTGCATTTTATCAGCATATTCTTTCAGCTTCAAACCATCATAATCTCCGCTTACGTTTACGAACATGATGGGCATTTCACTAAACGCAAATTCCTGCACGTCTGGCTGGGAGGTAAGATCATTTGGAAGATCTGTTTGCGCCTTATCGATCGCATCCTTCACCTTTATCTTGGCCAGATCTGTCTTCACATCAGTATCAAACTCCACGATTATCAAACTGTAATCGGGCTGCGAAGTACTTGTGATCTTTTTCACCTTGGCGCCGGAGATCCCTTTGAGTTGCTTTTCTATCGGGCGCGTAACAAGGTTTTCAATATCCCGGGGGGAGTTACCGGCGTAAACCGTAACCACGCTTATTGTAGGAACAACAATATCCGGAAACTGTTCTTTAGGGAGCGTATTGAATTTGTAAAAACCAAATGCAGATATAAGAATTGCAATGATATATACTGCAGTACGATTGTCAACAGACCAGCTCGTAGGGCCGAACTCCTTGATCTTCGCACTCATATTTTTAATAAAATCCATAAAAAGAGTTTTGGTAGTTTGCGCAACTGATTTTCAGCGCGCGTTTATGCATAACCGTTACTTCACCTTGTCTGTAATTGCCTGGCCGTCGTACAGGTCCTGGTATCCTTCACTCACTAATTGTTCCCCGCCCTGCAAGCCTGTTTTCACTTCAACCTGGCTTCCATAAGCATCACCGATGTTAACAGGGATCTTTTTGGCGACAGTTTTACCATTGCCAATTGTTTGTGCGATGAACACATACTTTCCTGTTTCGTCAGACTGTACTGCGTTCACCGGAATAACCACGGCTTTGGGAGATGAATAATCCATCACCTTCATTATTGCGGTTTGATTCGGTTTGAGCATGGCATCATAAGGTATCTTAGCTTCTGCGTAAAACCCACGCAATGTGGGGTCAATCGACTGGCTAACCAGTGAAAGGTTTGATTTGATCGTTTTGTTAAGATCTGGAATCGATATTTCCACAGGAGTTCCTTTAGTAAGTCTGCTGATATAATTTTCAGGGATGCTTGATATTACTTTCAAGCTGCTGGTGTTCACTATTTTTATCTGTGGGCCCGCAGCGGTCATCCCCGTGAAAGTTTCACCAACTCGAATATTTACCACATCAGCAACGCCGCTCACGTCGCTATATACGTTTGCTGTTTTGGCTTGCTCCACTGCAACCTGCACCTGCTCATTGGCCGCGCGCAATTGGTTTTCCAGTCCTTCCACATTAGTTCGCGCGGTGATAAGTTGCACTTCCGTGCCAATTCCCTGCTGCCATAAATTATTTTGCCTTTCATAAATTGTTTTTGCAAAAGCAAGCTGCGTTTTGATTCCCTGCAGTTGCTGGCGGGCCGCCACCACTTGTTGTTGCATTATGGCGTCATCAAGCTTTAAAAGCAGTTGACCTTTCTTCACCTGCTGGCCTTCCTTTACAAGAACCGCCTTCACCTGCCCGCCCATACCTCGCGGGGAGATATAGGAAATATTGTCTGCATCCACCTGTCCCTGGAGGTCGATGAAATGATTGAACGCCCCTACACTAACAGGTGTGAACGCCACCAGTTTTGCATTAGTTGAATTTGCAGAAGCGGTATCAAGCACTGCAAGCTCGTCCTCAAGTTTTTTGATCTCTGCTGCCTGTTTCGCATAGTCGTCGCGAAGCTTTTGCAACTTTGTCTTCTTCTCCGTTATCTGTGCGTTTGTTTCCTTCTTACTGTCTCCGCATGAAGCTGCTCCAAGCAGAAATATCAGCGTTAATAATCCTGTATATTTTTTCATAAAAGTGTTTGAGTGGTTTATAGTTTTCCTGTTGCTTTCAGATAATCTATTCTTGCTATGATCGCGTCGTATAATGATCCGTAATAATTATTCTGTGCCACCTTCAGTTCAGTTTGTGCATTATATATTTCGATGTTTGAACCAAGGCCCTGCTGGTATTTCAGCACGGTGGACTGATAAACAGATTCGGCCAGCTCCATATTCTTTTTTTGATTATCAACCGTGGCCAGAGCAGAGCGTATGTTAAGGGTGGATTGCTTTACCTCATAATCAATGGAGGCTTTCAACTGCTCGATGTTATTTACCGTTTTCTGAGCTTCCAGGCGTGCTTTTTCAACTCTTGCCTTTCGCGCGAAGCCCTGGAAGATCGGAACGCTTAGCCTTGCACCTACCAGAGATGAAGTGAACCATGTTCCCTTGCTGAAAAAGTCAAATTCATTTCTTTGAGCATTTTTTCCATAACTGCTGAAAAGTGCAAGCGTAGGAATTGCACTTAGCTGATAACGTTTCACATTGTATTTGTTCAGTTTCCATGCTTCCTGCAACATCTGGTATTCCTTCCTGTTGCTGTATTGATATGCAGTGTCCAGCAATCCTTCTTTCAGAGACTCTTCTGAAATGGAATCTGTGAGCTCCAGTGAATCCTGTTGGGGCAGGTTGAGAAGAAATTTTAATCCTGCCATTCCTGCATCTAACCTGTTCTGAACCTTGATCTTTTCAGTGACAAGGTTATTCAGTTGAACGCTTACTTTATCAACATCAAGTCTTTCTGCAAAGCCATTTTTATATATCTCTCTTGTTTCGCCTAACAATTTTTCGAAACGTGCGATGTTTGCGTCAATGGAAGTCATTTGCAATTCTCCCACTACCAGTTGATAATATATTTTCTGAACATTCGCCTTGATCTCTTCTTTGGTAACATCAGTTCTTCTCTCTGCAAACCGCAATGATGATGCGCGGGCCTGGAGGCCTACAAACACCTGCCCATCGAACAAAACCTGCGACAATTCTATTGCACCGGAGGCCGTCCAATTGGCACCGAGTTGAAAGGGCAGAGAACCGAACCCTCCCGCCGGCATGGTGATGGGGTTTCCGTTTCCATCTTTCACACCCTGGTTAATAAGCACCTGGTAAGTGGAAGGTGAAATAAAATCAGGCACTACCTGGGTCGGAATATCGAAGTAACGGGTTACAATTGTGTTGGCACTCAAGTTAGGAAGTGCAGCTGAGGTTATCTCCCTATTCACTTCTTTTTGGATCTTGTAATCCAGCAGGGAGTTACGAACAGGCACAGCATTTTGCATGGCATAATCAACAGCCTGCGAAACGCTGAATTTATTTACCTGCTGCGCAACTGAAGTTTCCGAGAGTATAAAAGCCAGTAACGTTAGAACATATATTGATCTCATAAAAGGTTTGAATTAATTTTCTTTCTTCTTAGATTTTCTTTGTTTCAGGTATTTTTCAATCAGTTTATATCCTTTCGGGCTCGCTATGCCATAGAGATAGTGCATGAGCAATTCCTTGTGAGCCTCGTCTAATGCCATTTTTACATTCTGCGTAAAACCCGGGTTGAATGGAATGAGAAGACTGTCAACCCGAAACCTGGCCATCAGTTCAACATTCAGATCACTGCGGTAGAGATCTTCGCGTATGCCCCGATGCAGGTTTTGAATTACTACGTTATACAGGTATTCGTCCTTATGCTTTATAAATTTTCCGAAACATGCAGGATGATATTTCTGCATATCGAACATCACCACAGGATTCATTGATTCCATTACAACACCCATCATGTCGAGTGCGAGAAACAGTTCGTGTATGGCATCTTTTGACTCCTGCCTGTCGCACACGCAAATTTCCTTGTTGCGGAGAATGATGTCGGTAATGATGGCATCTACCAGCTCATCTTTATCTTTATAATACTGGTAAATGGTTTTCTTGCTCATACCGAGGCTTGAGGCAAAATCATCCATACTTACACTCCTTATCCCATACCGTATTACGAGGTCGTGGGCAGATTTTTTTATCCGGTCTCTGATCACTGTTTCTGACATAACGGGCGCAAAACTATGGAAACTTTAATCGTAACCAGAGTTTCCATTGAATTTTTTTTCATCCGTTCATCAAATTTATTTCGGGTGGGTACCTCAAACATCCCCAAAAGGGTTGATGAGGCTCTCTTACCTTTGTTGTTATGAAAAAGCTGTTCAACTTCAAGAGTCTTCTACAATATTTTTTCCAGGGCCTGCTGATACTGGCTCCTGTTGCGATAACCATTTATGCAATTTTCTGGATCATCACTACTATAGACAGCTGGATCCCTATTTTCAGTTATACGGATGAGATGGGCGTCAGGCATGTTCAGAATTACGGGGCAGGCTTTATCGTGATACTTGCCACGATCGTTCTGATCGGCTATTTCAGTTCCTTCTTCATAACGGGGCGCATTGTGAGTTTCATGGATAAATTCATGCAAAAAGCACCAGGTATAAAACATATCTATTCCACCACAAGAGATTTCTTCGAAGCATTTGCAGGAGACAAAAAGAAGTTCACCCAGAACGTGCTTGCCAATGTAGATGATAATGATGTATGGCGCCTGGGGTTTATTACCAGGGAAAATATGGACGACTTCGGGTTGAATGACCATATTGCAGTGTACATTCCCATGGCCTATTCGGTTGCAGGAAATGTATATGTGATTCCGAAATCACGCATTAAACCGATCACTCACATCAGCAGCACGCAAACCATGAAGTTTGCCGTGAGCGGCGGCGTTACTGACATTGCCGAGGAGTTAAACAAAACCGAAGTCCTGTAAACAGTGATGATCGTTCGCACAACGATACTTATCCTGATGCTCATTGCATGCAGCCTGCAAAGCTATTGTTGGGGATTCTTCGGCCATAAAAAGATAAATGAATACGCCGTTTACATTTTACCAAAGCAAATGCTGTCTTTTTATAAAAAACACCTTTCTTTTCTTATAGAACATGCGCCCGACCCCGACAAGCGCCGATATGCCGTTGCAGATGAGGGACCGAGGCATTATATAGATATTGATCTCTACGGAACTTATCCTTTTGATTCCTTGCCGAGGCAGTTTGATAAGGCGGTTGAAAAATATTCCCTGGACACCGTCCTATCGCGCGGTATAGTTCCATGGCATATACTCACAATGCAGTACAGGCTTACAAAGGCATTTCGTGATCACGACCTTAGCCGTATATTAAAAAACAGCGCTGAAATAGGTCACTACATCGCCGATGCGCATGTTCCCCTGCATACTTCGCACAATCATAACGGTCAGCATACCGGCCAACACGGTATTCACGGATTTTGGGAAAGCCGGATACCGGAACTACTGGCAGATGATGAGTTTGACTTTTTCATGAACAAAGCGGAATACATTTCCAATACATCTGAGTTTATCTGGAAACGAATATTAGAAAGCTCCCTCGCAAGTGACAGTGTTTTGAAATTTGAAAAAAGATTATCTGAAGCACGTGGAAGTGATCAGCGTTATTCCTTTGAAGAGCGAAACGGAATTGTGGTGAAACAATATGCATCTTCCTATACCCGGGCTTACAATGACATGTTGAATGGAATGGTTGAAAGAAGAATGCGGCAGTCGGTACACTCTGTTGCATCGTTTTGGTATACTGCATGGGTTGATGCAGGCCAGCCGGATCTGGATCTTCTGTTGAACTCCCCATCGTTTCAAGCGCCAAAAGACACGGCTGAATACAAAGGAAAGATGATCGGCAGGCAGGAAGATTAACCTGCCATAATTTGAATTACTACCTTTGATGCCGATGAAAAATTCGACTTTGCAGGTGTCTCCTATCCATAATTTCAATGCAGGCCCATCCCTTTTACCTAAGGAAGTATTTGAACAGGCCGCTGGCGGCGTTTTGGGATACGGATCAACTGGCTTATCGATACTTGAGATCGGCCACCGCACCCCTGCCTTCACTGCCATAATGGAGGAAGCCAGGCAATTGGTGAGAGAACTGATGTCGCTCGATAGCGATCATGAGGTGTTGTTTTTACATGGTGGCGCTTCAACCCAATTCATGCAGGTGCCGATGAACCTGCTTGATGAAAAATGCTGCGCTGCTTATGCAGACACAGGCGTGTGGAGTTCAAAGGCGATAAAGGAGGCAAAGCTTTTTGGAAAAACAGAGATAGTGTGCTCATCGAAAGATCGCAACTACTGTTATATCCCTGATGATTTCGCAATTCCCAATGATGCGAGGTATTTTCATCTTACCACCAACAACACCATTTATGGCACGCAATGGCGTAACATACCGCGTATGAGCATTCCTGTTGTGGCCGATATGAGCAGTGATATACTGAGCCGGCCGATGGACTTCAATTCCTTCGACCTGATCTACGCGGGAGCACAAAAAAACCTGGGCGTTGCAGGAGCCACCCTGGTGATCGTAAACAAGAATATCCTGGGCAGAGTTAAACGTCAGTTACCAACAATGATGGATTATCGAAACCATATCGCTGAAGGGAGCATGCTCAATACACCACCGGTTTTTGCAGTGTATGTTTCAATGCTCACACTTCGCTGGTTGAAAGAAAATGGAGGAGCAACAGCAATGGCGGAAAAGAATGATAAGAAAGCGGAACTTTTGTATGATGAGATTGACAACAATGAATTATTTTCTGCGAATGTGGAAGGAGAAAGCCGTAGCCTTATGAATGTTTGTTTCACAATAAAAGAACCGCAGCTTGAAGAGCGTTTTCTACGCTATTGTGAAGAGTCAGGCATATATGGCATTAAGGGACATCGCAGTGCCGGAGGCTTCAGGGCCTCATTATATAATGCCCTGCCTTTGGAAAGCGTGGAATTTCTAATTGAAACGATGCGCAATTTCACCCGGCATGTTGCCTAAGGCTGCAAACGCTTTTCCTTCCTTATCTTCAGTATATTTGCATCCCTAATTAAGAAATTCACTAATAAGAGATGGTAACAATTACTCCGTTTATGGCTTTGCGTCCCGAACCACAACATGCAAAAGCCGTTGCCTCCAGGCCGTATGATGTTTTGAACAGTAAAGAGGCAAAAGTTGAGGCACAGGGAAACCCGAATTCATTTCTTCATATTACAAAGAGCGAAATAGATCTGCCGGAATCAGTAGACATTCATTCGCAACAGGTTTATGATAAGGCGAAAGAAAATCTGCAAGCTTTTATCGGGAGGAAATTGCTTTTCCGCGAAAGCAAACCCTGTTATTATTTATACAGGCTCATCATGGATGGCAGGAGCCAAACAGGGCTTGTGTGCGGAAGTTCGGTGAATGATTATGAAAAAGGCCTTATAAAGAAACACGAGTTCACCCGCCCCGAAAAGGAGAAAGACAGGATCGATCACATGAAAACAATTATGGCCCAAACAGGAAATGTTTTCCTCACCTATCGCCACGTTGATAAGATCGATTCAATAATAAATAAATGGACCAAAGAGAAAAATCCGCAGTACGATTTTATTGCAGATGATGGCATTCAACACAGCATCTGGATCGTTAATGACGATGATGTGATCGCTTCTATTTCCAAAGCTTTTAAAACCGATGTGCCGGCAACATATATTGCAGATGGTCACCACCGTGCTGCCTCGGCTGCAAAAGTGAGAGCAGCTCTTGGCAAGGATGCGCCTTCCGGGGCTTCTTGGTTTCTCACCACGCTTTTCCCAGACAATCAACTTCACATTCTTGATTATAACCGCGTGGTTGCCGACCTTAACGGTTTATCTGCAGAAGAAGTTTTGAACCGAATCAGTGAAAAATTTGAAGTTGAAAAATCTTCTGAACAGGTTCGCCCAACTGCATTGCACGAATTTGGTCTTTACCTCCCTAAGCAATGGTATAAATTGACTGCCAGGGCGGGAACATGGAAGGAAGACCCAATCGGCGTGCTGGATACCACCATTGCGCAGGAAAATATCTTCGCCCCTATCTTAAACATTCTTGATCAGCGCACCGATACAAGAATTGATTTTGTGGGAGGCATTCGCGGGCTCGGCGAACTCGTAAAAAGAGTGGACAACGGTGAAATGGCAATGGCCCTAAGTTTCTACCCGGTGAGCATGGATCAATTACTTACAATTGCAGACAGTGGAAATGTAATGCCTCCAAAAAGCACATGGTTTGAGCCCAAACTTCGCGATGGCCTTCTCACCCACCTGATCGACTAACGGATACGGTTAAACGAAAACTGCTTCCACATGAAAGTATTGCTGTTAGCCCTGATGTTCATCACCTTTTCCCCCTGTGCCATGTCCCAGGATGTGAAAGAGCTGCAGGAAACAGCGAAAACATTTATGAAGCAGGGCGATTTTCCGAATGCGATACTTGTTCTTAACCGCGCTTACGCCCTTGAACCTTCAAATCTTTCTGTTTCAAAAGAGCTGGCTCTCGCCTATTATTATCAAAACGATCTTGCCAGGGCACTAACGATGATAAGGCCCGTGATCGATAGTGATGTTTCAGACGATCAAAGTTTCCAGATCGCCGGGAACATTTACCGCGCTCAAGGCAACCCAAAAGAAGCCGATAAAATTTACAGGAGAGGATTAAAGAAATTCCCATCAAGCGGAGCCCTGTATAATGACCTTGGAGAGCTGATGTGGTCTCAAAAAAATTTTGATGCCATAACGCAATGGGAGAAAGGGATAGAATCTGACCCTTCCTTTTCCCGCAACTATTATAATGCGGCGCGGTTCTACTATTTTTCAACGGACAGAACATGGAGCCTTCTTTATGGAGAGATATTCCTCAACATGGAACCATTCGGAGCTAAAAGCCCGGAGATAAAAGAAATTCTGTTGGAGAGTTATAAGAAACTTTTCAGCGATACCGACATTCTCGCTTCCTCAAAACAAACTTCAGCCTTCGGCAAAGCTTTTCTTCAAACAATGGCGAAGCAAAGCGCACTTGTTTCTCATGGTATCACCGCGGAGGTACTAACGATGGTGCGTACACGATTTATTCTCGACTGGCAAAACGAACACGCGAAAAATTTTCCTTATAAATTATTCGATCAGCATGAGATTCTATTGAGAGATGGTTTATTCAATGCATATAATCAATGGATATTTGGTGCAGCTCAAAATCTGTCTGCATTTCAGGCCTGGATAAACGCGCATCCTGAAGAATATTCGGCACTCACAAAGTTCCAGCGTTCTACCGTTTTCAAAATGCCGGAGAAACAATATTACAGCCGGTAGTTCGCCGTTTTTCTCCAACCTTGCCGCCTTCGCCCTCAACCCGTCTTTTCCCTACGCATGAACGGGGCACCGTCTAAAATGTTTTAATTCATTAACTTACATACAACACCATCATTAAGTTTATGAAAGAGGTAAACCGCCTGTTTGATTTTGTGTTTGAGCAATTTGAACTGCACCGAAAAGAGGATATGCTTTCTGCGAAAGATAAGAACGGGGGCTGGCGAAAATTCAGTACCTCTGAGGTAATTGAAACGGTTAACCGTCTTTCCTCCGGGCTTCTCTCCCTGGGCTTGTCAGGTAATGACCTCACTGTTGATACCCAGGATAAAATTGCAGTCATCTCCCGCAACAGGCCTGAATGGTTATTACTTGACCTTGCATGCCAGCAGATCGGTGTGATCCTTTGCCCGGTTTACCCGACCTCAAATATTAGTGAACTTGAGTTCATCTACAATGATGCATCTGTAAAGTACATTTTCTGCAGTGGCGAAGATCTTTTGGAAAAGATGGAATCATTAAGAGGAAAGATCCCTTCCCTGCATGATATTTATTCATTTGATGAACTTCCCGGCGGCAAGCACTGGGCGACACTTTTAAATGATGAACACATCACCAGGGTGGAAGCTATCAGGAACACCATACAGCCTTCAACCTGCGCAACGATCATTTATACATCCGGCACAACAGGAACGCCGAAAGGAGTTATGCTGAGTCACCAAAATATTGTCAGCAATGTATTGAACAGTGTAAAGAGTTTCCCTTTTGAAAAGAAACCTGAAGGAAGGGCGCTGAGCTTCCTTCCCCTCAATCACATTTTTGAGAGGATGGTTTCTTACATCTACATTCACAGCGCGATCTCTATTTATTACGCGGAGAGCCTTGAATCGCTTGGCGACAACCTTAAAGAAGTAAAGCCTATGGTATTTTGCACAGTGCCACGATTACTTGAAAAGGTTTATGAAAAAATAATGAGTAAGGGAGCAGACCTTACCGGCGTAAAAAAGAAATTGTTCGACTGGGCGGTTGCACTCGGATTACAATATGACGTGAGCAAGCCGGGAAACATTTTTTACAACATGCAACTGTCTGTGGCAAATAAACTGGTTTTCAGCAAATGGCGTGAAGCACTCGGAGGCAATGTGCAATATATTATTACAGGAAGTGCGGCATGCCAGGTGAGGCTGCTGAAAATTTTTAACGCGGCGCAGATCCCTATTTATGAAGGTTATGGTCCAACTGAGAACAGTCCTGTTATCAGCGTTAACCGCCGCGGGAAAAACGGGTCGAAATTCGGAACTGTGGGGCCGGTGATCAACGGGCAGGAAGTAAAACTGGAGCCTGATGGTGAAATATGCGTAAAAGGCCCGAGCGTGATGATGGGCTATTATAAAAGACCTGACCTTACTGATGAGACCATTATAGATGGCTGGCTTCACACCGGTGACATCGGCGTTTTCGAAGATGAAAAATTTTTAAGAATAACTGACAGAAAGAAGGAACTCTTCAAAACCAGCGGAGGAAAATATGTTGCACCCCAACCTATTGAAAACAAAATGAAGGAGTCGCCCTATGTTGAGCAAATGATGGTTGTAGGCGCCGATCAAAAATTTGTGGGTGCGCTGATAGTACCTTCATTACCTAATCTTCGACATTGGATGCGGCAGAATCAAATTGAATTTACCACTGCTGAAGATGCAATCCGAAACCCGCAGGTTGTGAAATTCTATAAACAACTTATCGAGGCGTTTAATATCTATTTCAATCACGTGGAGCAAGTGAAAAAATTTGAATTGCTTCCTGAAGAGTGGACGATAGAAACAGGAGAATTAACACCTACCTTAAAACTGAAACGAAAGGTTATCATGGAAAAATTCAGGGATACGATAGACCGAATTTACAAGTAAGCCTCAACACGCCGCCTTTAAAATAAGCGTCGGGAGATTTTCTATTTCATGTGATTTATCAATGAAACCGAAGGAGCCGAGTTGCGCACAGATGTTCCTATAGTGTTCGCTTCCCTGGTTGGTGACCATTATAGATTTTATAACAGGATAATTTACAGTGATATATTCCAAAAGATCAATCCCGCTTTTTCCCGGGAGATTAATGTCCAGCAAGGCTATTTCAAATTCTTCCTCATTCAGTGATTCCACGGCTTTTTGAAAAGTGGTTGCTTTAACAACTTTCTGCACATTTTCAAGTTCTAAAAGTTGCGTGGACAGCCTGTTCAGGATTATCCTGGAGTCGTCAACAAGAAGTATACGGAGGCCTTTTTCCATGGGAAGCGCAAAGCTATCGTATACCGGTTGCCGTTATGTAGCGTGAGATTTCTATTCTTTGTAATATGCCGCTACAAGGCATAGAATTTATACTACACAGAAAGGCAATCTTTATTCCGGCGCTAGCAGATTCATTTGATCAAACCATACAATTCCCTGAACAGGGACGCACCCTTATCTTGATTATACCAGTTTTGGAGGGCTATTTTCGTCTCTTCGAAATCAGCGCCCGCCGCTTTCATGCTTTCCATTACTTTTTGAGCTCCTTCGGGTCGGGGACCCCAGGTAAAAATATCCTCATCGTTCTTATCACGCACAATCAGCTTAGGGATACTCCTTGTACCACTTGTAAGATATTTTTCAATCAGGAACGGTTCCTGATCGCGAAGCTGAATTTGGCAGTAAATATTTTCATTTTGCGCTGCAAGTGTTACGAGGAAGGGAACAATGTGGGCCGCATCGCCGCACCAGGGTTCTGTAATAATTATCCACTTACGGTATTCGGTTTCGCTTTTGATCAAACTCACCAGTGATGGGTCGGGTTGCATTTGCTTTTCCCACCTCAGCATCCTTGACTTGTTAAGCTTAGTGTAGCTTAAATACGCTTCTTCATTGTAAGGCGCATCGGGAGTGGGATTGCTTAATATTTCGTCGAATATTCGTTTGTATTCGTTATAGGTCATTCTTAAAGGTTAGAATGTTATCAAAGGAAATCGAATGCCCGAAGTCAATCACATCAATTTGTGCTCAATTGAATAAAGGGTAAGGTCTGCATTACTTTTCATGTTCATCTTAGACATTATTCGTGCCCGGTACGTACTCACCGTGGTAACACTTAAAAAAAGCAACTCCGCGATTTCTGAAACCGACTTACCTTTCGCAAGCATTTTTAAAACACTGAATTCCCTGTCTGAAAGAGATTCGTGAGGCGCCTTATCATTATCCTGGTCAAACACCGAAGCAAGCTTTTCTGCAACCGAGGCAGTGATATATTTCTTTCCCAACATTACTCTCTGAACTGCATTAACAAGTTCTTCCGGAGCAAGATCTTTGCTGAGATAACCTGCTGCGCCTGATTTCAAAACCCTGATCGCATATTGTTCTTCCGGATGTATGCTTAAAATAAGAACAGGGAGTTTGGGTTGTATTTGTTTGATCTGCTGGAGAGCTTCGAGCCCACTTCTGCCGGGCATAGAAAGATCGCTTATCACTACATCCCATTCTGCGCTTAAAACCTTTTTGATCATGTCCTCTGCATCTCCAACTTCCTCAATTGAAGCTGTAGGAAAACCTTCCAGCAAAATCTGGCGCAATCCTTTCCTAACCACGGAATGATCATCTGCAATCAGGATCCTTAACATAATTTCATTCTTTTATATTTAGCGGAACAACAATGATCACCGAAGTTCCTTTCCCGGGCCGGCTGCTTATTTCAAACGTTCCTTCCATCATTAAAGTTCTTTCCTTCATTCCCAACAGGCCCAGCGTGTTTTTTCTTGAAATCTCATTTTCATTGTAGCCGACTCCATTGTCAACAATTTGCAAAATTAATGAACCATCACTATAACTCAGGTTGGCGCCCACCTTGGTGGCCTTCGAATGCCGCATAACGTTGGTTAAACTTTCCTGGAAAATTCTGAAGATACCAGTTGCGATCTCATCCGGAACATCTATTCTTGTAGCGTTGCTCGTAAAATGTGTTTCAATACCCGAACGTTTTTGAAACTCTTCGCTTTGCCATTCCATTGCCGCACTGAGCCCGAGGTCATCCAGAATGCTCGGGCGCAATTGCGTAGCGATCCGGCGAACGGTTTTCACGGTGTCATCCACCAGTTCAAGTGTTTCATTTATCTTTTGCTTGAGCACCGGTTCATCTTCCGGAATTTTTTTATTTATCCAGGAAATATCCATTTTTAAACCGGTGAGCTGCTGCCCGAGCTCATCATGAATTTCCCGGGCCATGTGGGTTCGCTCAGATTCACGGATGCTTTGAAGGTGCGTGGCAAGCTGCCTTAGCTGGGCATGAGAATATTTGAGTTTTTCCTCGGCGATTATCTTTTCGGTCATATCATTTGCAAGTTCAAGCTTGGCGTGCCTTCCCTGGTATATAATGTCATGTGCAAGAACATTCACCTTTACCACTTCACCATTTTTTTTGCGATGCTCCCATATTCCCGAATTGCTTATTCCTGACTTGTAGGTAGATAAAACGCTGGTGCTGTTATTCGCAACACCGGGCCTGATATCGCGGATATTCATTCGCTGAAACTCATCTCTTGTATATCCATAAAAGGTGATCGCAGCATCGTTAACAGCGAGGAAGTTTTTTTCCGGTAGTGAGATCATCCACATTGGCATAGGGTTCTGTTCAAACAAAAGCCGGTACTTATATTCCGAGATCCTGATCTCTTCTTCTGCTTTTTTTCTTCCGGTTATATCCCTGATTATGGATTGAAACCTGTTCCCGGAAAGAAACTTGCCGCTGCTCTCCACATAAACAAAATGGCCGTCCTTATGTTTCATGAGGGTTTCAATGATCGCATTACCGGTTCTGAGTTCTTCTTCGTCTATGCGTATAGGTGATTGATCTTCCCGGAAAAGAATATCTGATATTTTCATTCTTAAAAGTTCTTCCCGGGAATACCCGCTCATCAGCGATGCGCTTGTATTCACCATCGTGAACATCCCATTGCTGTCGCTTATGAAAATACCGTCTGAGGCCTGCTCAATTAACGACCTGAATTTTTCCTCGCTTTCCTGCAGTTGTTCCTGGCCTTTTACCTTTTCAGTAATGTCTATTCCAACGCCCATCACGCACGGTTCGCCTTCATAATTGATAAGCATACCAGTGAAGTAGAAATGTAATTCCTCACCGCCGCGTGGCTTGAGGCGTGCTTCCAGGGTAGTTTCTCCCTGAATGAACACTTCTCGGATACGCGACTCTACAAAATCTCTTTCACTTTCCGGAAAGAATTCGATTGGGTTAAGCGTGTCGATCTCTTCGGCCGGCACACCTGAAAGTTCTTCGAGATTCCGGTTCCACCTCACCATTCTTCCTTCCTTACTGAATACGTAGAACACCCCGGGTAAACTGTTGATTATGGAATCTGAGAGTTGCTTTTCAATTAGCAGTTGCTTTTGTGCCGATCTCTGTATCGTTACATCCTGCATTGCTCCAAGCATCCGGTAAGCCTCACCTTCTTCATTGTATAAAATGTAAGCCCGGTCGTTAAATATGCGATATGTGTTATCAGCCGACTTGAATCTGAATTCTTCTTTAATAAAACTGCTCCTTTCTTTCAGTGCATTGTCAAGATTTCTTTTGATGTTGGCAGCATCATCAGGGTGTACATTCTTTAAAAAATCTTCGAACCTGATCCTCAAATCTTTTTCAAACCCGAACATTTCCATGAAAGAATCGTTGCCGAGGATTCGGTTGCTTTGTATATCCCAGTCCCAGATCGCGTCCTGCGTTGCCTTACCTACCAATTGGAAGCGTTCGTTTAAAACCTTCATTTCAAACTCTGAAGCTTCCAGCATCCTCAGGTATTTATTTCTTTCTGTAACGTCTATCAAAGTACCGATGACCGCTCCCTCTCCCTTGTACAAGAGAAAAGTGCCATAAACTTCAACGTTCAATGTTCTGCCAGACTTATGCTGGGCATCGAACATATAATGCATGCTTTTTCGAATACCGAACATCCTGGTTTTTATATTGCTCTCCACTTTTTCTTTGTCATGATCACAAACAAGATCGAGCACGGAAACCTTTTCAATGATATCTTCAACCGAATAGCCCACTATTTCAGCGAAGCGGGGATTAACATAGGTGAATTTTCCTTTTTGAATAATGTAAACTCCAACAAGTGATTCCTCCACGAGGCTTCGGAATTTAGATTCCGTTTCCTGCAGGGCAAGTTCCGTTTTGCGCCGCTCGGTGATATCATGAACCAGCGCCATGATACCGATCTCCCCGGCACGGTTTTTCAAAACAGAAAAATACCATTCGCAATAGATAACGTTGTCGTTGCTGGTGACATTTCTAAAATCAAGGGTTTCAGATTTCCCTGTCTTCAAAAGATTTTGTGTGGTTTCGGTTATCCTGGCAAGATCTCCTGCGTACACCATATCGAAGATCGTGAAGCCGGGATGCGAAGCCTCTTCAGCCGACCAGCCGAAGATCTCCGAAGCTTTGGGCGACCATTGAACAATTTGAAGATCCTTATCAAACTCCAATACAGCTATCGGTGTATTGTTAATGTGAGAATGCAGTTTATCGTGCGCCTCACGGAGTTTTAGTTCGGCAATTTTCTTTTCAGTAATGTCGTGATAATAAACGGAAACTCCATTCGGGCCTGGATAGATCAGGTCTTCAAACCACTTACCTGATGCAGCGTGATAGAGTTGCCTTTTGCTGGAGATGCCGGTGGCCACAGCAGTTTGAAGTGCATTGTAAAATTCACTGCCTACCTGTTCAGGATATAACTCCCAGATATTTTTCCCCACCAGCTCATCAACTGATTTACCGTGCATCTCCGCAGCCTTCACATTCACATAGGTATAATTCCAGTTAGAATCCAACGCAATAAACGCATCAGTGATCCTTTCAAAAACAGAGTTCAGTTCAAGCACCTTTCTTTCAACCTCTATTTCCAAATTATCGGTTAACAATTTTAGCCTTTGTTCTGTTTCTTTCTTTGCAGTTACGTCTGTAAAAACCCCCACAACTGATACCGGCCGGCCCTCGTCGTTGTTCACCGCAGAAATTGATGAGAGAATATGGAGAACGCTTCCATCTCTTGACGTGTGGATCGTTTCGCCTTTCCAGTATCCCTGCCCGGCAAATTGTTGACGGGCTTTATCCATGTCTACATCAACATATTCCACCTGCAGGAGGTCTTCAAGATTTTTTCCGATCACCTCGTGTTCCTTCCAGCCATACAATTCTTCGGCATGTTTGTTCCAGTTTGTTATACGGTGAGAGAGATCGGTTGTGATGATAGGATCTATTATGCTGCTGATAAGCGTTCCGTTGAACTTCAATATTTCTTCGTTCTTCCTCCGGATCTTGAGTTCTTTTGAAATAACACGGTAGTTAAAGAAAAGAATGAGATAGATGATGATGCCAAGGATCATGAATTCTGCTGCGATCCTTTTGATTGTTGACTCCCTCTTTGTATTGGAACGGGAAATTTCATTTCGTAATGAAGTTTCGAGGCTGTTAATGCGAACCCTGATGCGGTTCATGAGAATCTCTCCACTTGTCGTTTTCAGCATTGTTGTTGCTGAATCCCTTCCAAAGCGGGTTCGTATATCCACCACCTTTCTTGCATGCAATACTTTCTGCCGGATAAGATCCAGCAACATCTCTTTGTCCCGCCCGGTGAGCCTTGAATCTGCACTGTCCGGAATGATCAGGTCAATATTTTTTACTATTGAATCGAGGCCGCGGTTGTAGGTGAACAGGTAAGTTTCATCTCCCGTAATCACATATCCGCGCTGGCCGGTCTCCACGGCATGCACATCTGTGAGAATATTGGCGAGCCTGTAGAGATTTTCGAGAGCTACATTCACTTTCTTTGTTTCCCGCTCTGCCTGGTTGATATTAGAAAGTGTGAGATAGAGAAAGAATGCGATACAAACCACCGATGCCAGGTAGGCAAGTTTCATCCGTCTTTTGTCGCTGGTATATAGCATTTGGGAGCGTTAATTTACGCCAAAGAGGCTTGTGAACAATCACTGCAGCAATTTGAAGGAGACAGTAAGCTCAGTTCCCTGCCCTTCCACGGTTTTCAACCTCATTTCGCCGTTGTGCAATTCGGCGCGCGACCTGATATTTTTCAAACCCACGCCTTTGCCATTCACTGCAGGGTCGAAGCCCCGGCCATCATCACTCATTTTCACAACCAGTTGTCCATTAGTCATGGTAATGCTCGCATTTATTTTACTTGCGCGCGCATGTTTGAAAATATTGGTCAACTGCTCCTGCATGATACGGAACACAGTAAGCTTCAGGTTTTCAGGGAGAATATCTTCATCCATATCCCATTTTGTATTGAAGGAATATTTGTTGATCTTTCTAATGCTGTTAAAAAGATCATCCAGGGAAGCTGCCAGTCCCTTTTCACCAACTGTAGGCGGAAGCAGGGACTTGCTAAGATTACGGATCTCGTTCACCGCGCTCAGTACAAGCTCCTTTGCACTTTTCAGCAGTTGGTCATGCATTGCGGAGTTGGAGAGCGCGTATTCAATGTATAGTCTGACTGTTGCAAGTATCTGGTTAATATTATCATGAAGTTCCCGCCCGATGTGTAATCTTTCATGCTCCTGTGCGGTAACAACAGCCTGCGTGATCTCCTGTTGCTTTAGTTCACGCTCGCGGGACAATCGTTTCTCCAGCTCAACCTGCTCTGTGATATTTTTCACAATAGCCATGGTTGCACGGCTGCCGAAATAATCTATCGAATGAAATGAAACTTCCATGTGCATAACACGGCCTTCCTTATCTACGTGCCTTGTTAAATAACTCGTGCGAAAATTACTGTTGCCTATGCTGCTTCTTGCAACCGCTTTCATTCTTTCCTCCATGTCTGAATGAATCAACTGCGGGATCGACATCTTTTTCAATTCTTCAAGGCCATATCCATACTGAATGCTCGTAGCCTCATTAGCTTCAAGTATGGCAAGGGTTTTAGGATCCCACACGAACATTGCGAGCGGATTGTTATTAAAGAGGTTCCGGTATTTCTTTTCAGATTGCCTCAACAAATGCTCCGCGTGCTTGCTTTCGCGGATCTCCCTGAAGTTGGCAAGTATCGCGTACAAGGGATCTTCATTCAGCAGGTTATAAAAGATCGTTTCGATCCAGGTATATTCTCCTGTTTTCCGTTTTACCCGAAATTCAACCCGCGAAGGCTTATTCGGGTCTTCGATAACCTTTTGTAAAGCCTGGTCAACTGCGTTCTGATGATCATGATGAATGTTCTTTTTCACTGCGCCGGAGCTGTAATCTTCCAGGTCATATCCGAGAATTCTCTGGCCGCTAAAAAATTCAATCACTTCTCCCTCTGCATCAATCAGGGCGAGGCCATCCTGGATGTTTCCTACAAGCACCCTGAACTTCTTTTCGTTCTGCATCAGCTTTTCTTCAGCCCTTTTTTGTGCAGTTACATCTGCGATAACGGCAAAAAATCCCGAAGGATTATTGTCGATGTCGTATTGAGGCTGGCAGTTTATTCTCACCCAAACCCTTTCGCCATTTTTTGGCTGTATGAGAAGGTCTTGCTCGAATGGTTCAGCCTTCAACATTCTTGTTGCGAAATCATCGCAATCATCAAAACCATTTCCTGAATAAAATAGAAAGTCGTATGCAATCTTTCCTTTCACTTCCTGCAATGAATAACCTGTAAGGTGAGTAAAAGATTTGTTTACCCAGGTTATCCTGCAATTAGTATCAGTAATAAGAACGCTGTAAGCAGTTTCCCGAACAACTGTTGAGAGCTTTTTCAGTTCTTCCTCGGCTATCCTTTTGCCCGTAACATCCTGTGTTGAACCGACGAGCCGGTGAGCTATACCATTTTCATCACGCTCTACATAACCCCGCTCCGTAACATAGATAAATCCGCTTTTGGATACCATTCTGTAATCGACCTCGAAAGTCAGCGCAGCATGATCTGCAATGATGCTTCCGAATTGTTCCCGAACAAATTGTTTATCATCTTCGTGAACAAACTCGAGCCACTGTTCAAAGGAGATCTTTCCCCGATGAATGTCGTTGCCAATAATTTTCATCCACCCTGCAGAATTGTAAAACAATAAGCCCGATTCCAGATCCCAATCCCAAAGGATATCATTGGTTACGCGGCCGGCGCTTGTGAGTCTTTCCGAAGTTTTCTTCAATTGCACCGAGTTACTCCAACATTCGTGTTTGAGTTTAATGAATTCGATCAGTGCGGGGGGGCTGATGCCATCGATCTCGAGGTAGGTTACACCTGGAATGGATCCGAAGTTTTCTTCATTCTTATGCTGAATCACTATCACAGGCAGATTGTCGGTGACTTCGTCAGGCAGATCCGGGCAGGGACCGTACACAAGAAGTACATCAAAATTATTGCTCGATGAAGTTTTGTGAGGACTGGCTTTTTCAAGGTTGAAAGCTCCGTAGAGTGCGGAGGCCAGCGGTTTGGGCGCAGGGGAATTCTCCCAAAAAAGCAAATTCAATAAAGCGGGGTTTGCCCTCATGTTATGGTTTATTTCTCAAGGATCAGGTACAGGGAACAATTTTTTCCCTCAAAAGCATTGGTTGAGCTGATCAGTTTCAGAGGTTAGCATTGTAAAGGTAAAAACATATACCGTTAGCTTGAACCATTTCAGTATAAGTAGTACTTTAGCAAGGTTTAAAGGCAGTAACCCGATGTTAAACGCTCGCATTCCCTTTTTTAATTAATTTTTCGTGAAACATTTTCTCATTATTGATGATCACGTGGTGGTGCGATCGGGGGTTAAGACCCTTTTGTCTGATATGTACAAACCCTGCACCATAGATGAGGCAAATGATGGGAACAGCGCCATTGAAAAACTTGAAAAAACGGTGTATGATATGGCCATGCTGGATATACAGATGCCTAACACTGATACCCTTGCTTTGATGCAGAAGATCTCTACAGAGTATCCTCACCTGAAAGTTTTGGTTTTTTCCATGAGCCCTGAGAATATTTATGCCCAACGTTACCTCAAGGCAGGTGCGATGGGATATCTCAATAAAGATTCATCACTTGAGGAGATGCAGAAGGCCATCGGGCTCGTGCTCAGCGGAAAGAAATATATTTCTGAAACCCTGCTGGACATTCTCGCAAGCAGTGCAGGTCAGGTAACGAATGAAAATCCATTCAACAAACTATCGCCGCGTGAGTTTGAGATCACCAATCTTCTTTTATCCGGTAAAACGATCAGCCAGATCAGCCATAGCCTTCAACTTGGTGTTTCCACCGTGGGAACGCACAAATCGCGCATCTTTGAAAAGCTCCGTGTAAGTAATTTGCTGGAGTTGAAAGATCTGGCGAATAGTTACAATGTGGTTTGATGGATTAGTGGTTGGATGGATTGAAATATTTTAGATCTCTGTAGAGAATTGACACTTGCGAATTAACTATGAACTTTTCCAACTTTTCATTAAAAGAATTGATCACTGTTACCTTCACCCTTTTTGCGGTGATAGACATGATGGGAAACGCGCCTGTGTTAATATCGCTCAAAGCCAAGATGGGCGGGCAGATCCGGTCATTGCAAGCGACGATCGCATCAGGTGTTCTGATGTTGCTGTTCCTGTTTGTAGGCGAAGAATTTCTGGGGCTTATGGGTTTAGACGTGAACTCCTTTGCCGTGGCGGGAAGTATTGTGATCTTTATCATCGGGCTGGAGATGGTGCTGGGGCTGGAATTCTTCAAGCCCGATAACAATCCGAAGAGCGGCAGTGTTGTTCCGATCGCCTTTCCGTTGATCGCAGGTTCGGGAACGTTGACCACCATTATGTCTTTAAAAGCGAATTTCTATACGGTAAATATCTGGATCGGAATATTGATCAATTGTATTGTGATTTACATCGTGCTTCAGTCTTTAAAATGGATCGAGAGGGCGCTTGGGCCGAGCGGTATCATTGTGGTACGAAAATTCTTCGGCGTTATATTGTTAGCCATTGCGGTGAAGATCTTTGGCACGAACATCCAGGTGTTTGGGAAATAGTCGCTGGTCAATAGTTTGTAGTCATGAGCCGGCAGCCAACTATTCTTTAGTCGGAACTAATGACCGTCATTGCCAGATCCTACATCGTAAATCGTAAATCAAATTCCTATCTTTGCCCTCCTTTTTTGGCCTCGTAGTACAATGGATAGTATAAGAGTTTCCGAAGCTCCAGATCCAGGTTCGATTCCTGGCGAGGCCACTAGTTTAACCTCTTAAATGCCTAATGCATTTATCGCCGAATCAAAGAATTAATCATTGCATCGTAAAGGACGCAACAAAACCCCTAAATGATAATGCTTCGCGGCGTTAACAATTGATACCAAAGGTTCATATTTCGGCGTGGCGCCGCACCCTCCATTTTCCTTATCTTTAGTATATACAGCCCGCATCACATCAGGCCGTGTTGCTACCATTCAAAACCACCTCCTTAGAAAATTTTTTTAATGAGGAAAGCGGCTATCTTATTGTTCCTTCTGTTGTTTTGGCGCATCACGTACGCCCAGGTGGTTTCTGTAACTAACCCCGGCAATACCACACCTGCGCTTGCAGCAACTTACACTTCTTTGGCGAATGCGATCACTGCATTGAACAGCATTACGGCCATCAGCGGACCAGTTACGATTACATTGAACGCTGCCAACCCACAAACGGCTCCTTCCGGCGGCTATATAATCAACTTTACGGCAGCCACAACAAACATAAACAGGGTTATTATAAATGGATCAAACAATACCATCACGGCCTTCTCCCCGCAAACGGCCGGCGCTACTGCCGACGCCCTTTTCAAAATTGTCGGAGCAGACAATGTTACACTTTCCAACTTTGTTCTTCGGGAAAATCCGGCGAATACTACCACAACTCTCGCCTCTAACAACATGACGGAATGGGGCGTTGCCCTGCTTTGCCGGAGCACCACCGATGGCACCCAATTCAATATTATTCTCAACAATACTATCTCCCTCAATAAGAATTACAGTAACACATTTGGTATATACAGCAATACAAGGCATTCGTCCACCGTGCCCACTGTTGCTGTGAACATCATCAACAATACCACTGCCCCGAATCATGGCAATAAAGTGTATGGAAATACCATCAGTAACGTTAACATGGGAATCTGCTTTATCGGGTCGGGCAGCAACGCCGCAAATATGGATTCCGGGAATGACATAGGAGGGACACAGTCATCAGAAGGCAACACGATCTCCAACTTCGGCGGGCTTGCTGCAGTAACGTCTTATGTAAGTAATACCGGCTCCTGCTATGGCGTATTCATGAACCACCAGGTGAACGATAATGTGTCGAATAACACGATCGTGAGCAGCTTATTGTCGGGCTCCACCATCAATGTTCGCGGTATTTATAAAAATTATGCTTCCATACTTCCTGCAGGTATTTTCACATCATCTGTGTTGAACAACAGCCTGACCCTTAGTAATAATTTTAACGGAGGCACATATGAAGTAATCCGCTGCGAATCCGTGCCAGGCCCGGTTTCAGGCGCCACGATACGTATCGAAGGAAATATCATCAGCGGAAATTCAGTCGGCAGTAACAGCGGGCCACTCCTTGTTGGAATCAACAATACGTTTGCATGCGGTACACTCGAGATAAATGACAATATAATCAGGCTGAACACCTCGAACTCAGCTACGGGCGGTTTTTCGGGAATACAGAACTCCGGTGCAGTGGTTAACTCTCTTTCGATCTCTGATAATATTCTGGGTGATGCAGGGAATGACGCCATTACTTTTAGCAACGCTACATCGGGAAATCTTACCGGCATTATAAGTAATACAATAGCAGGAACGGCTTCAATATCCATCAACAATAATTTCTTACAGGGATTCATTCAAACAGTTCCCGGCACCGGAAATTTCACCGGGATACAATTCGCGAACAATTCGTCTGCAGCCACTACGGTAGATGTAAAAAACAACACATTTAATTCGCTTACGATCAACACATCGGGCCCTGTAACATTAATAAGCAGGTCGGGATCTATGGCCCAGAACGCAGGGTGCATAGAAACCTGCAGCGGAAACAGCGTCACCAACGGCTTCACAAGCACGGGCACAGGCACATTGAATATTTTCACTGCAACAGGAAATTCACGTTCGGGGAATTTAATGGTTCAATCGAACAACAATTTTTCAGGACTCACCGGCTCTTCGGCAATAATGAATGGATGGAATAATGTTGCCGGCCTCGCGGCAGACGGGCCCACAATAATGATAACCGGAAACACCTTTTCCAACTGGAATTTTCCCGCTGTTGTAAATGCCCTGGATTGTTCTAACGGAGGAAACAATTCGGAAATTTCATCAAACATCATCAGCGACATTGCCAGCGGGGCATTCACAGGCATTAATATGCGGTCGAAATCGACAGTGGTTCATCAATGCTTCAACAACGAAATAAAAAATATCAGCGGCGGACAAAACTTCGTTTACGGCATCCGTTACCATGGCACCGCCACGAGCACCTTCAATGCTTTCGGGAACACCATTTACAATCTTTCGATCACTACCACAACCTCCAACTCCGTTCTTTACGGAATCTTACTCGCCCCCACCCTCACAGGAAATGTTTATAAAAACAGGATTTCAAACTTTACCGCTACTGCAGCATCGGTGACAGTTGCAGGCATTAATGTTGAAGGCACTTCTAACAATTTATACACTATCTATAACAACATTATTGGCAACCTTGAGGCACCGCAGGCAAATGCAAATAATGTGATCCGGGGAATTGCGTTTTCACTTGTTGGCATCAATTCGCAAATGCAGGCCGATCATAATACCATTTACCTGAACGCATCTTCATCAGGAACTAATTTCGGATCATCGGGAATTTTTCTTACAGCCAACGCAACAAATACCACCGGCAATACCACGCTCCGCAACAACCTTGTTGTTAATCTATCCACGGCAAATGGCACCGGCCGTACAGCGGCCCTAATGCGGAGCAGTTCAACTTTTGCAAATTATAATGAGGCCTCAAACAACAACATTTGGTATGCAGGCACGCCGGCACCTGCCAATCTCATTTTTTATAACGTTACAAATTCTGATCAAACACTGAGCGCATTTAAAACTCGTGTGGGCCCAATTTGCGAATCAAATTCTCTCACAGAACTTCCAACATTCCTAAGTGTTGCCGGCAGCTCTGCAAACTTCCTTCATATCGATGCCGCTGTTCCCACGCAAATAGAAAGCGGCGCACTTGCGATTGCAGGAATTACCGATGATGCTGATTCGGAGATACGGCAGGGAAACATCGGCTACACGGGCACAGGTACAGCACCTGATATCGGCGCTGACGAGTTTGAAGGGATCTATTCAGAAATGGATCCGCCGGGCATCTCCTACACTTCGATAGCTTCACCTACCTGCACTTTCTCTGGCAACTCGGTCGCCAGTGTAATAATTGAAGATGAAACGGGCGTTCCACTTGCGGGTGCAAACGTTCCGCGTATCTATTACAGAAAAAATTCGGGCGCATGGTTTTCGCAACCGGGAATAAATACCGGTGGAAACACATTGAGCAGTTCATGGAATTTCACTATTGTGGAAACCGACATGGGAGGCCTTGCCAGCGGCGATATCGTAGAGTACTTCGTGATAGCGCAAGACCTTAGCCCTGCAATAAATGTTGCATCCTATCCTGCAGGAGTGTCTGCAGAATCTGTCCACTCCATTTCAAGCTTCCCTCCAACACCCTTCTCATTTTCCCTTAACCACACGTTAAGCGGGCTTTACACTGTGGGCTCAGGAAAAAACTTTAATTCACTTTCAGAAGCGATCAATGTTTACAACAATGCCTGCGCGCTTACCGGGCCCGTTGTTTTCGAGCTGACAGATAACACCTATACGGCACCGTTAGAGACCTTTCCCATCCAGATCCTTGAGCATGCGGACGCTTCGTCCATCAACACCCTTACCATTCGACCATCGTTAACCTCCACACCTGCAATAACCGGTGTTACAACTACCCAGGTTATCAACTTCAACGGATCTGATCATATCATCTTTGATGGAAGACAGGGAGGTACAGGAACTACCCGCGAAATTGTCATCAGGAACGAAGGCACAGGTATAGCCGTCCAGTTTATTAATGATGCCAGGTATAACATCATCAAACATTGTAATGTTCAAAGCAGGAGAGCTGGTTCCTTCACCGGAACAATTTTGATAGGCGCATCATCTCCTTCGGGCAATGGAAATGATCATAACACCATTCATGACAATGCCATATCTGAATCGGTTGACTTCCCCACGAATGCCATCTACGCTGCAGGAACAGCCGGCAGCGCCAATGACTCAATAACGATTTCGCAGAATGAGATCTTCAATTTCTTCAGCAGTTCCAATGATAATCACGGAATATTCCTGAACAATGCTAACAGCAGTTGGAACATTATTGATAACAAATTCTACCAAACGGCAGAAAGAAGATTTACATCCACGAATATTGAACTTTTTGCAATCCGTATAGTCGGCGGTGAAAATTTCAGGATCACCGGAAACCGAATAGGCTTTGCTAATGAAAGCGGAACCGGTGTGATGAACCTCGTTGGGAACTCTGTGGCATTAACCGGCTTTCCCGCATTATATGAGCCGGCAGGAACAGCCACAACATTCAGGTTCTTTGGTATCTCAGCAGACTTCGATGGCGGAGGTTTGCTTTCCAATATCGACGGCAACCATATCGGCGGGCTTAATATATATTCAGCTTCTCCTCTTAGCCCGGGAATATTCAACGGAATATATGTTGAAAACGGAACCGTAGATATAGGTTCAAATGCAGCAAACATTATCGGATCTCCCAATGAACAATTGTCGATTTACGTTTCTTCAAATGCTGATGTAGGCTATGCTACGGCGATCAGGGCGGCCTCAACTTCGCAAGGCATTGTAATGCAAAATATCATCGGCGGAATTCTGATGAGCGGAACTACTGCAGGCAAAATTGTAAACTTTACGGGCATCAGCGCCGGCGGTGCAGGAAGTTTTACGATTGGCAACAACCAGGTTGGAAACTCTGTTGACGACAATATACGAGCCGGGTTCTTCAATGAAGGCGGTTTTCTTTCTAACAATGGATCACTCGCTCCTTCAAACTCTACATCACCATTAAATTTTCTATACGGCATTTCAACAACATCTACCGGTAGCGTGTTGGAGATATCAGAAAACACTCTTCAAGGGTGGCAGACGGCACAGAACGAAACAGAGGTGTCAGGCATCCGTACGGCAGGATTTCTCCCCGGAGCAAATTCACAGGTGAAAATATTAAAAAACAAGATTGGCACATCTACTCTCCCATGGATAAATTTCAGCGGTAACAGCAATTCTGATGTAAGAGGGATCTCCGCTTTCTCCCAATCGCGCTTACAGGATGTGAATGAAAATGAATTATATGGCTTCAGTTACCAGAACCCCGTTGATCATTCGGGATACTGTACATTGATATCAACCCTCAATCCCACAATGGCAGGCGGCATCGGGAATATTTCCGAAAACAGGTTCATCAACCTTCACACCAGGCAAATATTCACACACCTGATAGAAAGTTCCGGTGCACTAACGGCCGGGGCTACACGAAACATTATCGGAAATACAACGGAAGGAAATGCAGACATCCGGAACCCTTTTATGGGAATTTTATTAGATGATAGCTCACAGCCCGGATCAAATGTAAATGTGAGAAACAATTCCTTCACAAACATCACATCTATCGGTACATTCTACGGTATCCGTGACACTGAGGGCTCAACAATTAATCCCCCTCCAATAAAAAAGTATACGGGAAACGTGATCAGTAACATTCAGGCAACCGGCGGAGAACTATTCGGATTTTTTATCGATCGGTTTGGAAGCAATAACGGGAGCATTGATTCCATATCAAACAACATTGTTACGGGTTTGGCTTCCGACAATTCGGTAACAGGTATTCACGCTCGCTCAAGAGTTCAGGCGCGGGAAATAGAAATTTCTAAAAACGTAATCAGGAACCTTGAAACTTCGTCAGATGGGCAAACAGTAACGGGTATACGAAGCTCACTGGTGCAAGCCTTAACACCCTGTCGTATTAAAGAAAATATCATCAGCAACCTACAATCCACCGGTTCGGCAGATTCATTGGTGGGAATAAATATCCTGGAGCCCTCTAATGGAGTTGATGTGAGGGAAAATAAAATTTATGCAATAAATGCTTCAGGAACGCAATCTCAGTCATCGGCAATTTCCGCAGGTGAGGCCGGAAGCAGTGCGGTTGACAACTTGCGGGTCTTTAATAACCTCGTCGGCAACATTGAGGCACCTTCATCCGGGAACACACTGATACCGCCTGTTACAGGTATTCGAATTAACAATCAGCTACCGGGTGGAAATGCGGGAGTGTTCAATAATTCCATCCATCTAACCGCGGCAAGTGGTCACAATGATTTTTCCAGTGCATGCCTTTATACAAATACTGTTGGAAACATCATCGTAGAAAATAATCTTTTCTCCAACCTGTCTGCCACAGGCTCTAATGGAAAGGCAGTTGTTCATTGGAGAAAGGGCGCGGATATTTCCGGTTATACCGCATCCATTAACGACCTTTTCGCCGGGGTTCCGGCTCCGGATCGGCTTCTCTATTTCGACCAAACCAACAGCATCAGTTCGCTCTCTGCATATCAGGCCCATATGACGCCGAATGAAGGGCTATCAATAAGTATTCTTCCAAACTTCCAATCCGTTGATGGCGACCTCTTAAACTTCCTGCACCTCAACCCATTCACCAATTGCGATATTATCGGAAAAGGAAGTAATGATATTACCCTGCTTGAACGTGATTTCGAAGGAGATGAACGCGAACTTCCTCCTCCTACCGGAAGCACATGTGATCTTGGAGCCGACGAAGTTTCAAAATGGAATACATGGACCGGAACCAACGGAACGGCATGGAACGACCCTGGAAACTGGAGCCTGGGTGTAGTACCAAACAGCGTGCTGCAAAGTGTTCGCATAGCATTGCCACCGCCCACAAATCAACCGACCATCTCTACGGGTGAATTCTTCCAGATGAAACAACTTACAATTTCATCCGGAGCATCGCTTCAAAACGAGGGAACTGTTCGGGTTGCAGGTGTATTGAAATGTGCTCCGGCCTCCATCAACAATGAGCCCTCCGGACCGGTTACAGGATCCGTGGAGTTGAATGGATTTTGCGGAGACACACGTTCTTTAGCAGGAGACATATTTTTATCAAATAACATAAAGAACCTTGTTATAGGAACGAATGTTCAATTGTCATCAAATGCTTCTGAAGGACTAAATATTTACGGTGCACTCGAATTCGGGCCTGTATCAGGAGTGAACTTCCACACAGGCGATAACCTCGTGCTGGTATCTAATTCATCGGCAACGGCACGCGTGGGAAAAGTTACAGGCAACTCAATAACAGGAACAGCCTCGGTGGAACGATTTATAAATACCGGCTTACCGGGAAATGGCGGCCATCCAAAATCATGGCAATTTCTTGCAACACCTGCAAAAGGTCAATCCATTTTTGATTCATGGCAGGAAGGAGGATCTACACCTCCAGCATACGGAACTATACTAACGGGAACGGGTAGCGGCTTTGATATCACCACCCCACTTCCCTCCATAAAATATTACGACCCTGCGGCAGGTGCCGATGGTAACTGGATCGGCGTTGCTAATACAGCAAGTGAAGTTCAAAGGGCTGAGGGATACATGGTAATGGTTCGGGGCGATAGGTCTGTTACTACGGCCTCTGCACCGGCAAATCCAACGAGGCTTCGAATCAAGGGCAGCCTCTACCAGCCTTCTGATCCTCCTCCGGTTACAATAGTTCAGCCAGGTAAACTTGCTTCGGTTGGTAATCCTTATGCATCACCGGTAAGCGTTGAATTCATGCGAAACAATGGCCGGTTCATTAATCTGAATAATGATGTGATTGTGTGGGATCCTCTTTTAAACGGAACCTATGGATTAGGCGGATACCAGACCCTTTCAGCTGCAAATAATTACGAACCCACCGCTGGTGGAACAGCATATTATCCTGCTAACCTCCCTGCTCCTCATATACAAAGCGGACAAGCCTTTTTCGTACGTTCTTCAGGGAGCGCCGGACAAGTTACCTTCACCGAAGCCTGCAAAGTGGAACTTCAGAGGCTTGTTCATCGTGCACACATTCCACGCGATAGAAAATTCTTCCGCGCAAAACTTTTTACGGCAGAACAAGAGATAGCTGACGGCAACGCTTTAGTGACCTCTTTACTCTACGCGGACTCATTGGATGAAAATGATGCAGTCAAGTTGCGACACTCAGGTGAAAACTTTTTCATCCGTTCCTCCGATAATGAACTTTCGGTTGAATCAAGAAACCGAATCAAAAATCTCGACACGATCCAATACGGTTTTTCAAATTTGAGGGAGAAGGATTATGTTGTTTCTTTCTACTCATCAAATATGAGTAATAGCGGGCTCGCAGCTTACTTCGGAGACCGTTTCCTCAAAACTGAAAGAGGCATTAACCTTAACGATTCCTCTTCTTTCAGAATTAAGATCACAAGCGACCCTGCTTCAAAAAGCAGCAAACGCTTTTATGTTGTTTTCAAAACTCGGGGAATCAGGCAGGTTGCCATACCATCTTCTGAACTGGCCAAAGGAAAGATCGAAGCTTCCGTTAAAATCCTTACTAATCCGGTACAAACATCTTTGCAGTTAGAGATCACCGGTTTTCAACCAGGCGAATACAACTACACAATTTCCAGCCATGCCGGCATTTTAATTCAAAACGGTTTATTTTCATTGGGTACGTTCAGGCAGGTTGTTGAAATTCCTTTAAAGAAACATACTTCATCAGGTACATACATCCTACGCATTTATCGAAAAGACGAATCGATTTCAGTTCCCTTTATTCTGGTCAACTAAGGTTACCAGAGAAGATCTGCTTTAATGCCGGCAGTAAACCGCTCTGGTGCAGCGGGGTTAAAAAATCTTGAACCCGCAGCGTTGAGATCATTGCCCAGGCTGAAGGGTGTATTAAGGCTCTTCTCATATGCAATGAAAAATGAGGGATGAAATCTCTGACCAACATTTGGCCTGTACGCCATTCTGAAAAAGAGGAGGTTGTAATGCGGCGCAACGACTGTGTTCGCATCATTGAGTGAAACTGAACCGGTATAACTATACGAAGCATTTAAAGCCAATCCTGGCTTTGTATTAATATCAGTACTTATGAAAAATGTATGAGAAGGAATTCCCGTCACGGGGTTTCCATCGAACTTGGTGTTCCCCTGTTGATAGTCTTTGAACTTCGCATTGATGTAAGTGTATGAGGCCCTTATTATAATTGAACGAGTAAATCCAACGGATTTAATAAGCGGGAGATACTGGAGATTTGCTTCAAGACCACGCTGACGTGTTCTTCCGGCATTCACATAATAGTCAGCTCCTGAGGAATCCCTCCTGCTAACGATCGTTTCATTCAGGTTGAAGCTATAAACGGCAAGCCCTCCCTGAAAACGGGAACGTAGGGCATTCGTCTTCAAACCGAATTCATAGCTTTGACCCTCTTCCGCTCTGAGTGCTGTATTGAAATTTCCGTCGCTGGCGTGCACTTCGTCTATGGATGGAGGTGAGTATCCCCGCCCTACCGATGCATAAAGATTAACCGACCCTGAAACTTTATATAGAACCGCAACCCGCGGAATAAATTTAGGTTTGAAATCACTGCTTCGGCGATCGCTTCCAGCATCACTTGCTCGAAGAAAACCGTAATAGAAATTATTGTAACTGATACCTGCTGTTACAGAAAACCGGTTAATCAAATAATTTGCCTGTAAAAACATATTGTATTGCCGGTTATCCAACTCATCCTGGTACTGAAGCGTGTCACGCACACCCAGCCGGTTGCCATACACTCCCGTGTTGTTAAAACTGTATTGAAACTCTCCGCCACCAGTGATATTTAAATCTTTGTTCTGGTAAGAAAGAAATGTACGGCCGCCCATTCCCTGTTCTGTTTTGCTCTCGTAGTTGCGGGTTGTAGGATTTTTGAAACGGGTATGTGAAGCGTAGATTCCGGTAAAATGACTTAGCCGTTTTGTAAATCGAAGTTCGCTGCCAAGCCCGGCATAAAATGTTTTTAAAAACAGCGCAGCCTTATTCGCCTCAGCACCGGGGCGTGCCTGGCGTGGATCGTTTTCAAGCTCCGAAGCATTAAGGCCTCCCGGAGTTTGATAGTACAGATCGCTGTAAAATATATTTGCAGAAAGATTATGACGACTGTTCACTCTGAAACTGCCGAGGTAATTTGCAACATCTCTTTTTAACCTGCTTTGCAACCGATATCCTTCTGATTCCTGGTGAGAAAAAGAGAAACTGTTTTTGGAACCTGGTTTCGAGTAGGAAAATTTTCCCCCAAGAAAAAGCAGACCATGGCTTCCGGCAGAGGATTGCAAACTAAGTTGTTTAAATGCAGTGTCAACAGCAGGGCTTTCAAGCAACAGTACGCCGCCGGTTCCGGAACCATACATGCTTCCCGAAGGACCTTTCAAAATTTCCATTGAACCAACATTATCAAAACCAACCTGGTTAAGATATGTATTGCCATTAGCATCAGTAAAAGGAACACCATTCCAGTACACTTTTACGTTTCTAACGCCAAAGGTTGAACGAAGTAAGTTTCCACGAATACTGAGCCTTACGCTACCGGGGCTCCTCTCATCCATTTTAACTCCTGCTACCGAATTCATGGAACGTATAAAAGAAGGATCGGCTGTTTTATCAATATCTGTTCTTCTTACCACTGACACAGCAGCGGGTACGTTCATCTCGTTTGTATTCGATTCAAAGGAATGAATAACAACGGGCGCGAGATCAGCCGTAACCTTCGCAAGCGTATCAGTTGCCGGCTGCGCAAATGACAGTAAAGAACAGCTCACGAAGAGCATTGCCAAAATATACCTTGGAAACTTTTTCATGTAGTGATTGGATGATATAACTTGAAAAAATTACGGCTATTTCATCACACTGCAAATCATTTCGAAATCATTTACCGGAGGAATGCTACTTTATTCGGACTGATGCCCGGAGCAATACTGAACGAATATTTCTTTCTTCCTTCAGTATCAAAGCAAAAGACTTCACCAGCCGATGTGAAATCTTTTGAATCACAAATGAAAACGTCACCATTTTGTTCGTCGATATCAATGGCGTATACATTGGTAATTACTGTACCATCCGTAATAAAGTTGTTCCTAATCACTGACAGATCATTTGCATCCACCAGCTTGATATTTCCTCCGCCGTAGTTATTGAACAGGTAAGCCTTATTCTCAAACACCTTCACATGATCATACTCGTGATCTGCCACTGTAACATTCATTAACTCATTCGAGGTTCCATTAATCATTTTTACAAAGGCCGGAACAGGAACAGCGGCGAAGGCATCTCCATATCCCGTTACAAGTATATTTCCCTGGCTGTTGATTGCAAGCCTTTGCGGATTCAAGCCCACGGTGATCTTTTTGATCTCAGTAAGGCTGTTCAGATCAACCACAGATACCGTGCTGTCTACATCAGGATAATTAAGTCCTCCCGAATTAGCCACATACAAATAATTGTCCGTTGCGATCACCTGCTCCGGGTTTGCACCAACTGTAATTGAGCCCGTTATTGCAAGTGAGGAAGTGTCAATCACAGATATTGTATTGTCGAATGCTGAAACAAATACTTTTCCTCCTGCTCCAACTGCATAACGCGGATTCTTATTCACCGTGCCATTAAGAAAAGAAATCCGGCTGATGAATGTACCATTTGATGCATCAAGTACGGTAACATTAGCTGAATTATTCATTACGATATATATCTTTCCTCCATAAATGAGGAGGTCAGTTCCCGTGTCTCCAAGCCCCAATGTTTGTGCAGGATTTTGCTGAAGAAAAAAATCATTGTACAACAGGGAGGTGGCAGCATCTCTGAATGCAAGCTTTGAGTTATTGCCGCCGAAGAATCCTTCGCTCAATATATAAATACCTTTTGCCGCCGGTACGGAAGGCCCGGGATTTGGCACATCATCTTTTTTACATGATGCAAACACCAGTGAAACGATAGCTACAAGGAGAAAACGATTTTTCATGATTTATTTTTTTACTTTTTAATTTTTTTATGATCTACCTTAAATGACACCCGCCAGTTAAAACCCGGCATAGGAAAATATTTTACCACATCGTATTGTTCGTTCAGAATATTGTTTAGCTGGAGTGAAATTGTATAATTCCAGCTCTTCAGTCTTTTCGCTGAGTATTGAAAATGCAGATCATTTATCAGGTATCCCTTTACGAGGTTATCGTTGTTCTGATCTCCTGCGCGGTAACGGTCGCCCGAAAAAAGCACATTCCACGATGCGGAGATCTTCGCTCTTTCCACCATCAGCCGGGCACTCCCGGAATGAACAGGGATATAGACTAGCTGGCGCTTGAACGATGGGGTTCCTGATTGTGTGACATCCTCAGCGTTCTGATAACTGTAGGATATATTGGTTCTGAGAATGGTGCTCCCTGCGTGCATGCCCAAATCGGCAGCCAGGTCAACAGATCTCGTTTCCGCCTTGCCAACGTTCATCATGCTCCACTGAAACAAATTGGTTCTTGGCAGTGCAATTATCTTGTCATTAACTCTTACAAAATATCCATCTGCCGTAAATAACAAATGGCGAAAAAGACCGCTTTGGTTAAAGGACTCCCATGTTAAACCCACTCCGTATTGGCGGGATCTTTCCGGCCTTAATTCAGCATTCCCTATGAAAGTAAAAAACAGATCGTCAAGCGAAGGCGGCCGGAAGATTTCTTTGAACATGGCCCTAAACCTGAGTGGAAGTTGTTTTAAGGGCTGAAGGGATGCTGAGGCTGCAGGCGACAGCTCCCGGAAATTATTTTCAGACCCGTTGAGGCGGGACCGGTTACTCACTCCCGTGTACAGGAGATTAGCATCCGCAGAAATTCGTGTACGCGTAAACGTAAGCGCTATATTAGTTAATAAGCTTTTCCTTGAAGGTTCCGCAAACTGCGAGTCAAATGCATCTTCCCTTTTCAGCGTGTTCATGAAGTAGTCGGAAGAAAAAGAAACACGCATGAACCGGTTCAGGGCGTAGCCGAAAGCTGCTGTAACATAATGTTCATACTGGTGAAAATCATTTTCCAGGTAACCTTCATTGTTTAGAAAATCAGGGTCGGAATACTTTTGACGGTCAAACATTGATTTCGCTCCTAAGGAAAGGTTCCATTTAGCTGATAACCTTTTCCTCCAATTGATCTGGGCAAAAAGGTGGGTGTTGTCGAGCCATTCATTTGCAGTTTCATTATACAAAACCACAGAGCCCGGCAGACCGCGACGAGCCTCGTGATAATAAACCTTAGCTTTAAGCAGACTGCTGTCAGCCAACCGAACAGGCAGGTCAAGTTCAAGCCGGCCCTGGTTAACGTCACCATTTTTTCTTTCGGATCTACCACTGTTGAAATAGTTTTTATAATTGTAACCTCCATGTGCTCTCTGGTATTCACCATTAACGAACAGGGAAGCCCGGTCGTTTATATTGAAAGCGAACCCGGCAGAAGGATTTATCAAACCAAAAGAACCAGCTTTAAAAGAAAACCATGTTTCTGAAGCATCTTTCAGAAATGATGTTGATGTGGCCATTACCAGAAGGTTTGCGCTGGCGTAACTTCTTGCGGGGAGCAATGCATCTGTTCCGCCGGATTGATAGAGCCTGATGTAGTCAAGGTTTTCAGTGGAAATTCTTCCAAGATCAATTAGGCCTGCGCGCGCATCGCCCATTATCATTCCATCATATAAAACGCCGGTATGGTTTGCCCCAAGGCTTCGTACCGATATGGTTTTCAAACCACCGATTCCGCCATAATCTCTTACCAGCACGCCCGGGAAAAATTTTACTGCGTCGGCTACGGTGAGGCTGTTACTTTGTTGAATATCCTTTTTGTTCATCTCCTGCACAGGCGAGGAAGAAGCAGCGATACCGGCAGGCAATCGCCCCTTCACTTTTACTCCGGGCAATGTATCTGCATCCTGACCAGCCACGCCTGCAGCCCATAGCAAGAAGAAAGAAAAAAGATAAACTTTAATGCTCAAAATATGATCATATGGCAAACGAGGAAAAAGTAAGGTAACAAACGAACACCACGAATTTTGTTCCTCTGCTTTTCACCCGAAAGCGTTGAATAATTAGAAATGAACTGGCAGGTCTTCTGGCTAAACACCGGTTCAAATACCTTCCCATCATAAAGACAGTGGCTGGAGTTTCGACCGGGCAAGGCTTTGAGTGCCTTGCAAATGTTTTACAGCTACGGGGATAGCGCCGGAATTTTATACCGGACTTCCCTTTTAATCCCGTTTTTTTTCCGGGAACCAAATTCGGTGCAAATGTATTGGTATTTCTTTCAACAATAAAAAAATGAATGTTGTGAACCTCTGTTTAGCTGATGGCTCATTTTATAAGTATTTTTGCGCGATGAAGAAGATAGCTGTTCTTATTATTGCTATGCTGTCAGCAGGAAACCTCTTCGCCCAGGAAAAATGGAATCTGCGCACGGTTGTAGATTACGCGATGAAGAATAATCTTGGAGTAAGGCAAAGCGAGGTGCAGGCTGAAGTGAGCAAGCTAAACTTAAAGCAATCAAAACTCGGCGTGTTTCCAGCCGTTCAATTCTCGGGAGGAGTAAGCGTCAACTCCGGAAGCAACCAAGATCCTACCACTTTTAACCGGATCACTGAAACATACAGTGCAGCAAACCTTCAATTACAATCCAGCGCAGATATCTTTAATTTCTTCAGTAAACGCAATACCATTCTTGCAAATGAATGGGAACTTAAGGCTGCGCGGGCGAACGTTGACAAACTGCGGTATGACATCGCACTAACGGCGGCCAATGCATACCTGCAGATATTGTTGGCGAAAGAACAGGAAAATATTGCGCTTGTGCAAATTCAGCAAACTTCAGCGCAATTAATTAACACAAGAAGAATGGTTGACGCAGGCTCCCTGCCTGAATTAAATGCTTCTCAGCTCGAAGCACAACTAGCACTGGACAGTGTTAATTATATCACGGCGCAGGGAAACAGTCGCGAAGCTGTACTCCTTTTGAAATCTTACATGAACATAGATGCTGCAGCGCCATTTGATGTTGAAACGCCGCCTGCATCATCAATTCCTCTTGAACCCATTGCTGATCTTCAGCCGGAAGCGGTTTACAAACTTGCCCTAGCCAATCAACCATTGCAGAAAGTAAATGATTTTCGCTTAAAGGCTGCAGAAAAAATGGTGAAAGCATCTAAAGGCGCAATGCTGCCTACGCTTGGCGCCTTCGGAACGCTAGGAAGTGCATTTAACAACCAAGCCCTGCAAATTACAGGTATCACACCGGTGAATACTCCTGTTGGGAATGTTGTTGTGGGAGGTACAACTTACAGCGTTTTTCCAATTACACCTTTCAATAACTTCACTTATACTAAAACCCCTTTTGGCACACAGTTGTCAGATAATTTTCGCCAGTCTATAGGTCTTTCCCTAAATGTTCCATTATTTAACGGTGGCGCGTTGAGAACAGCATATGAAAGAAACAGGTTAAATGTTAATTCACTTGATCTGCAAAAGATACAGGATGATCAAAAGCTTAAGCAGGACATTTACCAGGCATATAATGCCGCGATCACTGCCCTTGAAAGACACAATGCCTCAGTAAAGAACCTGTCGATCTCTGAGCAAACTTTTGAGTATGCTTCCAAAAGATTTGATGTAGGAATGCTGAGCACATTTGAACTGGTTACTACACAAAATAATCTCTTAAGAGCAAAACTTGAAAATACCATAAACCTTTTTGATTATGTTTTTAAAATGAAGGTTTTGGAATTTTACAAAGGAATGGGCCTGAAATTATAAACCGGAGAAAATCGTAAGGGAAACGAACGGCATAACGCCAAAGCATAAACGAAGTATATGAATAAGAAAACCAAATGGGTTTTAATAAGCCTCAGTGCATTAATAGTTCTACTTGTTGTATTATCTAAGATGGGCGTATTCGGAAAGGCAGAAGGGATAAAGGTTACCACCGAGAAAGTTCAGAAGCGAACTATCATTGAAGTTGTGAACGCAAGCGGAAAGGTTTATCCCGAGATAGAAGTGAAGGTGAGCCCTGATATCAGCGGTGAGATCACTGAGCTGAACGTAATGGAAGGAGACACTGTAAAAAAAGGACAATTACTTGGTCGCATTTACGCAGACATATACAGCAGCCAGCGCGACCAGGCGGCAAGTGGTGTGGCTCAAAGTGAAGCGCAGGTGGCAAGTTCCATGGCGCAGGTTGCAAACTCCCAGGCCAACCTTGAAGCATTGAAGGCTTCTCTCGAACAGGCGCAGCGTACCTATGATATGCAAAAGAAGTTATTTGATGAAAAGGTTATAAGCCGCAATGAATTCAATGTTGCTGATGCGGCATTAAAATCTGCTAAGGCTAATTATAATGCAGCTCTTGAAGGTATACGTGGCGGCCAGGCAGGGGTTCAAAGCGCAAAGGCTAATGTACAAAGCGCAAGGGCTGTGCTTGAAAGAGCAAATAAAGATCTTAGCAGAACGGCTATTGTAGCCCCGATGGGAGGAGTGGTTAGCTTGTTGAATGTGAAGAAAGGCGAACGCGTGGTTGGGAGTAATATGATGGCCGGAACAGAGATGCTGAGAATTGCGGATATGTCTAAAATTGAGGTACGTGTTGATGTTGGTGAAAACGATGTACCAAAGGTGAAGATCGGCGACAAGGCGGTGGTTACCATCGATGCCTACAGCGAAAGAAAATTTACAGGAGTGGTAATGCAGATTGCGAGCAGTAATACCGGCGCCGCACAGGCAAGTCAACTCGCCACAGGAAATGATGTAACGCAATACAAAGTGTACATCAGGCTGGATACATCCAGTTATGCAGACCTTGTAGGAAGACGTGGCTCCTTCCCTTTCCGGCCGGGAATGAATGCAAGCGCAGACATACAAACTGAAACGCATGTTGATGTATTGAGCGTTCCGATAAATGCTGTTACCACGCGCGAAAAGGTCGACAGCACTTCAAAAAAACCAGCGGCAACAGGAACTGAAAAGCCTGCCAGCGACAACGATGATCTCGATGTGGTAGTGTATGTTGTAGGAACAGACAATAAGGTGAAAAAAGTAAAGGTGGAAACAAGCATTCAGGATCTGAACTTTATAGAAATCAAGAGCGGATTAAAGGAGGGTGATGTTGTTGTGTCTGGCCCTTACGATGTGGTGAGCAAAACTCTCAAGGATGGTTCAGAGGTAAAAGCAGTGGAAAAGAAAGAATTGTTTGAAAAGAAAGATTGATCAGGTAACAACAGTTCTGCGGCAGAACTAAGCTATTTAAATCTTTCTTCTGCAACCGCTACGCTTTCAGGTTTTCCTACATCCACAAAATCATCCTCCGGATGCTCAAAGCCATTGATTAGGTGATCGGATGCCAGGCTTAAAAAAGTTTCAGTGAGAGAAAATTTTCCGCGCTGTGGAATAAGATCAAATATGCGGGGATCATAAACTGCCACACAACTATAGGCCTTTTGTATAACTCCTGTTAGCGCTCTCACAATTCTCTCTTCGCCTGTTTTAATGTTTCGCCAGCCGGCCAGCTTCATGCTTTCATCAAACAAAAAATATCTTGAAGTATCTCTATCCTGTACACTCAGGGTTAACAAGGCGCCGGTGCGCTTCCAAAAATCCTGGATCTCAAAAAGGTTAAGTTTTGTCAGCACGTCTACGTTAAGCGTGATAAACGGTTCTTCCTGAAAAAGCTCTCTTGCGTGAAGCAGACCACCACCGGTTTCCAGCAATTCATGCTGTTCATCGCTTATTATAATTTGGCTGCCCCATCCCCTATTTTTCTCAACGGCATCTAAAACCTGCTCTGCGAAATGATGAACATTTATAATCACCCGGTAAATGCCGTATTGCTGCAGGTATTCGATGTTCCTCTGCAGTAAAGACTTGCCATTCACCAGGGCCAGGGCTTTGGGATGTTTGTCTGTCCACGGTTTGAACCGCGTACCAAGCCCCGCTGAAAATATCATTGCCTGCTTTATCATATATTCTCAGTGTAGTTTTGCTCCAGATGATTCACGCTTGTGCGTACCTTATATTTTTCCCGGAGATGTTTTGCAAGTGAATCTGCCGCATACACGCTCCGGTGCCTGCCGCCTGTGCAGCCAAAGCTCACGGTGAGGTTTTCGAAACCCCTTTCTATGTAATTCTCCACTGCAATATCTACGGTATCATAAACTGTGCGCAGAAATTCAGGCATCCGCGTCCGTTGTTCAAGGTATACTTTCACAGGTTCGTCTCTGCCTGTTTGAGATTTGTATTCATCGATTCGTCCGGGGTTTAGAATGCCGCGGCAATCAAAAACAAAGCCGCCTCCGTTTCCGGTTGCGTCTGGAGGATAACCGCGTTGAGTGAAAGAAAAGCTGTTGATGGTTACGAGCAATGGAGAATCAATCGCGGACCTGGCTTCCATTTTCTGCAGGCTTTCGTCTTCAATTAAAAGCGATACCACATGATTCAATTCGGGATATTTACCAGGGATTCCGAAGTCTGATTTAAAAGCAGAAAGATTTTCAATCCCTTTCGGTATGCTTGAAATGAAATGCTGTTTTCTTTCAAACAGGCCGCGAAATCCATAAGCACCGAGAACCTGGAGAAGACGCAACAGAACGAGACCCTGATATTCTTTCCGCAGTATAGCTGGCTCTATTTTCTCGTCACTGATATTCACGAGACATTCAACGTAATATTCAAATAATTCTGCCCGCCACGACGGGCTTAAATCAGCTTTTGCCTGCCACAGAAGCGAGGCTGCATCATAAACCGCAGGCCCCTTCATTCCACCCTGGTAGTCGATAAAAAAAACTTCCTCGTTTCTCACCATTATATTTCTTCCCTGGAAGTCACGAAACATGAAGTGCTTTCTTGTTGAAGAAGATAATTCAGTTGCGATGGTCTGAAACTCGGAAAGAAGTTTTTCGCGGTCATATTTCAGCTTCAGCGTATCAACAAAATAAAATTTGAAATATAAAAGATCATGCAATACAGCCTCTCTTCCAAATTCACCGGAGGTTGTAACTATGGAATAATCTAAACCGCGGTCACCAAGAATTTGCAATCGCGCCAGTTCCAGCAGAGATTTCTTATACAGGCTAAAAACATAATCACTGTCTCCTTCCTTCAGCCTTATATCTAACAGTGATTTATCACCGAGGTCTTCCTGAATATAAAGAGAGTTGTCATCTGCCACTGCATAGATAACCGGAACGGACAAACGCTTTTCAAAAAAATGCCTGCTCCATGAAATGAAAACACGGTTCTCATTTACATCTGTACTGAATGTGGCAATATAGGACCTTTCACCTCCTGATCCGTTTGCAGTAAAACGGTAATACTTCCTGTCTCCGCCGCTCTCGGGAAGTTTTACAATTGAAGAGATCTTATCCGCCGATATCCGGGAAAATAGGAGGTGGATCCTGGAAATAATATCTTCCATATACTTGAAGTAAAAGTAATGGATTTTTATTGACGGGTTAAAAGGAACAGATGCTTATCAGTTCAAAACAAATCAAGTTGCGAACCCGGCCGCCTGAACATCGCCGTGTTGAGATCCCACCTGTTTTTATCAAGTCCAAATAATTTAGAATACTTTTTGAATTGTTGGTTGATGATTTCGGCATTATTTCCCTCGCCGCGCATACGCAGGCCGAAGCGGCTGTCATTCACCTTTCCTCCATGCCCGTCCTGGATGGAATGCCAGACCTTATCAGCCCGGTCTGGAAAGTTTTTATAAAGCCAGTCTTTGAACATTATCTGAACAGATCCATTAAGGCGAACGAATGTATAAGCCGAAAACGATGCGCCGGCTGAAGAAGCAGATTTTAGAATAGCTGGAATTTCGTGGTCATTTAAACCCGGAACGACCGGCCCGATCATCACTCCCATTCTCACACCTTCTTCGCTCAACTTTTCTATCAGCCTGAGCCTTTGTGTTGAAGTAGTTGTGCGGGGCTCCATCTGCCTCCGCAGGTCTTCATTAAGAGTTGTAAGGGAAACCACTATTGACACCTGATTTTTTTCCGCCATGTCTTTAAGAATATCCATATCCCGCAACATACCTGCGTTCTTGGTGATCATGCCAACAGGTTGATTGAATTCACGGCAAACTTCAAGCATTGATCTTGTGAGCCTGAATTTCTTTTCGCATGGCTGGTAGCAATCAGTATTTCCACTCATTGTTATGGGTTCACATATCCATTTCGGGTTCATCAGAAATTTACGGAGCAACAATGGCGCGTTCTGCTTCACGATTATTTTTCTTTCAAAGTCCAGCCCCGCGCTATATCCCCAATATTCATGGGCATTGCGCGCGTAACAATAAATGCAACCATGCTCGCACCCCGCGTAAGGGTTCATACTGTACATCATTCCAACATCAGGACTATCAACCCTGTTCACAATTGACCTGGCCTCGCTCATTATAAAAGATGTGCGCTCATCCTCAGATCCCCATTCGTCAATACCCTCGTGATGTTCAATTACTTTATGGGAGTTCAGAAATTTGTTCGCCGTGTTTATCTGCGCGCCCCTCCCTTTGAGATATTCAGGTTGCTCCTCTGTATCCTTCGCCTTTTGTATTTGGGCGGATTTAATTTTTTTCATTCATTGCAAAAGTAGATAGATTTGCTAATATTTTTAGCAAATGAACTTATCTTATGACTCCTATATCTGAAATAACACATACGATAAATAAAGAATTGGCATCATCAAATTCATCAACCCGCCTTTTAAAAATGCAAGGTTCATCAATGGTTGCTGACGGTATAAAGGATGGTGATATACTTGTTGTGGAAGAAAACTTTACCGAGGTGAATGGAAAAATAATAATTGCGCTTTTGGAAGGAACCCTTTTGGTGAGGCGAATCGAACGCTATGGAAAAAAGATACGTTTATTAAGTGGTGGAAATTATTTTTCGCCACTGGAAGTTGATCCATATGCAAACTTCAAAATATTAGGCCTCGTGCGATTCGTTCTGCATCCATTATAAGGAGCCTGAAAACCCCACTCTTGGCGGCAGGCCTTTGAACACTGCATCGATCTTTTCCGGAGATGGAGGAAAGAAGATCGACCATGCCGTCATGAAAATGATCAATACATCGGTGGAAAAGGACATATTGCGGCTGTACCAGGTTTCCAGTGAAGCTTTATAGGGATAAATGGAACGGTACATCAGTTTCGGGTCGTCTGCAGCAGAAAGGATCTTTTCCTCATCTCTGAAAACAAGGGAAGCGATACCCGTGATACCAGGCCTGACCTTGTAGATGTTTCTTTTCGTTTCTTCATCAAACAGATCAAAACTCACCTGCATGAGTGGCCGCGGACCTACAATGCTCATGTCTCCTTTCAAAACATTAAATACCTGTGGCAATTCATTGATCTTGGTCCTCCTCAAAAACCTGCCAAATGGCGTAACCCTGGGATCATTACGCAAGGTTATTTCCCCTGTGCCGATATTCGGGCTATTCTTTACCATGGTGGCAAATTTCCAGATGAAAAAAGAGCGGTTCTTAAAGCCAACCCGTTTTTGGAAATAGAAGATCTCCTTTTCTCCGGTGAAAGCAAGTATGATACTAACGGTTAGGAATAGCGGCAGAAGGATAATAATTGCCAAAACAGCAAGAATGATATCCAAAAACCTCTTCACTATCCTGTACATCCTTAAAAAACAGATTTAATTGTTTTCACCACGCGTTCCATTTCTTCGTCCTTAATATTTGTTGAGCAGGGAATACTAAGGCAATGCCTGTAAATAAAATCAGAACGATCGTTTTCCGTAATGTAGATATCCTTGCCAAACATTGGCAGTTGGTTCATCGGCACCCAAAAAGGCCTGCTCTGTAATTTTTCATCGTTAAGAGCTTTGAGCACTTCTTTTTGTTTCGTTGTTTTTATGGTAGGGAGCCACCAGTTGGGGTTCACATCTTTTTCAACTTTTTGAAAGGTGATATCGCCCACCTGATCCAGTGCTGATTTATAAAACCCGATAATTTCCTTTTTCTTTTGGAGAAATGAAGGAAGTTGTTCCATTTGTGCAACTCCCATAGCAGCTCCAACATTCACCAACCTGTAGTTGTAACCGATCTCATCATGATAATATTCAAAGGGATCGCTTTTCGCCTGGGTGGTGAGGTGCTTTGCCCGTTTTGCAAGCGCTTCATCAGAAGTAACTATCATGCCGCCACCGCCGGTTGTAATGATCTTGTTACCATTGTAACTGAATGTTCCCATCTTCCCGAAACTACCGGCATGCTTTTCTTTGTAATAGCTTCCCAGAGCTTCCGTGGAATCTTCGATAACAACGAGCTTATGTTCATTAGCTATTTTCATCAGCCTGTCCATATCACACATGTTCCCTAACACATGAACGGGCATGATTACAGGAATTCTTTTCCCGGAGAGTTTGTGAACACATTCTCCGTTTTCCTGCCGCGTTTCCTCGCCAAGAAATTTCTCCAGAAGATCAAGATCCATTTGCCAGGTGAGTTCGTCAGTATCAATCAGCACAGGCCGTGCGCCGGTGTAGCAAATTGAGTTTAATGTGGCAATGAAAGTGATGTTCTGTGTAATGACAAGGTCGTTCTCGCCCACGCCTTCCATTATCAGGCATGTGTGAAGTGCAGTGGTTCCACTGCTCGTTGCAACAGCAAATGAAGTTCCCGCAAAGGTTGCAGACATTTTCTCAAACTGATCTACGTAGGCGCCGACGCTGCTTACCCAGCCGGTATCAAGGCAGTCTTTTACATATTTCCATTCATTGCCGTCCATATTCGGCCCGCTGAGTAAAACCATGATCTACCTTTAATCAATTTAACGTGAAAGCCGCGGCAATATTATTAAAAATCCCCGGCTTAGCGGGGATCGGCGATCAGATATTCCTGAACTTCTGTGCGAAGGAATCGGTGACTATACCTGTTTTTATCAGTTTATAGATCTCACGAACACCGTCCGGAACTTTTTTAGTAATAGAATAACCGAGTTCATTTTTGATCTTTTCAAAGTTCACGCGGTAATCACGCGGATCTTCAGTGCTTTCCACATAGTTAACCTTTACGTTCGGCACTACATTGCATACCTCGTCTATTATCATGCCCTTGTTATAATTTTCTTCAGTGCTTCCTACGTTGAAAACATTCGCTTTCACCTTTTCCACCGGGCTTTCAAGAACCAGGATCACTGCACGGGCAAGATCATCCACGTGGCAATAGGGCCTCCAGAATTGAGCGCCCCAAATTTCCTGTTCGCCATTAATTGCGGCATTACGCGTGAATTCATTTACTGTGAGATCAAATCTTATGCGCGGTGAAAACCCGTAAACGGTGCTGAACCGTAAAGAGGTGCTGCACATCGGCGAATTCTTTTTTTCCTCAAGAAGAAATTTTTCAAACTTTACTTTGAGTTCTGCGTACAGAGAGATCGGATTGAGGTCTGAATTTTCAGTGACAAAACTTTCAGGATCAGGCATCTTCCCATAATTGCTGCATGTACTTGCAAATACAAATCGCTTGCAGCCTGCTTTTTCAGCCTCATTAAAAAGAAGCACACTGCCTTCCCAATTCGTTTCTTTAGCCTCTTCACTATATTTTTTGCAGGCCGGGTCGCCTACTATGGCCGCGAGATGAGCAACGGCGTCAATATCTTTCAAAGCATTTTTCAAATCCTCCTTATTCCTGATATCGCCCAGAACGAATTCGAAGTTGGGATCAAGCATAACATCATAAAGTGCATCTCCGCCAAACTTCAAACTATCTATTACGCGTACACGAAAACCTTTGTTAAGCAACTGCCTCACGAGCACCGAACCAATATATCCTGCCCCGCCTGTAACCAATACCTTCATATAAACATTTTAATTAGGATTTTAAATAACGCGAAGGATTGCCTACCACAACCTCATTATCGGCCACATCTTTCAGAACTACTGCGCCGGCGCCTATTGTAGCGAATGCACCGATCTTCACGCCCTGCCTGATCACTGAAGCTGCTCCAACAAAACTTCCTTCCCCAACCTTCACATTGCCGCAAAGTACGGCACCCGGACCAATATGCGCAAACCTTCCTACATAACATTCATGTTCAATTATACACCCTGTATTGCAAATCGCTCCATCTTCTATATGGGCAAGAGCATTTACGATGGTTCCGGCACATATCAAAACGCCAAACTTTCCCAGATGAACACGTTGATCAATAATAGCTGATGGATGAAGCGCATTTACAGGAAATTTTTCAAACCCTGCGAAACGCTCAAAAACCTTCTTCCTGATCCTGTTATCGCCAACACCAATAAAAAATTCTGATTTAATAATTGCTTCATGCGCTTCCGTTGTGCTTTCAGGCCCGAGAAATGTAAGACCATAAGGATTCAATTCTTTCTCTTCATAATCGCAATATGATGTCACAACCTTTCCCATAGCATTTAAAACACTGCAGGCAACGAAGGAATGACCTGAATAGCCGATAATGATCATGAAGAATTATTTATGCGCCACTGTCGCCCAGCCTCCGCCTATCCTGAATATTTCAATATTATCGGCAGGCACTCCGGCGTCTTTATGAAGCCCGATGATCTGATCTTCGGTATAATGAAACAAAGGGCAAGTATACCGGTACCGTCGAAGGGCCATTCTCACGCCATTCTCAGGCCAGGAAGCCATAAAGGAGCGCGTGGTGAGCTCGTTCATACGTTTAACCAATTTTGCAGATTCTTCCACATAGTCAAATACGCCTAACGCACACGCATAATCGAACTTCTTTCCCTTAAAATCGTAGGTGAGAATATCGCCAAGCTCAAAAGTACACTGCTCTGCCACACCTTCTTCTTTTGCTGTAGCCTTGGCATAGTCGATCATGTGTTGTGCGAAATCCAGCCCAAAAACATGGGAAGCGCCTGCATTTTTTATCATTGACACGCTGTTAACTCCCGGGCCTGAGCCCACGTCCAGCACCGTTGCGCCGGGAATATCCTTGCATGCTTTCACTGCAATGGCCTGTCTTTCATAAACCCCTTTGCGAAAAATTCTGTCGAAGGAGGAAGGTTTTTTATAATAATTTCCAAATAGTTCACTGCGTGCATCCCAATAGCTCTGCACGGATTCCATTTTTTTTGACATTGTCAGCTTTTTCTAAACAAGTGATGAATTGGTGTGAATCAAGAAGGCTTTCAATTTTCCTGACCACAGAATTGCGGAAAATATTCCAGCGCAAATTTAATGCATGAACCTTTACCGTTTTGCGCGATTCGCCCGGCGGATAATTTGAAGCCACACTGATTTTTTGCGTGTCAAATTCATACGGGTGCATGTAGATCATCGAACCTCTGTTCGATTGCCGAAGATCGTTGAAAACCTTGTCAACCAAAGGTTTTGGCATTAACCGGATGTATCCTCCTCCTGAAACCGGCCATTGTTTTCCATAGTAATGAGCCAGGGTGAGTGGTAATTCAACCAGTTCCTTTCCACCGGGGAGCGAATAGAGGCAATCAGATTCTGAAAAACCCGCGATGCCATATCTGCTCATTTTCTTTGGAAAAATGCTACTGTCGTATGTAAGGCCAAGATCCGCAAGAATTTCCAGGACATATAAATTCGTTTCGTTAATGGAGAAGAAAGGAGCCCTGTATCCAAAAACTTTTTCGCCAGTTATCTGTGAAACAACATCATAATTTTCCCTCAGGTCGGCTTCCGCAGCCTTAGGTGAAAGCGTGAACATCGCGCGGTGATTTTGCCCATGCAATGCTATTTCATGGCCTGCTTCCCGAATAGCCTTTACCAATGCAGGACGAGCCCGTGCCAGCATTCCCAGTATGAAAAAGGTTGCCTTCACATTTCTTTTACCAAGCATTTCCAACATGATCGCGGTTTGCCTTTCAATTGCACCGCCCACAGGCTCAGTGATATCACCATAATGATACATTCCATACAACTGGCCAAAGTCTTCCCAATCTATTGATAAAGTGGCGAAGCTCATGACGTAACTTTTTCAATGGCGTTTAAATAAGCATCAATCACCTTTTGTTTGCTGAATTCAGAAATCACTTTTTTTCTTGCATTTTGGCCCATTTTCAAACGCTCCGATTGGTCAAGATCGTACATCATCTTCATTTTTTCCGCAAGGTCTTTTGCATCGCGCGGTTTACAAAGAAAACCGGTGACACCATGTTCAATAATCTCCCTGCAGCCTGTAGTGTTACAGGTTACTGAAGGTCTCTCCATCGCTGAGGCCTCCAATAACACGTTACTTGTTCCCTCGCGGTATGATGGCAGAACAATGCAATGCGCTGCGGATATGAATGGTCGCACATCCTTCTTCTCTCCGAGGTAGTCCACTATACCTTCTTGCTTCCACCTCGCCACATCTTCTTTTGTAATCGTATTGTCTTTCAGGTTTTGCTCCCACAGCGGACCGATCACCTGAAAATCGCAGTTCTGAATGTTATCGTGGAGAATTTTAGCAGCCTCAATAAATTCATTTATCCCTTTATCTTTTACCAGGCGGCTTATGAAAAGAAAAGTAAACCTCTCATTTTGTTTCAGGTTCATTGGTGAATAGAAATTGCCGTCTACACCTGAACCGGGGATCCTTTCTGCGCGGTTTTCTTTCACGAATCGCCGGGAAATGAAAATCTCCATATCGTCGTAATTCTGAAAAAAAACGTGGGCGGTATTTTTAAGAACAAACCTGTAGAGTAAGCGTGCAGCCCGGTAGGCAATATTACTCCGCTCAAACAATGGACCTATTCCCGTAATATTAGTTATAGTAGGAATTTTCAGCAACCGGGTAACAAGGTTGCCCCAAATGGCGGGCCGTATAGTGAAAGTTAGCACCACATCTGGTTTTATTTCCCTTAAAACCGATCTGAGATTTTTCGCATAATTGAATATTTCTGCCGGATGCTGGGTGCTTGCTTTAATATCAATCACATTAAACCCGCTGTCCCGGGCTAATTGTAGACCTTCCTCAGAACCTGTAGTTAAAATATAAACATCGTTTCCTGCCTTTAACAGACTTTCCACCAAAGCCTTCCTGATGGTGTTTGTTGCGATGATATTATTTTCTATAATGGCGATTTTCTTCAAGAGAGATATATGTTTTTATACCAAACTTCAAGGCAAAACAATGTCCACAGCATTTTAGCTCGCTTCTCCTCGGGTACGCGATGCCGTGAGTCGAGTAAGCTCTGAGTGAACTTTTTATCAACAAAAGAAGGATGCAAGGCCGATGGTGAGACAAGATAGTCCCCGATCACTGATCGAAGTTCGCCATTCACCCAATTCTTTAAAGGCACTTCAAAACCACGTTTAGGTTGATCAATAAGGTTTGCAGGTAAATACTTCTTCGCCAAATTTCTTAATAGAAACTTGGTTGTGGCTCCGCGAATTTTAAGATCGTCGTTCAGGCCGGGCACGTATTCCAGTAAATCTTTTGAAAGAAAAGGACTCCTGCCTTCAAGTGAATTCGCCATAGTGGCTATGTCCATTTTCACCAGAAGATCGCTGAAGAGGTTAGTGTCAAAATCCATATTCATGATCTTCTTCAGTCCACTCATTTCAGAAGAAGTGATCTTAAAAAAATCGCGGCGAATATTTTCAACATCCTGCGGGTTTTTGTGAAGGAGATGCTTTTCAAAGCCCTCAAAAATATCAAGGCCGGCTGAAAAATAAATCCCCACATCTTTCTTCGAAGCAAGTTCGAACAATCTGTATGCGAAATTGTAATATGCTTTTTTATCTGACGGAGGAGGCAGAACACCGGAAACGAACTTTGCGGCATTTGTAAGTATTCCAGGCTTTGAAAAAAAATCATATTTAGCGAAAGGAACGTAGCGCCTGTAACCCCCGAATAACTCATCGGCGCCATCTCCATTCAATATCACAGTAAGATGCTTTTTTGCCTCCCGCGAAACATAAAAAGAAGGTATCGCGGAACTGTCAAAAAACGGTTCTCCATAATTCATGATGACCTTTTCCACGTCATCGCGCAAATGGTCAAATGAAAGTTCTATCTCCGTATGTTGGGTGCCGTATTTTTCGGAGACCAGTTTTGCAAGCGGAGCCTCGTTATAGGCCCCGGGAAATGATACCGTAAAGGTTTTCAGGTTGTGGTTGATGCTGCTTGCAATAGCCGTAGTAAGACCGCTGTCGATTCCGCCACTAAGGAAACATCCAACTTCAAGATCGCTGGAAGCAAGCCTGCTCTTTACGGCTTCCTGCAACAGTGAATCTGTTTTCGCCATTGCAGCAGGCAGATCATCGCTTTGCCTTTTCATATAGTGATCATGAATATTCCACCATCTCTCACTCTGCAATTCAAGCGAATCACATTTAAAAACGATCCATGTGCCGGCCTCCATCTCTCTCACATTTTTGTAAGGAGTGAAATGCCTGTAAAAAACACCTAAACGGAAATAGTGTGGGAAATTCTTTTGCTCCATCTCAAGCGGCAACATCGCTTTCAATGCATTTAGTTCACTGGCAAAAACCACTTTATTCTGATCATTAAAAATGTAGAGAGGTTTTTTTCCTGCACGGTCGCGCGCAATAAAGACCTCTCTGTTTTGATTATCATAAATTGCAAAAACGAACATGCCATCCAGCAAGTGGAGCATTTCTTTACCAAACCTTTCATAAAGCAACAAAAGGGTTTCCGTATCGGAGTAGCTTTTGCCCTTTAATCCGTGGATCTTTCTCAGCTCAGCATGATTGTAAATTTGTCCATTGAAAATTATTGTAAAACGGTCGCTTAAATGCATAGGCTGGCAACCGCCGGAGATATCGAGAATGGATAGACGAAGATGATAAAAGCCGACATTTCCATCCATGAAGCTATTCTGCTCATCAGGGCCGCGATGAAACATTCTTTCACGTAGGGTATCAAAAGGAAGTTGAAAATTTATAGCCCCGGCAATGCCGCACATGCACGATCAGTTTAAACAAAATAACTGTATATTCCTGAATGGCAGATGAGTTTTTAAGATAAATTTGTTCCGGACAGATTTTAACTGCTTATTGCTTCCCGATGGATGTATTAGATTTTATTGTTTTCTTCATCTGGGTTTTCATATTCCATGTCTTTTTCTCGATCAGGAGGAAGCGTTATTCTTCTCCTGTACTAAAAAAACATCATCGCCGCGCATTCTGGGTGAAGGTTTTCGCAACCTTTTGCTTTTGCATGTTTCTTTTATACATATCACCCGGCGATACTACAGGGTTGTATTATCCTGAAGGGGTGAACATACAGCAAATGATACTGAAAGATCCTTCCAAGGTGTCAATTCTCTTTGAGCGTGGAGAAGATTTTGATCAATCTCAACTGGCTAATATTGATAACTCCGGATACTTTGAAGAGGAAAGCAACTTTATGGTAACCCGTATCGTAGCGGTGCTGAGTTTTTTCACATTTGGAACTTTCATGTCGATAAACCTGATATTCTCAATGATCGCGTTTTCAGGCATCTGGAGATTGTACCGGTTTTTTTATGAGCAGTATCCCCATCTCAGTAAACAATTTGCAATTGCAATTCTTTACCTTCCAACATTTGTGTTTTGGAGTTCGGGAATTTTAAAAGATCCGATTTGTGTGGGAGCGCTTGGATGGATCACATATTCTCTTTACAGCATTTTTTATACGCGGAACCACGTGTTCCGAAACCTGCTCATTTTTGCGTTTTTCGGATGGCTGCTGGTTGTGTTGAAAATCTATATTCTTGTTTCCTACCTTCCATTTTTTATCCTCTTCCTGTTGCTTTCTAACCTTAGGTTGGTAAAAAACAAACTCGTAAAAGCCATGCTAGTGCTTTCCTTTCTTGCAATAAGCATCGCAGGGTTTTTTAAGGCCACGGAAACCATTGGAACCGCATTAGGAAAATTTGCGGGAGAAGGAATCACTAAATCAATTAAAACCTATCAGGCAAATTATGCCCAGCAGGAAAACCTTGTTGAATCAAACTTTTCTCTTGGCGTTGAATTTGACGGCAGCCCGATGAGCCTTATAAAAATCGCACCGGCGGCAATTGTTGCAACATTGTACAGGCCTTTTATTTGGGAATCTAAGAAACTATCTACGTTACTATCATCTCTGGAGAGTTTGGCAATGATGCTATTCACCTTATATGTGATCTTAAAAACAGGGATATTCAGATTTTTAAAAACGATACTCAGGAGCCCGATGGTTCTTTACTGTTTCATGTTTGCCATAATTTTCTCGCTATTCGTTGGAGCAACTACTTTAAACTTTGGTACACTGGTGAGATATAAAATACCTGCTATGCCTTTTTACCTGATAGCATTGTTCCTGACGCTGAACTTTGCGAAAAGAAAAAATCCCGCAAGAAGCGGGACTATAGTGGTTTAAGAGGTATTCAAATTTTTCAGGCATTTGCCGTTTCAGCTCTCTTAGCTAGAGTGTAAGGAGAGAAGATGGCCAGCCATATATTTTTGAAGTAAAGGGAAAGACGCAATGATTGGCGGGCCTTAGTGCCGTTTAACTTCTGCAGAACGTCTGCGGGCATTACATCAAAACTGTTACGAACAGCGTCAACAGCAGGCCATACGATAAAATTCAATTTTTTCAGCTTGTCTGTCTTCTGATAAACCATTATGATACCCGCAAATGCCAAAAGGAAGAATGAGTAATTGACGAATGCTGCCAGCCTGTTGGCGCATTTTGCCTTATGTACATGAAAACGGTTTCTTACGTAGTAATACATCTTCCATGATGAATTGAACTCCCAATCATTTTTGTAGGTGAATGCAGCGGGTGGATGGTAATGAATGCTTGAAGCAATGGTTCTGACAGGATAATTATTTTTCTTTACAATTCTGTAATAGTACTCGGTTTCATCGCCCCATAAAAACAATGAGCTCTTGGGTACACCAACCCTTTCTACAATTGAGCGATGAATTAAAGTGCCATTAAACGGATGACCTATTCCTTCAATCGCTTCCTCTTTCACCTCATCAATCGTGGCATAACTTCCCGTTTTCCAAACAAAAGACTTTTTATCATGCTTATTGAGAACGGCGCAGTTCAACAAACCTCTTTCATTTCCCTCATGCTTTAAAAGTTGTTCCAGCGCGTCTTCGCGGGGATAGCCATCATCATCCATGCACCATATCCAGGCATATCCTTTTTGATAGGCCCATGTGATGCCGGTATTAAAACCACCACCCGACCCCAGATTGGTTTGGGTGACATAAAAAATATCTTTCTGATCTGACAGCCATGATTCAGTATTATCTGTGCTGCCGTTATTTACAACGAGAATTGCATCAGGCTTCCTGGTTTGATTTCTTAGCGCTGAAATACATTCTGAAAGTAGTGCCTGGCGGTTGTAAGAAACAACCACGGCAATTGCCTTTTCCATAGGACTTTGGATTTTCAGGGTCTTTTAAGGTATAGAATCACTACAATAACGTGATACCTGCCCGCACTATTGCGCGACCGGATGAAAATCGTTTCTGAATAAAATTTTTAATAGCCGGTACTCAGCTATTTTCGCATAGCCGATTCAATTATAGAGAGATATACAGGAGCGTTCGCATGAATGGAATAATGTTTCTCCACATTAAGGCGGGAGGCCTCTCCCAGTTTTTTCCTGAGTGTTTCGTCCGTCATAAGAAGCTTCAACCGGGCTATCCACTCCTCTTCGGTCTTCACTAAAAATCCGGTTTTGCCGTCATCGATTATTCGAAAATTTGCCCCTATCGCGGTTGCCACTACAGGTAACCCAACGGCCATGTATTGAAGAGCCTTGAGACCGCTTTTTCCCAGCACCCATTCATTGTCTAACGGTAAGGGATAGAGGCCAATATCAAAACGCTGCAGGGTGGGCACCTCATTTTCAGCGCTCCATTCTATCGCTTCCATGTCCAATCCCTCAATATGAAATTTCGGATCTCCCATCACCAAAAGCTTGAAAGGAATTTCCTTTTGCAGTTGAAGCAAAACATTCCTCAACAGGTATAGAAAGCGGGAAGTACTATGGCTGCCACTCCATCCAAGCACGAGTTTATGATCGTTGCGATATTTATTTACCGGCTGGTAGGTGTCGGTGTTTATCGTAGATGAAATATCAGTAACTGAATTATTAAGTGACAGGGCAACCTCAGTCAGATACGGGGTGCACGCAATAACATGCTTTGCCTTTTTCATTAAGAAGAAAGGTTTGTTTCGCCCTCTTATAAAATCTATCCATCGGTTACGAAGACTTTTTTCCTTCATGAAAATTGCGTCGTCGATATCATACACCATGTTTGGATTCATGGCAACAAAAAGTTTCTCCATAAGTGGAAAGCCAAATGGAGTTACCCAAAGAAATATATAAACAAGATCGTAATTGCGGATCGTGAAAAGATTTCCAATCCTTTTAAAATAGGCGGCAACGACCCAGAAAATTTTTTCAGGAATATTTTTCTTGCTGTAGAGAATGCTTTGCATTCTTGGAGAAAAGAATGGCGAAACGTGCACATCATATCCCCTGTTGCGCCAGCTGCCGAAATACTGCTCATATTTCAGCCTTTGCCCGGGAGCAACATCCACAGGATGCGGACAAATAACCAATATCTTTTTCTTGCGGGCCATTTATGATATCGCCGATTCATCATTAGGAAAAACCGGACCTGCTGCACCGTTTCGCATACACTGCATAAAAGTATCTGCAAAATCGATTGCTTCACCGATCACATTATGCATGTCCATATAACGGTATGTTGCCAGCCTGCCAAGAAAGGAAATGTTTTTCAATTGCATTGCGGCTTTTCTGTAATTCTGCAACATTATCTTGTCGGCTTCAAGGCGTTTAGGATAAAAGGGTTCATCATTTAAACCTGTTTCCGTACTGTACTCCCTGAAGTAAACAGTTTTATCATGTTCTTCCCAAGGCGTGAAATGTTTGTGCTCGGCAACACGGGTGTACGGAATATTTTCATCACAGTAATTCATCTGAGCAACTCCCTGGTGATCGCCGGTTTCTGAAAACTTTTCAAACTTTACAGTACGATATCCCAATCTTCCAAATTCATACCTGAAAAAAGCGTCTATGGCACCGGTATAAAATATATGATCGTATCCTTCAGGCTGATCAGATGGATCGAATTTCTTGTTTAAGATAACTCTGATCTTATCACTTGCACGCATTTTTTCCATTACAGAAGAGTAACCTTCAACGGGGATGCCTGTATATAAATTTGGATGATAGTTATCGTCATAATTAAACCTCACTGGTATGCGCCGAAGTATTGATGCCGGAAGCATCCGGGGTTCGCAACCCCATTGTTTCTTGGTATATCCGTAAAAGAAAGCCTGGTAAAGATCCTTACCAAGAAATTTAAGGGCCTGTTCTTCAAAATTTTCCGGAGTTTCAATTGAACTATCCCCGATGTCCGATAGAAATGCCCTTGCCTCAGCAGGGCCAAGCGATTTATTAAAAAACTGGTTTATGGTAAGCAGGTTGACCGGCAAAGAAAACACCTTGCCTCCGCTCATGGCTTTAACACGATGAACGTAAGGCCTGAATTCACCGAAGCGATTCACAAAATCCCAAATGTGCTTCTTGTCTGTATTGAAAATGTGTGGCCCGTAGTGATGGACCATAATTCCCGTTTCCTCATCCCTTGAAGTATGGCAGTTACCTCCTGCATGGCTTCTTTCTTCCCAAATGTCAACTGAGCAATCGGAGTGATCAACGAGCCTGTTAGCTAGCACACTCCCTGAAAAACCTGAACCGACAATTAAATAACGACTGCTCATAATTGGAATAAAGGCGTAAAAATATAGAATACACGTTTCAATAGTGCAGATAGTCAAAAGGATACGCCCACACAAAAAAGGCAATGAAAGTGCTAACCCCTTATTTTTGCAGCGCAGAATGAAAAAGAACTATAACCGGGCGCCCGAAAATGTGGTGATGGGAACTAACAGAGAGGTTGCCATTTTTTCGATTGAAGGAAGCAATATTGACGCTGAGGTGGTGCAGTCGTTCGGGGACGAGTGGGTTAAGTTCCACGATTTTTCAGATGAAACCATTCAATCCATTTCGCAGGAGTACTTTGACCTGATAAACGATGAGATCGTAAACAGGCAAACCTACATGTTGGATATCGGCTGCGGCACAGGAAGGTGGACGAAGTATTTATCTCAAAAAGCAGGATTCGTTGAAGCGATCGACCCCAGCGATGCAATTTTTGCGGCAGACAAACTTTTAGGAAATATCCCCAACGTAAGGCTAGCCAAAGCAAGTGTTGAAACAATTCCTTTCAACGATGAAACCTTTGATTTTGCAATGAGTGTTGGGGTGCTTCACCACATTCCTGATACACAAAAAGCCATGCAGGATTGCGTGAAAAAGGTGAAGAAAGGCGGTTACTTCTATTGCTACCTTTATCACAACCTGGAAACAAGAGGCTGGTGGTTTAAAACTCTTTATTGGTTGAGCGATCAGATAAGAAAGGTTGTTTGCAGGCTACCGTCAAAACTAAAACGCATTGTTTGCGATATTCTGGCAATAATAATTTATATGCCGTTGATCCTTTGGGTGAGATTTCTGGTGCTTATAGGCTTAAGAAATGTGGCTATAAAAATGCCGCTCAGTGCTTATAACAACAAATCGTTTTTTGTTATAAGAAATGATGCGCTTGATAAATTCGGCACAAGGTTAGAACAACGTTTTTCTAAAGCGCAGGTTGAAACAATGATGCGTAATTGCGGGCTGGAGAATATTATTATAAGTCCGCTGACGCCCTTCTATCACGCTATCGGAAAAAAAAGATAGGTTTACCTTAAAATTGTATCATGTCTCCGACTGGTAAACGTCAGCAATATTATTTTGACTATATCACCAACTGCGACATGTGCGGAGCTGAGACTGCCGGCAACAGAGTGCTCGGTCAAAGGCTCAACCAATCTCAGGGGTTAAACCCTAAAAAACTTTCCGGTATAAGTGTTTCAGTAATTCAATGCAGAAATTGCAACCTTATCTATTCAAATCCCCAACCGATTCCATTTAACATCCAGGATCACTATGGCATTCCGCCTGATGAATATTGGAACGACAGGAGTTTTGACTGGGAGGAAAATTACTTTCTTCCACAGATCCTGAAAACGAAAGAGCTGATTGGGTTCAAACCTGGAATGAAGGCCTTGGACTGCGGTGCAGGGATCGGGATGGGAATGCTATCGTTGGAACATGCGGGCTTCGACACATGGGGTTTTGAGCCCTCGGTTCCTTTTTATGAGAAAGCTTTGTCTCACACAAAGGTGAACCCTGAAAGATTGAAACTGGGAATGCTGGAGGAAATGGATTTTCCTCAGAATGAATTCGACTTCGTGAATTTCGGCGCCGTATTGGAACACTTCTATCATCCCGGAAAGTGTATACATAAAGGAATGCAGTGGCTTAAGCCGGGAGGAGTGATGCATGTAGAGGTTCCTTCCTCCAAACACCTGATAGGAAAATTATTGAATGCATATTATAAATTAAGTGGAACAAATTTTGTTACGAACTTAAGCCCGATGCATTCGCCATTTCACCTTTTTGAATTCGACGTAAAGTCTTTCACAGAAAATGCGAAATTAACCGGAGAATATTCGATCGCTTATTACAAATACGATGTGGGCTCAATATTTCACGGTCCGCGTTTTCTGCATCCGATCTTGAAGCAATATATGAAGATGACCAAGCGCGGACTTCAATTGGTGATCTGGCTGAGAAAACTTTAGGCATCAGTGCCGCGGAAAACTCTATCATACACCTCCCTGTAGCTTTTCACAGCATTCTCCAGCCCGTAAAATTCCTTCGCGCCGAAGCGAATATTATTCAGGTCGAAACCTTTGCCCGCTTTTATTTCCCTTATCACGCGTTGAAACTCTTCTGTTGTGAAATTATCGATCACAAATCCTGCATCAAAATTCTCTACAATCTCCGCCACATCTCCCACTCCCGAATTAGTGATCACCGGAATTCCCATTGCCATGATCTCTCCGTGCTTGGTTGGAGAAGAAGACAGTTTTGAAAAGCACGGCTTAATAAAGAAAAAAGAAAAATGGCTTAAGGATAAAACAGTTGCCACTTCCTCTCTTTGTGCTCTCACTACGTGCATCCGGTTTTCAGGAACACCATGCTTTGCAGCTCTGTCTTTTATTTCCGAATGCCTGTGAGGCGAAATAAAAAGGAAATGAGCTGCAGGAAATTCTTTTGCTGCTATGGCGCAAAAACTCATCATTTCATCAGTAAGGTACCAGCCGCCGATTGAACCAAGGTAGGTAAATACTGTAGCCGTGTGAGGAATGCCCAATTGCACGCGCCACTTATCGCGAACGGAGGTTGAAACTTTGTCTGGGTTAAACAATTGAAGATCTGCACTACAGGGAATTACGGTGAGAGGAACGGGCTGTTTTGGAATATGTTTCCAGCTATGAATTATTTTTTTTGCTGCATATGTAAGGCAAATATTATGATCTGCTGCCCTTAAACTCTTATCTTCTTCTTTGCGGAAGAATTTGTAGATCATTTTAAAAACGGGGTTCTGCAAATTCCACATGCCTCCATCAACTCTTTCGTCTGCCCAGAAGCCACGTATATCGTTTACGAACCGCACCCCGAATTTTTTTTTCATCCACAGAGCAACCATTGGAGGAATTCCCGGACGGGTATGAACCATGTGAACGGTATCCTTCCGGTGTATTTCAGCCGCAGCCTTGCGCATCTTTATAAGATCGAAAATCGAAGACAGCACTGGCGGATCTTTATGATATGGGATACTCACCCAGTTAATCGGAAACCCGCGGAGTGAAGAGAACACCTGGTCTTTTCCTTCTGCATAATTAGAAGGTTTGTCGCAGCTTAAAATAGTAAAGCGATATCCGGCGGAAGTTAGTCCTTTCAAATAAGGGATCACCTGGCTTTGCCCCAGTGGATCAGTCATTCCATCATAACTAAGAAATAAAACATGTTTCATCCGTCGGCAAGTTAATCCATCCAGTGTTTATGCCACATTTGAAACATAAGTAAAAACCAGTAAAGAGAATTGTAGTTGCGGTTACCGGCTTTGAATTCGCTGATTATTTTTTTCACTCCTTCTTTTCTAAACAGTCCGTGATTAAAGGAAGCATCCGTCATAAATGAATCAGCATAGGAACTCAATTCCCCGCGAAGCCAGTCTGATACAGGAACACCGAAGCCCATCTTGGGTCGGTCCATCAGCTGTTTGGGAACAAGAGAGTGAACTATGTCTTTCAAAATAAATTTCTTGCTGCCGTTTTTCATTTTGTATTCCACAGGTAGTTGCGCAACGAATTCTATCAGCCTTGAATCGATCAGGGGTTCGCGCCCCTCAAGCGATACAGACATCCCGGCACGATCTACCTTCACCAGGATGTCATCAGGCAAATAAGTTTTGTAATCAAGCGCCATCATTTTTTCAAGGTTGCTGACAGACTTGTTGAGTCCGCTGGCAAATGCAGACATTTCAAGGCCGTCCTGAACCGGAAAATTCAACAATTCATCTAACTGTGATTCTGAATATGATTGCGATAAATATTTATCCATTACATCCAAAATGGAAAATTTTCCTTTCCGGAGACCTTCGGAGATTCGTTTCTTTTTCATAGCGAGGGCTTCTGTGCCCGAAAGCCTTCGCAACATTTTATCCGGAAAATTTGCGAGCACCCTGCCAGAAAAATTTCTTAGCAAAGGGGGAACGGAAGCCATTTTACCATAAAGGTCGAGGGCCATCGGGTATTTGTTATAGCCTCCAAACACTTCATCTCCTGCATCGGCACTCAACGCTACGGTTACCTGTTCCCTCGCCAGTTTGCTCACAAGCGTTGTTGGTATGATCGATGAATCGCCAAAAGGTTCATCACAAAAAAAAGGAATGGCAGGGATTATATCCTGGGCTTCCCTGGTTGTACAATAATGTTCATAGTGTTCGGTTCCAAGATGCTCTGCAACTTTCTTTGCGTAATGCGCTTCATTGTATTCGGCTTCATAGAACCCGATTGAAAAGGTTTTCAGTCGCTTCGTTTGCGAGCCCTGTATCAAAGCCGTCACTGCAGTGCTGTCGTAACCGCCGCTAAGAAAAATACCAACGGGAACATCCGCCACCATGCGATAGTTGCATGCAGACCTCATCAACTCAGTTACTCCCTGTTTTGCTTCTTCGAAAGAGATATCCAGCTTGGGCTTATTATAAGCTTCGTATACATTCCAATAACACGATTTTTTTATTGTGGTAGAATCAACGGCTAATTCTAACCAGTGCCCTGGCTCCAGCTTATATGCATTTTCGAAAATAGAAAGTGGAGCAATTATGTAGCCGTATTGAATGAACTGCTGGACAGCGCTTTTTGAAATTTGCTTTTTAAAACCCGGATGGCGGTGAAAACTTTTAAGCTCCGAAGCAAAGAGGAAAAGCCCATCTTTCCAGTAATAGTAAAATGGCTTTATGCCCGCGCGGTCTCTCAGGCAGGTGAGTTTTTTCTTTTGATCGTCATAAATGGCAAAGGCGAACATACCAATGAAGCGGTGAACCATTTCCGCACCCCACTCCTCGAATGCGTGCAGAATTACCTCGGTATCAGAAGAAGTTTCGAATGAATGGCCAAGCGATCTAAGAACTTCCTTTATTTCGGAATAGTTAAAAACCTCACCATTATAAACAATATGAAAATTCTTGTAGCGCATCGGCTGACCTGCCGAACTGCTAAGGTCAATTATGGAAAGTCTTTTATGGCCTAAACCTATTGCGGCTTCAGTTTCTCCGAAGAAAGCGTGACCATTTGCATCAGGCCCGCGATGATCAAGAACTCCGGTAATATTTTTTAAGATATCAGCATCTGAACCTCCGCTAAAATCAATAAACCCTGCTATGCCGCACATTATATTACTTATTACTTCAACTAAACCTTCGTTGTTTTACAAAAACCCTACCACCTCGCATTATGTTTTTCCGGCTCTAACTCCAAGCGGTATATCTGCCTCAGTTTTTCCAGGTGAATCGGAAGCGTAAAATTCTTAAGAACCCTTTCGTATGCGGCCTCACTTCTTTCCTGAAGCCCTTTCTGATCTCCCTTCAACTGAAGGATCTTTTGTGCAAGATCGGAAGGATCGTGCAAACTAAAATACATCGCCGAATTATCACACTGTTCCCTGAAGGAAGGAATGTCTGACAACAGCAAGGGAATTTTCATCGCCATCGCCTCCAGCACCCCAAGAGAAAAACCTTCATAAAATGAGGGCATGATGAATGCGTCGTACTGTTTAAGCTTTTCAGAGATATTGCTCACTTGCCCCATTAATCGAATATTAACTCCTGATGCGTTGATCTTTTCGCGGATATCTTCCCGCAAAGGCCCTTCGCCGTAAATGTCTATCGAAACATCAGAATGATCAAGATGTTTAAGAGCTCTGATCAGGTATTCGTGATTTTTCTGATAGCGGAGGGCACCCACACTTACAAGTTTCAAGGTTTCGCCCGGGAGTGCAGTATTTGAAGGAAAAAATTTACCGGTATCTACAAAAGTGTACAATACGTGGTTCCTGCCCGGCTTAAGTTTCAGGTAACTATAATATTCTTTTAAAGCTCCGTTTGCAACAGCCACCATAGTGGAGGGCCGGATGCCGTAAGAAAAACGGTAAAGCATTTTCAGATACCATCGTTTAAAGTCTACCAATTGCCCGGCAAAAGCATGAATAGTAGTAACTAAAGGTATGTGGCGAGGAGTGCACATCCTGGCGAGAACAGTGGGCCAGTATAAATGCGTGTGAATGAGGGCCGGCTTTTCGCTCAAAATAATTTTCTTCAAGCTTTGCGCGACAATTGGAAAAAACAACAGGTTCTTCAACTTCAGGTTCATGCAAACAATTCTCGCATTCTGAATTTCATTACCGAAATGGTTTTCAGGAAACAGAGTTACTATCACATGCTCATATTCTTCAACCTCTTTCACCATATTAACCAGCATGGTTTCTGCTCCGCCGCGGCCGAGGTTGAAAATAATATGAAGAATTTTTGGTTTCATTTATCGAACATGTTGTTACCCGGGAAGCAAATGAAGGTCGAAAAGGCCATTGCGGTTTACAAGGTCTTCCACTCCAACCGCTTTCCCATTGAGCGTTGCGCGATAGCCGTGTGTTTTAATGAAGTGGTAAATCGTTTCAATTGAATCGCCTTTTTCCTTTATCGGCTCAGGGTGTATCGCAAGAATTATAAGTGGCTTTATGTTTAGCATTGTAAAAGAAGCCCCGCGCAATGCATCCAGCTCGGCGCCTTCCACATCTATCTTCATAAAGGAAGGTCTTATACCGGGATCGGCCTTTACGAGGTCGTCTACACTTACAAGATCAACTTCAACAGGTATCAACTCACGGTCGTTCTTATACGAAACAATGCTGTTGCTGTTATCTCCCCTGATAGGTGAAACGAAAAAGGTCACTTTACCTGACCTGTCTCCCACGGCTGCATGACGGGGAAAGATGTTTTTTGAAAGTCCGTTAATACGAATTGTTTCATTCAGAAGTTTAAAAGTTTCAGATGAAGGTTCAAAAGAAATGACACGCCCCGCGTTTCCAGCAAGCCGCGCAGCTATAGTGCTGAACAACCCTATATGGGCGCCAATATCAAAGATCGTATCGCCGGCCTTCACATTGTCTTTCAAAAACCTGAAGTTCGCAGCTTCATAATTGTCAGGAAAATAATTCACATATCGTGCGGGGAGCTTTACATGAAAACCATTGATGTTGCGTGAAAGGCCGCGCCTGAAGGTTAGTACATCCACCAGCTTGTATATTGCTTCCTTCATTATTTACGATTTCCGGATGTTGGATTTTAGAATGTTCTTTACGAAGCCCGAATTTATGAAAAGAGTGGCTGCAAAAACAAGAGTATAACTTAGCAGAAAGGATTGGGCAGCCCCGAGTTCCTGCCAGTTCCTGATAAAATAATAATTCATACCAAGGCTTGTAATGATCGAAAAGAGTGATATCGCAAGTATCTTTTTCTTTTGCTTGAAAAACAGCATTGATGAATAAAAAAAATAGTTGATGGCCCACATAAAACAGCCAAGGCACAGGTAAGGAACGTAGGATAATGCTTTATGGTATTTTTCGTGGATAAAATATTTGTATGCAACAGGCGTCGCTATAAGCATTGCAATAAGGCAGAGCACCATTATGCCTGCATAAAGTATAAAATATTTCCTGATCAATGAATAGTCGGCTTCTTCGGAGGAAAGCTGTCCATAAATTTTCGGGAAAAAATAGTGAAGGATGGCGGTACAAAATATTGTGATCACCGATGCAAAAATACTTGCGATACTGTAGATACCGACCGTTTCATTGTTGTCATTTGTAAAAGCGGAAAGGAAGAACTTATCAGAAGAGCCCAGGCAGAAAATACTTACCTGCATGATAATGATCGGACCTGCATACTGTAACTCATGAAAAAGACGATCTCTGCTTATCTTTCCGAACAGATAATTTTTCTTTCTAAAATAGTAGAAGGCATACAAAAAGATCAGAGCGTATGCCATTAATATTCCCGCCACCCTTCCTTCCCAACGCCAGGTAAAAAATACTACCAGTATCACAGAGAGGGAAATCTCCACAACTGTGCGCGTGACGTTCACCTTCAAGAACCTGGTTGTATCGTTTACATTCCTGATGAGGTTCATCAGGTGCTCATAACAGAAATTAAAGAACACAATGGAAGGGATTATCCATATAAATGAAAAAGGAAAACCATAGGTTTTAAGCAGAGGTTCACGAAAGATATAGAGCGCAAAAAAAGAAAGGATCGTTATTGCAGCCGGCAGAACAAGGCTGGTTGTAAAACTGTTCCTGAAATCATTCGCATTCATTTTGAAAAAATCTGCATTTATTGAGTGGACAGATCCCAGGGAAACAAATGGAACAAGGAAGATAATTGAGGTGCTCATCAGGTTGAGCAGCCCATTTTCAGAAGGTGATATATAAAGAGGATTCGTGTAAATAAACAGAAGAAGGAAGGAAGCTCCTTTTGCAAAAAAGTTTGTAAAGGTGTAAACGCCGATTGCTTTTGCAGCTGGGTTTTTATAAATACCGGAAACCTTTCGAAGTCTCTTCATGCTTATTTCCAGGTTATCAACTTGCGGAGACCACTAGTTTTGGCACAATATAGCAGATTCTTATTGCCTTACTAAGTATTGCTGTTAAACAATTTAATGATCCGCTCTACATCGCTGGTGGCTAAGCCCGCATATAATGGCAGGCACAAAACCCTTCTGCTGATATCTTCCGAAACAGGGCATGGCCGCGCAAACGCTTTCACAAAAACGAGTTCGTTGAGAGACGGATAAAAATACCTACGGGGAAATATATCTTCTTTTGCCATGGCATCCATTACCTTAATTAATATCTCCTCTGATTCAAGAATCACCGGATAATATCCATAGTTGTATTCAAATTCTTCCAGGAAGGTGTGGGGCCGGCGTGGGTTTTTTAATCCTGAATCATAGAGATCCGATATTTGTTTTCTTTCTTCAATTATGTTGCTCACATGCGGAAGAACACATAAACCCATTGCAGAGTGCAGTTCCGAATTCTTTCCATTGATGCCTGCCACGTAGTAGTCGTCATAGATATGCCCGAACTGCCGCAATTTATAAAGAGCATCAAAAACATCCTTATGAGGCGAGGTCACGCACCCTCCTTCCACGGAGTGAAAAAGTTTAGTAGCATGAAAGCTGCAGGTACTTACATCACCATATTCAAACAAGGAGCGCCCTCTAAGCTTAGCTCCAAAAGCATGGGCCGCATCGTAAATAACTTTTAAATTATATTTTGAGGCAAGTTTTGCGATCTTATCTACATCGCACGGGTAGCCGTAAACGTGAGTACAAAGAATAGCTTCTGTATCGTAAGTGATTGATTCCTCAATTTTTTCAGCATCAATACAAAGTGTTTCAGCATCAATATCTACAAATACCGGTTCACAGTTTTCCCATATGATAGAATTAAGTGTGGCAACGTAGGAAAAAGGAGTTGTGATAACTTTACGCTTTATACCAAGCGCCTTAATTGCCATTTGCAATACGATGGTGCCATTACCACATACCAGAAGATTTTCAACAGAAAGGAAATCGCCGAGCTTTTTTTCAAGCTCCTGAAGAAAGGGTCCGTTATTGGTAAGCCAGGCTGACTCCCACACTGCATCAATGTATTTCAGAAACTCAGCCTTTTCCGGGAGAAAGGACTTGGTAACATTTATTCGGGACATTCTTTTCTTTTATGGTCAGGATCTGCTAATTCGCACCAGGTATTCTCCATAACCGCTTTTCTTTAATGATTCTGCAAGGCCCAGGAGTTCTTCATCGTTTATAAAATTCATTCTCCACGCAACTTCTTCCGGGCAGCCGATTTTTAATCCCTGGCGTTTTTCAATTACGCGAACATATTCACTTGCATCGCTGAGAGAATCGAAAGTGCCGGTGTCCAACCAGGCAAAGCCACGATCCAGCACGGCTACTTTTAATTTTTTCTTGTTGAGGTATTCCCGGTTTACATCAGTGATCTCGTATTCGCCTCTTTGGCCGGGTTTGATGTTCTTTGCAATTTCAACTACACTATTATCGTAAAAATAAAGGCCTGGAACAGCATAATTGCTTTTCGGCTTCGAAGGTTTTTCCTCGATGCTGAGCGCCCGCTGTTGATCGTCAAATTCAACTACACCGTATCTTTCAGGGTCACTTACAGGATAAGCAAATATCACTGCACCGTCGGGGTTTGAAGACTGCTGAAGCAATTTTGAAAACCCGCTTCCATAAAAAATATTATCGCCCAGCACAAGCGCAACATCGTCTGACCCGATAAATTTTTCCCCGATTACGAAAGCCTGTGCAAGCCCGTTTGGTTTCTCCTGCACCGCATAGCTAATGCTGCAACCCCATTTTCTGCCATCGCCAATTAATCGTACAAATTGCTGTTGGTCATCCGGGGTGGTTATTATAAGAATATCTTTTATTCCCGCGAGCATAAGCGTACTCAGCGGATAATAGATCATGGGCTTGTCGTAAATCGGCATAAGTTGTTTACTTATTCCCATCGTTATAGGATACAGTCTTGTTCCTGATCCGCCTGCCAGTATTATTCCCTTCATTTTAGCGTCTGTGGTATTGTTGCTGATAGTAATGTTGATAATTCCCTGAAGAAACATCCTCAAGCCAGTCCTGGTTTTGAAGGTACCAGTCAATAGTTCTTGAAAGGCCTTCTTCAAATTGAAGCGAAGGCAACCAGCCCAGTTCCCGGGTTAATTTTTCGGCGTCTATGGCATACCGTAAGTCGTGCCCCGCCCTGTCTTTTACATAGGTGATCAACTGTTCGCTTTCGCCCGGCGTCCGTGATAATTTCTCATCCATCTGCCTGCAAAGTTCTTTCACGAGGTTAATGTTGCTCCATTCGTTGTGCCCGCCGATGTTATACGTTTCTCCAACCTTGCCTTCATGAAATATAAGGTCGATCGCTTTTACATGATCTTCTACATACAACCAGTCGCGCACGTTTTCACCTTTGCCGTAAATAGGCAGGGGTTTTCGATTGATGATGTTAAGAATACAGAGAGGGATCAGTTTTTCGGGAAAGTGAAAGGGTCCGTAATTATTTGAACAGTTTGAAATTTTTACCGGCAAATTATAAGTATGGAAGAAAGCGCGCACAAAATGATCGGAGGAAGCTTTTGATGCAGAATAGGGGCTTCGCGGATCATAGGGCGTTTCTTCGGTAAAAAAGCCATCGGCGCCGAGAGACCCATACACTTCGTCGGTTGAAATATGGTAGAAGATCTTGTCCTTCATATTATGTTGCCAAAACTCTTTCGCTGCCTGCAGAAGGCTAACAGTTCCTACAACATTCGTTTCAACAAAGGCAAGGGGGTCTGATATTGACCGGTCAACATGACTTTCAGCGGCGCAATGAAGAACGCCATCGAACCTATATTGCTCAAACATTGATCGAACAAAGCTGAGGTCTGAGATATCGCCTTTTACAAAAGTGTAGTTCGGCAAAGATTCAATATCTCTAAGGTTTTCAAGGTTACCAGCATAGGTTAGCTTGTCCAGGTTTACAATATTGTAATCAGGATATTTAGTAACAAAAAGGCGAACCAGGTGCGACCCGATGAAGCCGGCCCCGCCGGTTATTAAAATATTTCTAGACATATTTAAAGTCCGCAGAATTTTTCCGTCGGCTGTGCAAAGAAAAGAAATTAATTCAGGCAATGCTCATATTCCCGTGCCAGTGCCGGATGAAAAAACCCGGATGAATTCCTTCCTGAGAACATTGATATCGAAAGCTTTGATCCTGATCAAGGCTCTTTCTGAATATTCTCCTCTCAGCCTGTCATTGGTCATTATCTCTTTCATTGCCTTTGCAAGGGAAACGGCGTCGTGAACCGGAACTAGTATACCATACTTCGCCGGCACGATATCTTCAAGCATGCCTTTACCGGAAAGTTCGGGAGCAAGTATCTCTCTCGGCCCGCTTTTGCAGTCGGTGGAAATGATCGCCTTCCCGCATGCTAAACCTTCGAGCAATGCATTCGGAAATCCTTCAACCCGCGAAGAAAGCACCATCGCGTCAGCTTTCATCAACAAGGGAAAAGGATTTGTCATGCTGCCGCAAAATTCAACCGAGTTGAAAATGTTCAGCCGCGTTGCCAGCCTCTTCAACCTATGCTCCAACTTTCCGCCGCCTATTATCCATAGCTTAGCTGCACCTGCCGGCAGATGAGCAAAGGCATGCAGAAGTAGTTCGTGATTTTTTTCCGCCCGCAAACCACCGAGTACAACAAAATGAAACTGATCAGCTGAAAATCTGAAATTCACATCTTCATCTGCAAGGTTCCGAATCTCTTCAAGGTCAATCGGGTTTGGTATAAATACCACCTGCACTTTCCTGGAAACATATTTGTCAAGGTCCTCCTTAATTTCAGAAGAATTTGCCACCAAAAGGTCTGCAGCCGCGAAAGACCACTTCAGCAGCCTATTAGAAAATACCTTGTACATGAAACTTCCGTGGCTTACAAGAGTTGTTTGATGCGTTCTCTGGCACATCAAAACCTTTCCCCGATAATTGAAAACTTTTTTAACAAGGGCTGTGAGATAGCAGCCGCGGTTAAGGAAACCAATTACCGTGGTGATAGATTTTTGGCGGAGGTAACGGTTAAGTTTATACGAAAAAAACAGGCCGTTCAGCAACATCGCAACGCCTCCCTCACGCGAAGGACCTCCCAGAGGATATACCGTAATGTCCTCCGGAATTTTGTATTCAACTTCCTCATTATAAAGAATGAGATGGATATCAAATTCAGTTTTCAAATGCTCCATGAGTATAGTAACCACCCTTTCGGTGCCGCCTATACGAAGAGAGTTGATACATATGGCAATCCTTTCCTTCATAATGTCTTCTGCCTTATTTCGGCTCCGGCTTTTTGCGATGCAATATAGCCTTGAGCAGGGTTTGATACGCCGGTTCTTTAAAAAGGTAAGACAGTATAATAAGTAACAGCAAATAAACTCCTGATACGATCGATAGCCGGGCGATCCCGGAAATAGAATCCAACGCGCGAACCGAAGTTATACCTGCAACGAGAAGTAAAAAACAAATTGAGAGGGCCGGCAAGATCTCATGCATCCATTTACTGAAGGAAATACGTGCAACCCTTAATGCTACATAGGTTTTAGGGATAACTATGCAAAGAGAGGTGATCAGCCTTGCAATTACCAGTCCTTTCAATCCGTACGGAATAGCCAACAACAGGCCGGCGACCGTGAATATTTTTTCAAAAATTCCCGTGCGTAGAAGCAAGCCTGTTTTCCCCTGGCTTGTTATAAAAGAATCGTTGAAGCCATTGATAGTTCCAACAATACCAGTAAAGCTGAACCAGATGAAGAGAGGCACTATTTCAAGCCATTGTTCTCCAAGGAAGATATGCACAAGATCCCCGGCAGAAACAACCATAAAAATAAGCAGGATGCATGTAAGGTAAAAGGACAAGCGGAATGAAAAAAGGAAGGTTTTTTGAAGTGAATCGAAATCATCTTTTAGCTGTACAAAGGTGGGAAAGAAGCTTCGGCTGATTGAAAAGGCTACATTTTGCACCGGTAGAAAGACCCATTGGCGCGCCCTCCCGTACAGGCCAAGCCCGGTATTACCGAAAAATCGACCAACTATGAAGTTGTCCAGATTAAAAACAAGATATTCAAGAGATGAATTAAAAAGCAGATGAGAAACAAATCGGCGAACCTTCTTTAATGATGAAAAAGAAAAATGAAAAAGAGGCTTCCATTTTTCAGCAATAAAAAAAAACAGCGAGGATATAAATGTGTTTAAGAGGAGTTGCACAAAAAGGCTTTCAACTCCATAACCTTGTGCAACCATGAAAATGGCAACTGAAAAAGAAACTGTTATCCCAACAAGGTTGCCCGCCACAATCCTTTTAAAAGCATGCCTTTTAACCAATAGGGCCTGGCTTACTCCACCTAATGCATAAAAAAAGAAAACGGTTCCGAAATAAGGTAAATATTTTAAGATCTGGTCTTCTTTGTAAAAAGCAGAAATAACGGGCGAAAAAAGGAAAAGCAAAATATGAAAGAAGGCCGCAATGAAAATATTCATCCAAAAAATTGATGAAAGATCTTTGTTATTAAGACTGGAATTTTGAACGACAGCGTTGCCAATAACATGGTTGAAAATTATTGCAACAAAATTGGATATCAGGCTGAGCATAAGAAGCAGGCCCACCGCGCCCGGAGGTAACCAACGGGAAAGAACAATTGTACCGCCTACATTCAGAAGTTGTATTGCAACCTGCCCGGTAATGTTCCATTTTGCTGAAGAAATGGATTTCATTTGAAGTTCAGGTATGTGATTGTCTGTTTTCAACTTTTGATGTATGAATGCCGGCAAACATGTAAAACGCTGAGAACTGACAGGCCCGAATATTTACGCAAGGATGAAAGAATAAAAGGCTTCAGTATTCTGAATGTGGGCTTTGAATAGAACAAGGTGTCTCTCCAGGCGGTACCAAGGCATCCTAATAATTTCTCCTTTTTTTGATCGGGCAAGGAGGAATTTTTTAGCAGTTGCATAATGCCGCCAAGCTTCACGGTAAATTCATAAAACGATTTGCTTTTTAAAGATAAGAGGGCGAAAACAAAACCAAATTTCTCAATCAATTGTTTGTTAGAATTTGCGAGGATGGTTGCTGCTGTTGGAATATCATCAATGGAAAAAGAAATGCCTGCGTTCGAAAAATGGCGCGCGTAATGTTCTGAAATTAAATTCTGGTTATACCGGACGGGATCATGTAATCTGCAAACCGGGAAATGCCAGCCCAGATAACGGCCACGGCTATTCGAAGTAATATTTTCCCTGGCTAATGCGGAAATTTCCAATCTCTGCGAAAAGGATGTTCCGGAAAAAACGCCGCCCTGGTGAACCGAATATGCGGCAAACAGATTGGGTAAAACTGCAAAGAAACCGGATTGATCTCCTGCTGCCATGCCGATATATAGCGGCCAGTCCAGCACCACACCATCGGTAACTGACCCGGCAGCTATGCGAAAAGCTTCTGATCTTCCGACAACCGTTGGCGATCGAAGCCTGTTTGACACAATCATCTCCTCATGATCATAAAGCTGAAGCTTATTTTTATTTGACCATTTTTTAAACACTCTTTCCAATGAAAAAAAACGAATTCCGGAAGTGTGTCTCGTAATAGTATTTCCTCCGCAGGCAATTATATGAGGATTTTCTTCAAGGAAATCCACCTGGATTTCCAGTTTTTTATTATCGATCCATTGATCATCCCCGTCCAGAATTGCTATATATTTTCCCTCGCATCGGCTAAGGGTGTGAAGGAAATTTTGGGTCATACCGATCTGTTGCGGATGGTGGACAACTTTAATTTTTTCCGGATGAAGGGATATAAATCGGTCGATGATGTCGCGGGTTGAGTCTGTTGATGCATCATGCCCAATAATAAGTTCCACGCTGAAGGAGGATTCCTGGGAAAGGACTGATTGGATTGATCTTGCTATAAAGGGGGCATGATTATGTGTTATCATAAGCACGCTCACGAGGGGCTGCATCCAGAATAGTTGAAATTCAAAAATAGCGATAAGCCCACGACTATCCATTCAAATCGCATTATCGATAGAAATACTGATCTGAAGCGCCCGGGATGATCAGTTTTCAGGCGAAATGGTTGGCGATTAATCCTTCGATTTAAAATGTACGAGTACGGTAACAACGAAAAATGTTATTAAATTTTTCAATGAGTTCTATGATACAAATACGATTTTAACCCAAGATTTCTTACGCATCTCAGCGTTTTCTAACTGAATGCGTCTAAACTACCTAATCGTGTGGTTGGAAACCGCTAAGAAGATATCCGATCTCTGCGCTTCAAGTGAAACCCTACCCGTTATCATGAATCCAGCAGGCTGAGCCCCCAATTTTATTTACTCTTTTCCTCCGCATCTCAATATTTTATACCTGAGTGCGATCAAAATAACTAATCGTGTGGTGTCAAAAACGATTTTGATTTTGCTTCTTCATCTCCACTTAACAAACCACCACACCATCCCTCCCCCGTATCTTTGCGTATGCATTACGCCTCTGTAGAAGGGATCTCCAAATCATTCGGAATCCGCACCCTCTTTAAAAACATCACCCTTAACATAGAAGAAGGTGACAAGATCGCCCTGGTTGCACGCAACGGCTCCGGCAAAACCACCCTCATGAAAATTATCGCTGGTCGGGACACAACTGATTCCGGAACAGTATGGGTTCATAAAGATATTCGAACCGTTATGCTGCAACAGGAACATAATTTCGAAGCCAACAAAAGCATCCGCGATAACGTTCTTCGGCTACCCCACCCCGTTATACAGGCGGTAAAAGAATACGAGCTATTCCTCGAAAAGGGTGAGGAAGATGAAAACAAACTCGCAGAACTGATGTCGCGCCTCGACGACCTTAATGCATGGAGTTTTGAAAGCGATCTTCAACAAATTCTGGGTAAACTTAAAATTCATCACCTGGATGAGAAAGTGGGAAACCTTAGCGGAGGGCAACAAAAAAGAGTGGCCCTCGCCCAGGCCCTGATAGAAACCGATCTCCACGAGGGACGCTGCCTGCTTATAATGGACGAGCCGACCAACCACCTCGACGTGGGTATGATCGAATGGCTTGAAGAATTCCTCGCCGCAAAAAAGATCACCCTCCTCCTTGTTACCCACGATAGATATTTTTTAGATGCTGTATGCAATGAGATCGTGGAAATGGATGAAGAAAAGACTTACATATATAAAGGCGACTACGATTACTTCCTCGAACAAAAAAGCCTGAGGCTTGAAGTGCAACAAAGCGAACTGCAAAAAGATAAAAATATCTTCCGCAAAGAACTGGAATGGATGCGCAAACAACCTAAGGCACGTACCGTGAAAAGTAAAAGCCGGCAGGATGCCTTCGCCGATATTGAAGAAAGAGTGAAGGCCAGGCGGGAAGTTGGCGAGGTAAGCCTTCAAATGAAAATGTCCCGGCTCGGCGGCAAGGTGCTGGAAATGAAAAAAGTTTACAAAAGCTATGGGCAGCTTCCCATTTTAAAGGCCTTCGATTACACCTTCAAAAAAGGTGAAAGGATCGGTGTGGTGGGAAAGAACGGGGTTGGAAAGTCTACTTTTCTTAGAATAGCACTTCAACTGGAAGAACCCGACAGCGGAAAGATCAACCACGGCGAAACCGTAGTGTTCGGGCATTTTAGCCAGGAAGGACTCGTTTACAAAGAAGATAAAAGAGCCATCGAATACGTTAAAAGCATGGCCGAATTTTTTCCGCTGGCAGACGGATCAAAGATCTCCGCAAGCCAGTTCATGGAAAAATTTGGCTTTACCGGTGAACAACAGTTCACATTCCTTAGCAAGCTTAGCGGGGGAGAAAAACGAAGGCTTCACCTTATGGCTGTTCTGTTCAGAAATCCAAACTTTCTGGTGCTGGATGAACCGACGAACGACCTGGACTTGCAAACACTCCGAACACTGGAAGAGTTCCTGATGGACTTCCCGGGTTGCATCCTCATTGTGAGCCACGATCGGTATTTTATGGATCGAATGGTCGATCATTTATTTGTTTTCGAAGGCGAAGGCGTAGTAAGAGATTTTCCCGGAAACTACACGCAGTACCGCGAAACTGCCTCAAGGGAACTGCAGGCAAAGGGAAAGGAAGAAAGATCAACTGCATCAGATAAATTCCCCGAAACCATAACAGAAAAAAAGCAGGATGCCACCGAAGTAAAAAAACTAAGCTTTAAAGAAAAAACAGAATTCGAAAAAATAGAAAAAGAGATCCCCGTGCTGCAGCGCGAAAAAGCCGGATTGGAAGAAAAACTTGCCACCCTCTCCTTCGACGAACTTACTTCGGCAACAGAAAGAATCGGGCAAATTATCAGGTTGATAGACGAAATGGAAATGCGCTGGCTCGAACTAAGTGAACGGTCATAGATTTATAAAATTCCTACCTTCTGTGGTTGCAGATTGTAAATATTCATAGCTTTGCCATCCATGGATGAGTTGAAAATTTTGCTCGTTGAAGATGATACTGACGATGTGGAATTGCTCCGTGATTCCTTTACAAGTAATGACCTGACGGTTGATCTTCGCGTGTTCAGCGAAGGTGATAAAGTGGCCGAATTTTTAAGAGATCCCGACTTCTCCCCCCAACTGATAGTAATAGACTTTAACCTCCCGAAAGTACATGGCCGGGAAATTCTGAAAATGATAAAAAAACACGAAACGTTTTCAGCAATACCACTGGTAGTTTTTTCAACCTCAGCCGCCCAGGAAGATATATCTTTCTCCAAAGATTTTGGTGCAGCTCACTTTATTACGAAACCTACGTCGGTAGACGGTTTCAACAAGGCCATCAAAGTTCTTCTCTCCTGCATTAAACATTAACCTGCCATCTTCAATAAAGACCACACTGCGCCTTTTACCTGGTCTCGGGTAAAGGGTTTGGAAATAAACATATCGGCACCATTATTTATCGCCTTTTGTTGGTCTGAAGCTGAATCGTGCGCAGAGATTACTACGATCCTCGTTTTTGGGTACGCTGCCTTAAGCCTGTCTATCACCTTTATACCCTGACCGTCAGGGAGATGATTGTCAAGAAACACGAGGTCAGGGGTGTTCTCCCGGATATGTATCTCAGCCTGGGCCAGTGTATTTACCTGGTCGGTCTCAAAATTTTCATGCTTGAAAAACGTGGAAAGCAGGTAGCAAATATCGCCCTCATCATCCACTATCAGAATCTTACCAACATTGGGGGTAACACTTTTCATGGTTGTTATTTGGATAAACATTAATCAATTTAGAATCCAATCATTCCGGCAATTTTTCGCCGAAAAGTTAATTCTGCAATTACCTAAACATCAACGGATTATTTTCACAAATAGTATTGACACCAAAAACTTCCCCCTAAAATGTGAGGAAATATACGTAGCTGATTCGTAGAAGGATTTTCATAGCCCTGATGGACACTACCTGTTTTTTTCCGTCCGATCCTTTTAAAATTGGTGACCCCGCGACGGTAAAATTCCTATTTTTGCGCTCCCTTGGTCCCGTAGTTCAACGGATAGAATAGAAGTTTCCTAAACTTTAGATACAGGTTCGATTCCTGTCGGGACTACCCAGCAGGAAAGGTCAGAAATATTCTGACCTTTCTTTTTTCCTTTTCCGTTGAAAGCCGTTTCCCTTGTGGTTATTACTTCACACATAGGGTGCAGGGAGGTTGGTTCGATAAGTGTTTTCGCGGTAAACGATTTTTTCGGGAAATATCGCACCTGTAATTTGTTGCCGCTTTTCAAGGCTTGAATACTTGTACCGGATCTATTATAAAAATCAGCAGAAAAAAATTAAAGAGAAATTTGATTTTATTATGAATTATCAAGGTAAAATGTTCAATGACAAAAATGAATTTTTTATCAACGACTTACGAAGTGAGATGACAAATAAAAGGATTAAAAGCGAACAATTAAAATTACAGAGGGTATTGTTATTTGAAGTAGAAGAGCAACTCGAAAACTGGTGCCCATCGAAGAAATAGTAAGTTCCTAATTAATCGCCGACGGCGGCTATGCTAACAGCCCACTTATTCTTGCATTTATAAAATCTCATGTATATATTGCCTTAATCAAATCGTTATGGCAAAAAAAGTGTATGTCGTTTGGCAAGGAAAAGAAAAAGGTGTCTTCACTGAATGGCAAAAATGTAAAGATTCCATCCATGGTTTTCCAGGAGCAAAGTATAAAGCCTTCAAATCTTTAGAAACGGCCAATAAATCTTTTGCCGAAGGCTACGAGCTGCACTGGGGCCAGGAAACTAAATTTGAAAGTGAGCTTTCGGACGAACAATTGCAACTTATTGGCGAACCTATTTATCCAAGCATTTCAGTTGATGCAGCATGGAATACTGCGACTTTACGCATGGAGTATCAGGGTGTAGATACCTTGACCTGCATAAAGGTCTTTCATCAAGGGCCTTTTGAAGAGGGAACGCAAAATGTGGGTGAGTTCCTCGCCATTGTTCATGCCCTAGCCCATCTTAAAAAGCAGAATAGCAATATTCCTATCTATTCTGATAGCCGTAACGCTATTGGTTGGGTTCAAGACAAAACTCACCGGAGTGGCTTATTGCCGACGGATAAGAACAATAAGCTTTTTGAACTGTTGGACCGGGCAGTTAAATGGCTTAAAGAAAATGAGTTTGTTAATCCAGTTCTAAAGTGGGAAACCAAAGCCTGGGGCGAAAATCCTGCTGATTTTGGAAGGAAGTAATAGGTTATTCTAAATCACAGTTCCGCAGGTAGGACAAAATTTATAAAACTCCTTGATTTCTGTAGCACATTGGGTGCAAACAGGGATTGGATTGATGATATTCTTGAATTCAGTTTTATTTACCGCATAAAATTCTTTGGGAATTTCATCAATAAAGCGGGATTCGCTTCCTAATTCAGTAATCAGATAAAGCTCGTCCTTGGCACGGGTAAGCGCTACATAAAATAGCCTTCGCTCTTCTTCCATCAGCATATCAAATTTCACATCCTTCACTACCCTAAACACTACATCGTCCAACCATATATCCGGAAATCCGCCGGAGCCGTCTGTCAAGCCAATAATGAAAACCACTTTTGCTTCCAGTCCTTTGGAAGCATGTATTGTTTTAGCCGTGACCCTCAAACCTGCCACTTTTAATGCTTCTCTATACGGTTGATACATTTTACTTCGGCGGTAAAGAATCAATATGTCCTCTGGATTTAAACCCTCATCCTGCAACTGCCTTATTTTTTCAACCATATAATCGACACCATCCTGGTCTATTTCCTTTGACCGGTATATCTGTATCTTACTGGGCGTTTGTTTATGAGCCCTAATTTCCTTGTCGATTTGGAACTTATTTTTCCGAATCACTTCTGTACTGGCTCCCACTATAGTTTGTGTACTTCGATAATTAACGTCTAGCTTAATGACCTGTGGCTGTTCAAAATGCTTTTCAAAGTTTACAATATAGTCTACCTCAGACCCTCTAAAGCCATAGATACTTTGCCAGTCGTCACCCACGCAAAAAAGCTGCGTTTCCGGTGTTAGCAAAAGATCCAGAAGTTTCACTTGTAGACTGTTCACATCCTGAAACTCATCCACCAAAATGTATTTAAACCGGTCATGGTATACATTCCTGATTTCACTATTTTGCTCCAATAGTCGTATGGCTTGAATGATCAAGTCATCGAAGTCTAAATAAGATTTATTGATGCAATAATCATTATAGGCTTTCATGATCGGTACGGCCAATTCATAAAAAACCCGGACGCGTTCATGTTGGTGTTCTGCTGCTTTGCACAAAAGATCGTTTGGAGATATGTCTTCGGCCTTTACCATGGACTGAACCCTACTCACCATTTTCAAAAAGTCCTTGATCTTTTCACCATAGGTTTTAAATTCCTCTTCATATTTCAAGGAAGCCAACTGGGAAATTTTATCACTGACCCTACCCATTACTATCCTTTCCAATGCCAGGTTAAACAGCGTAGAATCCTGTGACATAGCTTCAAAGGTTTTAGCGCATTGTCTTCCAGCCAAAACAAACTGTTCCTCTTTATTTGTTGTTTTATAGCTTTTGCCGCTTATATGTTCCAGATATAAATCTGCCTGTGGAATGTAAAAGTCCGGTTTAAAGTCAAAGTCCCTAAAATTTACGGTGGGTTCATAATTGTATTTAAGGTTATGCCGAAAAAGCCAATCGGCAATATCCCTTTCTGATTTTGATTTTACTTTTTCGCCTTTGAGTGTGGTATAAGTAATCTGGTTGGTGTAAGAACGGGATTGTATGTTTTTATCAACGTATGATTTGTCAACATAGAAATCGAGAATATACCTCTTCAACTTGAGAAGATAGGTGGTATTCTGGCAGAGTTCAAGCAATATCTTATGTTTTATGTCTCCGGACTTTTCAGGAGCAATAGTTCTGTGTTCATCTTCTTTCACATCATCCGCCTGCTCATCTATAAGCAAGCGAAACTGATTATCGAAAGAAACACCACCGCTATTTTTCAGTAGCTTGTAACACAGAGAATGGAACGTTTTTACCGTAAGATTAGCAATCCATGGTTTGGATTGCACCCGGTTCCTGCGTTCTCTTTCTTTTTGTTCTTTAGTTATAAACTTGTCATTGATGAATTCTTCATAATCCCCATTGTCGTCACCTGCAATAATTAGGCGGTCAACCATCTCGTTGGTTGCATTCTTGGTAAAGGTGATAGCTAATATGCTGGAGGGCTTTGTGGCCTTCTCACTTAGAAGATACAAGAGCTTTTGAATGAGCGTTTTTGTCTTACCAGAGCCGGCTCCGGCTAGCACAAGCAGTCGTTTTGTTTCAGCCAGAACGGCTTATTTTTGGTTTTCGTTTAGGTTGCTTAATAACATCTAATAAATCGGGTCGGTTTAAAAAAGGCTTAATATATAAATATTAAATCAATGTTCTATAATGGGATTAGAATCTTTTCGAGACGTTTGGCTGCCTCCTCAACACTACTCTTTGTTTCCACAATCATATTGATGATAAAGCTGCTCTTTTCCCCAAGCTGTATTTCCCTTTCCAAAATTGTTTTAACTCTCTGAAGCAAAGCTGAATTTTCGCCGATAGTTATTTTTATTTCTCTACCAATTACAGTAGCCGCTATGTCCTGTAGCTCATAATCTTTTTCTGTTTCGGTAAATAAGTCTGAATGATGTTCATAGATGCGCTCAGCCTCAAGATCGAAATAGTGTTCAATAATACTCCCTACATCTCTGCCATCCTTGGCTCTTTGCTCAGGTCTGTCATCATATGCGATCAATTTCAGTAAAACAATGGAGGATAAACTGGCTACTTTGAAGTGATGGCCGGTATCGAGCTGCACTTCAGCCGTTCCGCTATTGTATACTTCAGAAAAGCCGTTGACGCTTATGCTGGTTAGTCCCATGCCCACAATTTTGACTTTTTCGTCAATCTCAATGGCGCCGAATGGCAGAATATCAACCAGATGACCATTGGGTGAGAATAACACATACATATTCCCCTTAGAATCCTGAAAGCCCTTTTGGGCCTTCATGTAATCTTTTACTTCTTCAAACTGTGTTTCGGCCCCTACCAGGATCGCGAAATCTGCATCCCTGGTAGCTCTGCTCAATTTATTCTCCTTTGAATACCAAATATCACGGGCCAAAGCGCCAATAACATAGTAATCGATGCCTAAATTACTGAAGGCATCTTCCACCGCATCAAATACCTCTTTCAGTTCGCTTCGTTGCAGGCTATACGAACTCATTGGCTAAGTATTTATCGTAGATCATTTGTGCGGTTTCTATACACCTGGGATCGTTGGTTATGATCAAATCTGCATAGACCAGTATTTCCGGTGCATATTTCTGGTCCGTCTTATTATTCCAAAACGTTTCATAAAGCTGAACCTTCCCAGCCGGATCAGGAATGAGGCGCCACTTCTTCATTAATTCAGTCTTTGTTTCCCTGGTGTATAGATCCAACTTTAAGGGCACTAAAAAGTTTGTGATGAGATCGGCTGCTGCTTCGCTTGCCCAAACAGTTTTTTCGCCATCAAGCTTTAGCTTTTTCCAGGCCTTATCATCCTCTTCCTTTAAGAAACGATAATTGCCTATATGTAACGTGGGCTTTAGCGCAGTCCCATAGCCATCTATCCACCGGTCTAAGAGTTCTCTTTTCTTTAAAAGCTTCATTCGATTCTTGTCTATACGAAGGATAAAACCCAGTTCTTTTAAGCCATCAAAAACATGTTTGATATTACCTAACGCGACACCCGCCATGGCTGCAATTTCCCTGTAAGGCTGGTTGAGCGTTTCTTCATTCAACAGGAATTGAAAAACAACCCTTAATCCAGCTTTTGTAAATGCCCGGTTCTTTTTCTCTTCTTGCCTCTTTTCGATTTTATTTCCCTCGATCCATACGTACTGGTTTTTGGTGTCATAGAATATATTTCCTGCAGCATCCAGGTAAGCTATACCCTTATCGCGTAAATCCTTTTTTAATGTCGGAAATATATTTTCAGCAACTACCATAAAAGGTTGATGTTGTTTAGCATATTGTTGAAGTAATTCTAAGTGATGGCCACGTAGTTCCCTTTTTACTTCTACATAAAACATAATATTTTTATCTTCCAAATAAAGTATGGCATCCACAGGCTCTTTTCCGGCTTTCCAGTGGGCCTTTAAACCGGTATAGTCGGTTAAGTTTTTAATGGCAGTGCCTAATATTTTGTCCTCTTTGTTCATTTATAGTGTTTGTACACGTTACGTGTACGGGCAAATATAGTGAACAAAACAAGGGAAACAAAACTTTAGGGGGCACAAAAGTTGACTAAAACCTAGTCTTAGCTATAACGTATTTTTAGCTGAATGTTTAACTCATTAAAATGGAAACAATTCTGCTTCACCAAATAAGCACCGAAGAGTTTTTCGAAGCTTCGCTCCATTATCAAAGAGGAAATAAAGCTGGGCATGCAACAGGACCAACTCCTCACCAAAGAAGGAGCTTTAAAAATGGCTGGCATCAGTAATGCCGTTTTTATGAAAGCCATTAATGAGGGTGTGGTAAAACCACAATTGGTTAAGGGGCGGAAAAAAGCAATGTCCCCTGAATCTGAAGCGCTAAAAATCGAAAAGAAGCGAAAAACATCAAAATTGTATTCTATCCTCTTCTTTCACAGGAACAAATACTTCTTTTTTATTGGTAACTAATTGGAGTGCATGATTGGCATAATTAAAGTCGTCACACCATTTCCTGCATCTTCTTTTTAAGCCTGGCTCCAGGTATTTTTCATAGAAATAAATGGTTTTCAACATAGCATGATTGCCTCCATATATATCAATATATTCAGAAAGCTTACCGGCGAAGAATTCATCTTTTAGCCGCGCTATATCTCCCCTTATTACTTCAGGGGAAGGTGGCTTAGCAGGAGAGGTTGTAACATCTCTTATATCATCGTTTATTTCGAACGGCTTTTTCTTCTTTTTACCTCCGTTATTTTGATCTGCTGTTTCTAAATACTTTTTGAACTTTTTCTGGTCGGCCCGATATTCCATATACCTGCCCAAATCAATGTTTCTTTTCTTAAGCTCTTTACTCAGCTCAAGTAGATCCTTTTTATTTAGGTATAATGTATGGCCTCTTTTAAAAAAATTAGTGAATCCGAATTCCTTTATGATAAAGGCTGCCGAGCCGTATTGTGCATTTTTGATGATTTTACTGATATTACTGTCTGTTATCCATTCACCTCTTTCAATACTTAATTTTTTGAATTCTTTGGAAGCCCTGGCTAAAGCTTCTTTTGAAAACCGTTCTTTAGCAGGCAACTCGGAAGTCCCTATTAAAGTGGATATAATCGCTTTTAGTTGCATTATTTCGGAAAGCAATTCATTTTGCATGATTTCAATTATTAAGAGACTAAAAGTTACAGAAAGTTGCTAGGAGTGTTATTTCTCATTGAAAATCAAGCATAATTTTTTCAATATTGCTATTATTTGGTGCAATAAATTATCATCGGGGGCTACATTTTCCCCTAAAACATTTCATTGCTCATTGTAATTCCAAAGATTTATGCGGCCCGCCGCGCCCGCTAAAGCGGGCACGTCGCCGGGCTATCTGTTCAAAGTTGCCGCAAGCGGCAAGCTTTCCACGCCTATCCCTGGCCGGGGCCTTCCAACCCCTGTTATCTGTCTCAAAAAAAATTATATTCACGCTTGCATAGTTTGCCCTCACATTCCTTACCTGCCAAATTGATTATGAAAATATTTCCTTTAACCATCCTATTCATCCTCCTGACTTTCTGCTCCCCCGCACAATCCTTCCGACGCCCTGTCGGCATAAACGAAAACGGCTCGCCGAAAGTGACGGCTGCAATGGAAGATTTGAAAAGCGAATGGAAAGAATTGCTCACCTCTAACGGAATACGATCTCCTCTTAAGGAATTTTATATCCGATCGGCAGAAATAGAGGGCTCGAAAACCTATTATTATCTTTTAGCGGAAACTGAAGATAAAATGAGTAGAATAGCGATCCTGCTCAGAAAAAGAAGAGAAAAATTCTTTCTTCCAAAACAAAACAGAAATTCCCCTTCCACAACGGTTATTTGCTCGGGCTGCATAACAGGCTGCGATCCCCGTTATTCTAAAGATGCGTGGTACTGCGAAAACGATTGCGATGACACCTGTACCAAAATCACAACCTTAAAATTCTGATATTATTTCGTGAGCCATTCACGCTGGACAAGTTTTTGCAAGTATTCTGAAAACAATCGAAATGAATACGATCCAACTTACCACACAGGGTTTCCTCGACCTTGTATTCGACTACAAGAATGAACAGGAATGGAAATACAAAGGTTATCTGCCTGCAATAATAGATTTTTACGCAGACTGGTGCGGACCGTGCAAAGCTATCGCCCCCGTTTTAGAAGAATTGGCTATTGAATATGAAGAACGCCTGATAATTTATAAAGTAGATACCGAAAAGGAACAGGAACTTGCCGCCGCATTCGGCATACAAAGCATTCCCACCCTGCTCTTCATTCCTATGGAAGGCGCTCCAATGTTGCAACAGGGAGCAATTCCAAAAAAGGCTTTCCAGGAAGTGATAGAAGAAAGAATGCTCAAACAACCGGCAACAACTTGATCACCCATTCGCGTGAATTACGGGTAATGGCTTCCTGATATCGTAAAAGATTCTTTTACTTTACCACAATGGAAATCCAAAGCCTTCCCGTGCAATTAACTGATGAACAAGATGCCATCATCAGGTCTACCGGCAATATTAGGATCAACGCTGTTGCAGGATCGGGAAAAACAACTACAGTAATTCATTATGCTGCAACCCGTCCCCCCAATTCCCGGATCCTTTACCTGGCCTTTAATCGTTCGGTTAAAAACGAAGCGCAAAAAAGATTTGCAAAACTGCATCTGAAAAATGTACGGGTGGAAACCGCTCATTCCCTTGCTTATAATTATATAGCGCGCGGCAGCAATTATAACATCACCACAGCAGGCTACAATTCATACGATATCGCCCGGCTCCTCTCCCTTTCAGGCAATGGCGAAAAACATGGCGAATTCATTCTTGCCACCCACGTTCTGAAATTCCTCACATGCTTTTGCAACAGCAGCGCATCAAGGGTGCAGGACGTAGATTACAGAAAAGCCGTTTCAGACAAACAAGCGCTCCTTTTTGTAAACAACTTCTACCATCAAATAGAAAAAGCAACGCGCATTTTACTGGGGATGATGCATCGGGGTGAAATTGACATCACTCACGATTTCTATCTTAAAATGTTTCAACTTTCTGCCCCCACACTCAACTACGATTTTATCATGTTCGATGAAGGACAGGATGCCTCACCGGCCATGCTGAGCGTTTTCCTGAACCAGCAATCACAGAAAATAATTGTGGGCGATGCTAACCAACAGATCTATGGCTGGAGGCACGCGATAAATTCTCTGGAAGCAGTCGACTTCCCCGCCTTCGATCTTTCGGCAACCTTTCGATTCAGCCAGCACATCGCAGACCTCGCAATGAAAATACTTGATTGGAAATCGCATCTGCAAAACTGGAAGCCGGTTTATATAGAAGGCCGCGGGCAAAAAGCTCCCATTAAAACAAGAGCAACAATCGGGCGTACAAACCTTGGCCTTCTTATCAGCGCAATTTCTTTTATACGTGAGAACAGGCATGCTAAACAGATTTATTTTGAGGGCAACATCAATTCATACACCTATGCTGATGAGGGCGCATCACTTTATGATGTTCTTAATCTTTACACCGGCAAACGCTCGCAGATACGCAACCGGCTCATCGCATCAATGCATAGCCTGAAAGAACTGGAAGAATATATCAGTAAAACTGAGGACATGCAGCTCGGTATGATGGTGGAAGTGGTGAAAGAATACGGCAACGAAATTCCGGCTCTCATTCAGCAATTGAAGAACATGCATGTGAGCGATGATAACAAAAGTGCAGCAGAAATGATCTTTTCAACCGTACACCGGGCAAAAGGAATGGAATACGATGAAGTTACACTCACGGATGATTTTATCACGGAGAAAGATATTATGAATGAAACCAGGAACGAAGCTGCGGCTCTCGCAAAGATCAATGAAGAAATCAACCTATTGTATGTTGCCGTTACAAGAACAAAGCAAAAACTAAACATCCCTGCATCATTACTTCCACTGTGCTATCTCGATGAACAAAATCAGCTTTCAACAGACCTGCCTGAAGATATTTGCCTCCTGGAAAAAACAGATACAAATACAAAAAAGGCTTCCGATAAGGAAACTGCCAGCAACAAACCGCCGTCTTATAGTTATATTGAAAAACGCAGGAAGAATAAGAACGCTTACGAAAGATGGTCGGCAGAAACAGATTCTGAACTGAAAACTCTGTTCTATAAGGGAATGAGCATCGCCGACCTTTCGGAACACTTCGGCAGAAATAAAGGCGCAATCGCTTCCCGCCTGAAAAAGATCGGCTGCAACGCATTTGATTGATGCATGCTCCATTACTGGTGATGTTTGAACCCTGCCAACCCTAAATGCCTCCCGCACCCTATCTTTGCACTCCAAATTTTGCAGAACATGAAGTGGTTGACATTCGTAATTAAATACAGGCTTTACCTGGGGCTGATCTTTCTTGCCGCAGCGATATTCGTAAATGTTCAAACCAGTTTCTGGCCCTCATTTATACTGTATTTCATTGCCGTGATCCTGCTCCTCGGCCATTTTCTTCTTGGCCCCATGAGGCTTATTCAAAATGCAATGGAAGAGGGCGACCTTGAAAAAGCGAAAAAGATCGTAGACGGGATCATGTTTCCCGGCCTGCTCATCAAGCCGGTTCGCTCAGTTTATTACACGCTGAAAGGCAACCTCGCCATGGCCGACCAGGACCTGGAAACGGCGGAGAAACACATGAAAAAGAGCATTTCCCTGGGTGGCGGGCAACTTACAAAGCAGGCAGAGGGACCGAACAAACTTCAGCTCGGCATGATCTCGATGCAAAAAGGAAATATGAAGGAAGCAGAATCTTACATCCGCCAGGCGATAAAGGCCGGACTTCCCGATAAAGAAAATAAGGCCGCAGCTTACCTCCAGCTCTGCTCGATCATGATGAACAAGCGTGAGTTCCGGGCGGCAAAAGAATATTTTCGCAAGGCGAAAGATTATAAACCCACCACTCCGCAGATCGTTGACCAGATCAGGCAAATTGAGAAATACATCACCCGCATGCCGGGTTAAATGCTGAATTTTCTATTAAAATTGATGAAGACCTAAAAAATTCGTCAATTTTTTTATTGAACATCAGCATGTTACAAGGGCGCTATATAAAAAAGTCGCCTTTCCAGCTTTTCTTTCCAGATCAATCTTCTACCTTTGCGCTCCCGATTTAAAAGGGTGCTTCACGGGATAGCGTGAAGTAATTTATAACCGCTGTGTAAAAGCAGCAAAAGAATATATAATGAGCAAATTGCATTTCACAACTAAACATGCGAACGAGGCTACCGTTAAACGTAACTGGTACGTGGTTGACGGTGCTAATCAAACCGTTGGTCGTATGTGTGCCAAAATCGCTTCTGTTCTTCGCGGTAAGAACAAAGCCTACTACACGCCCCACGTTGATTGCGGGGATTTCGTGATCGTTATTAACGCTGATAAAGTAAAATTTACCGGCAACAAAATGGAAGACAAAGAATACCTGACCTACAGTGGTTACCCCGGCGGTCAGAAAGGTGAATCTGCCAGGAACCTGCTTAACCGTCGCCCGGAAGTGGTGATCGAGAGAGCGGTGAAAGGTATGCTTCCAAAAAATCGCCTTGGCCGTAAGATGTACAAAAAGCTGTTTGTATATGCCGGCACCGAGCATCCGCATGGTGCACAAAGGCCAGCAGAACTTTCATTCAATCAAAACAAATAATTAAACTGAGCCAAAGGCACCACCGGCGGCACAAATACTAATAAATGGAAAAGCAAAAAAATGCAGTTGGCCGCAGAAAAGAAGCGGTAACACGTGTTTTCATTTCAAAAGGTTCAGGCAACATCACCGTTAACGGAAAAGACTATAAAACTTACTTTCCGTTGGTGTACCTGCAAAACCAGGTTGAAGCCCCTTTAAAAACGATCGAATCAGCCGACAAATTTGATATCGTTATCAATGCAACCGGTGGAGGCGTTAAAGGCCAGGCAGAAGCTACAAGGCTTGGTATTTCCCGCGCATTGCTTGAGATCAGTGCAGATTTTCGCCCTGCCCTTAAAGCTGCAGGTTTGCTGAAACGTGATCCCCGCGCGGTTGAACGTAAGAAGCCGGGCCAGAAGAAAGCAAGGAAGAGCTTCCAGTTCTCTAAACGTTAATATCAGGTCTTTTATCTGCCTGATAGCAGGTATATGGTTGAAAACATTTGTAAAAAATCATGCTAACGGTTTAGCATAAACGAAAACCGGTGGCGAAATCAAAAATAAAAAATGGAAAATAACACTTCCTTACAACAACAACTTCTCGAAGCAGGTGTTCACTTCGGTCACCTGAAGAAGAAATGGAACCCAAAGATGCTTCCTTACATCTTCGCTGAGAAGAAAGGTATTCATATCATCGACCTCAACAAAACTGTTGAAGGTATGCAGGAAACTGCAGCTGCCCTGAAAGCTATCGCACGCAGTGGTAAGAAGATCATGTTCGTTGCTACAAAAAAGCAGGCGAAAGAGATCGTTCAGGAAGCAGCGAAAAGAGTGAACATGCCTTTCGTTACCGAGCGCTGGCTTGGTGGTATGCTTACTAATTTCAACACCGTTCGCAAGAGCGTGAAGAAAATGCAGAGCATCGAAAAAATGCTTAACGACGGAAGCGCTGAAAGCCTTACCAAAAAAGAGCGCCTTACCTTAACGCGTGATAAAGACAAAATGGAAAAAGTACTCGGCGGTATCTCCCAGATCAGCCGCGTGCCTGCAGCCTTGTTCATGGTTGATATCGGCCACGAGCACATCGCTTTGTCTGAAGCAAAACGCCTTAACATCACCACATTCGGAATGGTTGATACCAACTGCGACCCAAACAAGGTTGATTTTGCGATCCCTTCAAATGATGATGCAACAAAATCCATCGCCATCGTTGTAAACTATATCGCTGCAGCAATCGCCGAAGGTTTACAGGAACGCCAGGCAGATAAAGATGATGAAGACCAGGGTGAAACGGAAGAGAGCGCTGAAGCAAAAGCGGCTCGCTTCGAATCAAGAGCTGATGGCGGTGAAGATCGCGGAAGACGTGGTGCACCAGGCCGTGGACCGGGTGGAGCTCCTGCAAAACGTCGTGTGGCAAGTGCGGGACAAGGTGGCCGCCGCCCTGCAGGTGGAGGAAGATAATTTATGGTTCGCCGGCAAGGTGCATGCATCAACATTGTTGTGTCACTCACTGCACCGGCATACCGCTATGCAGCAATGCATATTTAATAACATTAAACAGAATTGAAATGAGCACAGCAACTATAACAGCAGCAGATATAAATAAACTACGCCAGGCAACAGGAGCAGGAATGCTCGATTGCCGTAAAGCGCTTACAGAAAGTAATGGCGACTTTGAAGCAGCGATCGACTGGTTGCGTAAACAAGGCCAGAAAGTTGCAGCAAAACGCAGCGACCGTGAAGCTAAAGAAGGTGTGGTTCTCGCAAAGACCACATCAGACAACAAAACCGGTATCGTTCTTTGCATCAGTTGCGAAACTGATTTCGTAAGCAAAAATGCAGACTTTGTTGCCTTCGCTGAAAGCATCGCTAATGCTGCAATTGAAAACAATGTGAAATCTGCTGAAGAACTTAATGAAGTTTCTATCAACGGAGCAAAGGTTGTGGATATGATCAACGATAAACTCGCTTCAATCGGTGAGAAGATCGGTATCTCGCGCTTTGAAAGAGTTGAAGCTCCATACGTAGCAAGTTATATCCACGGTGCAAACCGCATGGGTGTTCTTGTTGGTCTGACCGCAGAAAACGCAGAAGCAGGCAAGGATGTGGCAATGCAGATCGCTGCAATGAACCCTCTCGCTATAGACGAAAGCGCGATCTCACCTGAAATGATCGCACGTGAAAAAGACATCGCCATCGAGCAAATAAAAGCGGAAGGCAAGCCTGCAGATATGGCTGAAAAGATCGCCATGGGTAAAGTGAACAAATTCTTTAAAGAAAATACTTTGCTTGCACAGGCATTCGTAAAAGATAACAGCAAATCAGTTGGTGACTACCTCAAAGGCATAAACGCTGATTTAAAAGTGACTGAATTCAAAAGAGTAGCTCTCGGATAATTCAGTTCGAATAAAAAATTAAAGCTGTTCAACCGAACAGCTTTTTTTATGTTCGGAAAACGCTCATTTGCAATTACTTTCTTAAATTAGATGCCTTTCTTACAAATTTTACGGCTGGTAACAGCCTAAAAGTTCTTTTGGCTTAATTATGGAAGAACCGGCAACAGTCTAAACTTGAATACATGAAAACTACCGACGATAAACTCACGATCTTTTACGTGGATGATGATATAGATGACCTGTTTTTTTTCGAAGAAACCCTTAAAAAAATCGGCACTGAACATGAACTTCACACCTCGCGGGACGGATTTGAACTCCTGCACTTGTTAGAAGCTCCTCCTCCACACCCGCATCTCATTTTTGTAGATTTAAATATGCCGGTAATGGATGGTTTTGAAGTGCTCGACAGAATTTGCAACCGCGCAGAAAAGAAGCCTGCTCCTGTTGTTGTGTTTACCACTTCCCGCGATCGCGAAACCGCATTGCGGTGCAAAGACCTTGGAGCGGATATGTTTGTAAGTAAACCGGAAGACTTTTTGGCAATGGAAAAAGTATTGTCCGGCCTTCTCGCAACTAACTGGAACGATCCTTCATCATATAAATTTCATTTTCAATAAACCGAATGAATTCTTCTGCAGAATCTTTGTCAATGGCTGATGCCGACTTTCTGAACGAATTAAAATCAGCTACCGCAGATGCACATGCGGCGCTCGAAAACACACCACTCTCAAAAAAATTGCTTGATCCGGATATTTCGGTTATGGATTACCGTGAGTACCTTGAGAAAATGTACTCCCTCATTTTGTTCACGGAAGAACAAGTTGCACCTTCAATCGCCGATTTTCTGCCCGACCTTTCGGAAAGAAGCAAACTCAGCTGGTTGGAACAGGACCTTAAAAACCTGGGCTCAGTTCTGCCGGATACCACACCGTATCATAATGTTCAGCTCCTAAATGTTGCGGAACAAATGGGCTGGTATTATGTTGTTGAAGGCTCCACTCTTGGCGGCCGCGTAATTCTGAAATCCCTTCAGCGCCATTTGCCCCCTCATGTATTTGAAACATCTGCGCAATTCTTCAACGGTTACGGAGAATCTACAGGCAGGAAATGGAAATCATTTTTAGCGGTTCTCGACCAATACGCGCAAACACCCGCCACGCGAAAGAGTGTGATAGATGGTGCAAACAAAGCTTTCTTACAGATACAAAAATCATTTAACTCCTGACCAAATCATGTTATTAAGGGATATTGTAAACAAGCAACTCGTCGACCTGCAAAACTGCGATGAGGAGCCCATTCACATTCCTGGTTCCATACAAAGCCATGGCTGCCTTTTAGCTTTGGACGCAGATGGAATAATAAGGTTTTGCAGTGCAAACACAGAGATGTTTCTTTCTCTGAAGCCGGAAGATTTGTTGAACACCAGGCTGAGTTCTCTGCAAATATCTTCACTCGCAAACCTAAAGCCTGCCGATCATGTTCCAGATAAAAATCTTACAAACTACAGGCCTTTTCTCTTCAACCTTGGCGACCAGTCATTCAGTTGTACAGTAAACTACAACGCCCCTTATTTTTTGCTGGAGATCGAGCCTTCGCCGGGAGATTCCGCTGTTTCTTCCTTAGGCATTTTCGACCAGGCCGTTTCATTCGCGCAGTTCATGCAAGACAGTGCAACACTGCAGGAACTCTGCCAGCGTGTAGCAGAGGAAGTGAAAAAACTTACCGGGTACGACAGGGTGATGATCTACCGGTTTCATGAAGATTATAGTGGTGAAATATTTGCGGAAGCCCGTGAGCCCCATCTCGAGGCCTTTTTCGGCCTCAGATACCCGCAAACAGATATCCCGGTTCAGGCGCGTAAATTATATGAGATCAATCTCCTGCGACTTATTCCTTCTGTGATCTACACGCCGGTTCCCATTCTCACTCTTGAATCCGCCAGCAATGAATCGCTCGATCTTAGCAAAAGTGTATTGCGCAATGTGTCTCCTATTCATTTGGAATATTTGCACAATATCGGTGTAACAGCCACGCTTACCATTTCCCTTATGCACGGCGGAAAACTATGGGGCTTGATTGCCTGCCATCATTACAGCGATAAATATATCAGTCACCTCACGAGGTTGCAGGCTCAGTTGCAGGGGCATTTTCTTACCTCGCAAATATTAGTCAGAGAGCAGGCAGAATCATACGCAATAAGCACTGAAATGCACGAGGCCCTGGATAAGCTGACCGGAATTTCGTTTATGCCAAACCGTGAGTCGCTTGCAGAGATCGCGTCCGATCACCGGCTATTGAATCTTTGTAAAGCTTCCGGAGTTTCCATTGTAATGGAAGGGGAAGTGTATACAAGTGGAAAAACTCCTTCCGTGAAAGAGATATTGGAATTGTCTGAATGGTTGAGAGAAACACATCCATCTGGTTCCTTTGAAACGGACCATCTTTCCCACCATTTTCCAACGGCTTCATCCTACTGCAACTCCGCTTCAGGAATTATTTACCACACGTTAACCTTCAAAGCAAATTCATGCGTTATGTGGTTCAGAGGTGAAACCATTAACGAAGTTCACTGGGGAGGTGACCCTGAAAAATCAATTGTAAAAGATGAGTCCGGACTCCATCCGCGCAAATCTTTTGAACTTTGGAAGGAGACCATTCGGTGTAAAGCAACCCCATGGAGGGCCGCCGAAATAACAGCTGCGCACACTTATTCAGGAATATTACAAAAACATATTTCTCTTATTCTAACCACGGAAGAAGAAGCAGTTCAAAGACAACTTACCGAAGAGCTAAAGCAGTCAAATGCGGAGCTGGAAAATATTAACTGGATCGGCACTCATGATCTGAAAGAACCGCTTAGAAAGATCCAGGTTTTCACCTCACGGTTGTTAGCCGATCCTAATGAACTTTCTCCGGATACACTTTATTCTCTCCAACGGGTGAATAATTCTGCAAAACGCATGTCGCAACTGGTATCCGATCTCACCGCTCTTGGTAAATTACGTCATCAGGGAGACGAATTCGAAATGGTTCCGATGAATTCCTTGATTAACGAGGTACTGAACACCTTTCAGGAAGAAAAAGACCTGCACCAGGTAAGCTTTGAAGTTGGTACTCTTCCATCAATTAAAGGGATATCCTTCCTTATCAGACAACTCTTCGTGAACCTTTTGGGAAATGCAATAAAGTTTCGAAAAAAGGGAGATAAAGTACACGTGCGAATTAACCATGAGAGAATCCCGGCCACCGAACGTGACAGGGAGATTGATACCATTATCATTTCAGACAATGGCCGGGGCTTTGATCCGAAATACAATGAAGATGTTTTTAAGATCTTCCGTAAACTCAATCAAACAGGGGAATTCGAAGGGTCCGGGATCGGTCTTGCCATGTGCCGTAAGATCATGAAAATGCATGGAGGGGATATTTTTGCTGAAGGGAAATCCGGGGAAGGCGCAGTTTTCACACTTCATTTTCCATTAAAATAGTGCCGGACCAAATTGAATATTCCTATCCCGGCACTAACGTTGAGGGATAAACGAAATAAAATAATAAGGCTGCAGTTCATCACTGCAGCCTTTATTTTAACCGGCATGATCTGTTAGTGAATGATCATCCTTATTGTTTTGTCCTGGTTCTCCTGAGCAACCTGCAATAAGTAGGTTCCTTTCGGCAACTTGTTGCCAATATTGATCTGCTCTCCCGGCAAAACCCTTCCTTGCCAGATCGTTCTGCCGAATAAATCGAAAACTTTTAGATTCATCATCATTAATGAGCGCGTTTTTGATAAGATCCGGAAGTTACCGTTATTCGGGTTGGGATACACAGCTATATCGAACTCCTCATTGCCCTTCACCGCCGATGATACAACAGGAAGCGGAGGAGTACAATTCGTCATGCTCACCCCGAGGCTTCGTGTTTTACCGGTCGCGCAACCGTTAATTGCAGTTACACTGATGTTGCCCGAAACCGGCGCAAAACTGAAATTTACATCTATGCTCGATGTTCCCTGGCCTGATAAAATTGTAGCTCCCGGGGGAACTGTCCAATAATGATAACTGGTATTGTAAGCCACTACAGAATACCTGTAGACCCTGTTCGGACATTCCTCCACTATGGTAGACGAAATCGCGCCCGGTGTACCAGGTATCAATGCGCTGCTAATTGTGAGTGCCCTGGGTGCGCTTTGGCTGCACTGCCCGATAGCAGCCACAGTAATTTGTCCGCCTGCGAAAGCCGATGTGAAGCGAACGGAGATGACCGTGTCATTCACCCCCGCACCTGCCGGGTGAGATACAATTGCTGCACCGGTTGGAACGGTCCAAATATAGCCGGTTGCGCCATTAACGGGAGAAACAGAATATAGCGTTTCAATTCCATCAGGTGAACCATCGGTAGGCATGAGCACGCAGGCGTTGGTGCTGCCTCTAATGAGGCCTGGTTGGCTTACGGGAGAACCCCCGGCAGTTAAGATCAACCTCCGTGGCCTTACGCTTTGCCCGCATGGATTAACCGCGATCACACTTATTTCCCCACCGACAAACCCTGCATTAAAGGAAATAAGCACCTCGGTTCCGTTATTCTGAACCATATTGGCACCTGCGGGAAGCGTCCATACGTAGCCGTTAGCTCCTGTCACCGGAGGAATGCTGTAGGAGGCTGTTGCACCAGTGCCTGCAAGAGAGCAGGTTTCGGTAATACCAGAAATTTGTTCCATCGCACCCGGGGCTTGCGCAAGCATGTAATGAATATACATGGCGCTAGTTCCGCAACCATTTGCTGCGATAACCCTCAGTTGTTTATTGGCCAAAGCAGTGAAGCCAGGAAGGAGCGTTACAGTAAGACTGTCAGTTCCCTGGCCCGAGAGAATATTTACAGTAGATGGAACTGTCCATTGATAACTATCGGCGCCGATGCTGCTGGCCACAAACAACAATGGTTGCCCTGTTCCTACATATTCACATGCATTTCTCAAACCTGTCACCACCGGAAGTGACGGCGTCCCGTCAGTGATGCCATCGCAATTATTGTCAATGCCGTCGCACAGTTCAGGGGCACCAGGATAAACCGTATCATCGCTATCATCACAATCAATACTGTTAGCTACATAACCTGCCGGCTGCGTACAATTAATAATTGAGCCCGTATCGCTTCCGAAGCCATCTCCGTCATTGTCCACATACCAAACCGCGCCCATGTTTTCATCAGTGCTTCCGTCGCAATCATTATCCTTTCCATCACATAATTCAGGAGCGCCGGGATAAACCGTATCATCATTGTCGTTGCAATCGAGACTGTTTGTTACATATCCTGCCGGCTGCACGCAGCTCACAATTGAAATGTTTGCAGTTCCAAAACCATCATCATCAAAATCCCGAAACCATGTTGCACCTCCGGATGTAGTTAATGTTACAGTAGTGGCCGGGGATATATTGTTAAGTGCATCCTTTACAGTTACCTGGTAATCTCCATCCGGCAGAGCATTGAATACGGGGCTCAATTGGTAGGCGCCACCGATGCTGTAAGTGTTGCCGGTTGCTACGGGAGAATTAATTATTATCGAGCCTGCAACAAGGCATGTAGGCTGAGTAACCGATACATCAGGAGCAGGCAGTGAGGCACAGGCCGAAGCCAGCGTTGAAATCACAAGCTCCCATCCCTCACTGATACTGCCGCCATCAGAACCGGCGTCGTCTACCACGTACAAGCTCCAATTTCCATTAGCATTTATTCCGCGGAAAACACTCGCAAAGGTTGCGGAGCCACCCGGCGCCGCCGAATTATAAGGCGCGGCCGGAGCAGGCGCAGGAAACACATCCGTCGCTCCCACATTAGAAGGTTTAAAAATACCGGTTGCAATTGTTGAATTGGCATTTAATAAAATAGATGAAGTGTCGGTGAGAGTTAGGTCTGCATTCACCGGGTCAGAAGATGATGAACCTACATCAGACAAAATGATGAATTTCTCACCACCGGGTCCAACAAGCAAAATGTCAACGTCATTCACCCATGAATGATTCAATTTTTTTAGTTTCACTGAAACATTGTAAACGGGAGCCACTACTCCGTTAACGGATATCACCGAGGGATAAAGAGATCCAACACCGGGTGAACCGGTTGTAGGAATACTTATGGCAGCATTGTTTTGGAAAGTGATTGAGCCTCCATCTTGCAACACGAAATCAACAAGCCCATCACAGTTGTCATCTACACCGTTGCATATTTCGGGCCTTCCCGGATGAACAAGCGGATCGGCGTCATTACAGTCACCACCATTTTCAGCGTATCCCTGCGGAAGCTGGCAGCCGAGACCAAATATGGGATTGCCCGTGCCATAACCATCACCATCATCGTCTAAAAAATATCCCTGTGAAATTGAAAAAGTGTGAACATAATTATCACCACCTGTGCCGTTTCCATCGCCATCCAAGGCAGTTCCAAAAGGATTTTTTAGCCCGTTGGAAAAAATGGTGAGTTTAAAGTTACCGCAGGGCAAACTGCCAGACACCGCATATGAAAGAAAATTTGTTCCAATTCGGTAAGGCGCCGCAGCAGTGAGTGTGTAGATCACATCATCTGCATCATTAAATGTATTGTTAACGCCTGCACCGCGCAATTCAAAATTATTTGGATTGTTAACCGTTACGGGGTCCATTACCTGGTTGTAAGCAACAGTGATATTCGTTGCAGGATCAGGAGATCCGCCGCCATTGGCAGGAAGCCCCGTAATTGCTTTTATTCTTGGAGCGGCGAGTTCAGATGTTATTGCTGCAAAGGTGTTCACCCTTCCACTTCCCAGCAGGCCGGGGATGGAAGGGTTTTGAGTGCTTATATCATCTGCCTTCGCCAACAAAAGAGCAGCTACCTGGTATGAATTAAGATTCGGAAAAGCAGACCAGATAAGGGCTGCAGCCCCTGCAGCAGCGGGTGTGGCCATACTTGTGCCGCTGAAATTAGCATAGGCTCCGCCGGTAATCGTTGAAAGAATGCTTGTGCCCGGGGCAGACACGTCGATGCCGTTGCCATAATTGCTCGACGAACTTCGTGTATCCGTTTGCGTTGTATTGGCTACAAGCAATGATTGTGTTATTACCTGCCTTGGAGGGTTCAGTTCATTGTTATTGCCAGCAGAGTTGAAATACAAAACCCCATTGTCTAAAACATACTGTGCGCCGGCAATGAATACCGGGTCAGATGAAAAGCCATCGATATTATAACTAGTGTTAAGGATCTTTGCACCATTATCAACAGCATAAGCGAAACTTTCTGCAACCAGGGCTGCAGTCCATGACGAACCACCCGTGCCATAGAACTGAAGCGCCATCACCTTGCTCATTCCTGCAACGCCCGATACACCGGTAGAATTATCCATCCTGGCAGCAACGATCCCCGCCACATGCGTTCCATGGTCATCGCTGCTTACATTCGGGTCAGGGTTGTTATTGTTGTTATCAAAATCCCAACCCTTCACATCATCAATATACCCATTGTTATCGTTGTCGATGCCATCGCCCGGAATTTCGCCGGGGTTAGTCCAGATGTTTGCGGAAAGATCCAGGTGAGTTGTTTCCACGCCGTCGTCAGTAACAGCTACAACAACATTGGCACTTCCCTTTGTTATATCCCATGCAAGATTATTTTTCATTAAAGGATGATGATACTGCTCATTGTAGCGCGGATCATTAGGTGTATAATCACGAGGATCACCCTCAACATAAAAATTTGGCGAGCTCCATAAAACTCTTTCTTCTCTTTCAAGATTCTTCATTGCCTGAAAAACATCCAGGCCGGCTGGAAGATCAAATACAATAATGGCTACAGTGGGCCCGGAGCTGAGTTCATGGGCTAACACAAGCCTGTTCACCTTCAGCTGGTCGTTTCCCAACACCGATGACCATGAAATTTCCTTCAAGCGGGCTCTCACCTCTTTCTTTTGTACGTCAAGCCGGGTAGCAACTACAAGCTGGCCTGGCAGGAATTTAAAATGTTTTGCCCGATCCTTCATATCATCATACGTAACAGCCCCTTTTGCAAAAATGTCCGCGATCTCTTTCGGCTGGTAGTTTTCCGGAATAAGAATTTTTCCCGCTCTGGTTGGTTTATGGTCTTGCGCGTTAATATTTAACATGGATGCGAACAGCAACAGGATAAATGTCAGCAAACCGGGAGCAAAAAGTGAATGGCGATCGAAACCTTTTCTTAAACAATTGTTCATGGTGAAACTTTTTAATAGAAATACTTGCCGTTACCTGAGCATGGCAACGCTTTTTGAATTTTTCTGTAAATTTTAGAGGGATGGCTTTCGAAGGACGTGATCTGGATCGGGCATGAAAGATATAAAATAGATGTAAAAAAATGCAATCCCGGAAATAATAAACGTGCCCTGACCTTAAACAAGGCGAAGCAAAGCGAAAAAATATATCTTCGCAAAAATTCTCCCATGCTTCCTAAGTACAAGCGCGTTCTCTTAAAACTTTCCGGCGAATCACTAATGGGCAATAAAAATTTTGGGCTTGATCCGGAAGTTATCGCTCAATATGCTCAGGACATACGGCAGCTTACAACCATGGGTGTTCAGGTTGCAATTGTTATAGGAGGTGGAAACATTTATCGTGGAATGGATGAATCTGAAACAGGTATTGAAAGGGCCCAGGGAGATTACATGGGAATGCTAGCTACAGTTATCAATGGTATGGCGCTTCAAAGCGGACTTGAAAAAGCGGGAGTTTATACACGTTTACAGAGTGCAATTAAGATGGAGCAGATCGCGGAGCCCTATATACGTCGTCGTGCTATGAGGCATCTTGAAAAAGGACGCGTAGTAATTTTTGGCGCGGGCACCGGAAATCCTTATTTCACCACAGACACTGCCGGCTCTCTGCGTGCTATTGAAATTAAGGCCGATGTTATATTAAAAGGAACACGGGTTGACGGAATCTACACGGCAGACCCTGAAAAAGACCCCACTGCCACGCGTTATAATCACATCACCTTCGCTGAATGTATTTCAAAGAACCTCCGCGTGATGGATATGACCGCCTTTACGCTTTGCATGGAAAACAATCTTCCGATAGTGGTTTTCGATATGAATAAACCCGGAAACCTGCTAAGCGTGGTAACTGGTGAAAAAGTTGGAACGCTCGTTAGCTGATTTACGATGTACGATTTACGATGTACGATTTGATTGAGTTGACTCCCTTAGCGGACCTGTACACTTTGCGCCTTTTCTTCCTTTGCGGGCAACTTACAACTCACAACCCAAAACCCACCACCCAAAACCCATAACTCAAATCCCAGAACTCACGCCTGGCGCATTTGAATAAAAATATCCTCCTTTCTTCGAAATCCAACGGAATAAAATTTACATTTGGTTACCAAACAACCTAACTGACTGTATGCTTACGCCTGAACAGGTGCGAAAACTTATAAGTGAAAATGAACTGTTGCAGGTACAACTTGCAGACGTTAATGAGGTGCTTGCGATTCGTGAAGAGGAGCTGGATCTTCTGCGCGCAAAGTCTGGCAAGATGGTGGAGCTTCAAAGTACGCTGGATAACAACCTGGAAGAGTTCAGCTACATGCAGCATGTGATCGGCAAACACCAGCTGAGTGCGGAAAAGGCGAGCCGCAGGGAAATGGAAATGGAAAAAGAATTACTTGAGGGTATCAGGATGGAGAAAGAATATTATTCCATTCGTGATAAATATAACAGCACCAGCACTGCTTTGCTGGACGTTAACCACCAGCTTAACGAAATACCTTTAATGAACCGCGAATTAGAAACGGCCACCCGCAGAATTGCGGAATTGGAAAGCAGGCTGGATATTTTGCAGGAGGAAAAGGAACTGTTACAGTATGAGGTGAATAAGCTCAAAAAGCAAAATGAGGTTTTGAAAAGCGGTTTGGGTAACTAACCAGGGGGCACCTGAAATAATTTTTCACCCCTAAACTCAAATACCATGGATTTTCAAACCATGAACAAGCAACGGAAATTTCTTCTGATTGTTTCCGGTATCGGCATCATTGCCATGTTTCTTCCCTGGATCAGAATTTCAATCATGGGCATTGTGGCCGGAAGCACCAATGGCATGCATGACACGGGAATTATAGTTTTTCTGTGTTTTCTTGGCTGCGGCTTAATAGCCTTAATGGGAAATCAAACGAAAGCCCTTGAAAAAACCATGTGGATGATCTGTATGCTGCTTGCCGGTATCTCCGCATTAATTATGATCATTTCCTTTTTTAAGATGATGGATGCCATGAGCTTCTTATCTGTTGGATTTTACCTCGCTTTCATTTGTTCGCTGGCATTGTTGTTCGTTGCATACAACTACAGGAATGCCGGTTATAATATCAGGGATGGATTTGATGAGCTTAAAAAACAGGTGAGCGATCGTCCTCCGGTTAATCCCTGATAATTCAATCTTCAATCTTTATAAAAGCGTTGCCTGTCAGCGCTTTTCTATTTTACATAGCTTTGTTTTCTGAATTTATCATATGGCATCAATTGCTGACATCCGTCGAGAATACATGCGGCATTCTCTCAATGAACATGAAGTGCTGAAAGAGCCGCTGGCGCAGTTTCAAGTATGGTTTAATGAAGCGTTGGATGCACAGGTTGATGAAGCAAATGCGATGACACTGGCCACTGCAACCGCTGGTGGAACGCCCTCTGCCCGTATTGTTTTGCTAAAAGGAGTTGATGACAGGGGGTTCACATTCTACACAAATTATAACAGCGCAAAAGGGCGACAGCTCAGTGAAAACCCACAAGCTGCGCTGGTTTTCTTTTGGAAAGAACTGGAGAGACAGGTTCGTATATCCGGCCCCGTTAGCAGGCTCAGTGAAGAGGAGAGCGATGAATACTTCTCTTCAAGGCCGGAAGGGAGCAGGATCGGTGCATGGTCTTCGCCGCAGAGTGAAGAGATCGCCTCACGCGAAATTCTGAATAACTGGGTGACAGAAAGAGAGCAAATGTTTAAGGGAAATTCTATTGAAAGGCCGCCATTCTGGGGAGGCTACCTCGTAAAACCCGTGTTGGTGGAATTCTGGCAGGGAAGGCCAAACCGTTTGCACGACAGGCTTCTTTACAGTTTAGCAGAAGGGGCCTGGAGCATTAAAAGACTTGCACCATAAAAAAAAGTATACAACATCCCCGGGGCTTGAAACCACAGTTTTGCCATATACTTTTTTACAATTATTTCTTTCCGTCAGCTTTCTTAGCCGCCGCTTTTTTCGCTGCAGGCTTTGCCGGCCTGGTTTTACCAAAGCTGCCGGCGAAGGTTTTACCCTTCTTGGTTTTAATATCTCCGCGTCCCATAATTATTATTTATTAAAAAGATAAAAAGCAAGACACATTCGCGCCTTGCTTTTCAATTTTTTCGGGGCATTACATTTTTGCAGAAAGTTCTTTACCTGCTTTAAACTTAGCCACTTTTTTAGCTTTGATTTTAATAACTGCGCCTGTTTGTGGATTGCGGCCATTACGGGCAGCTCTTTTTGAAACAGAGAAAGTTCCGAAACCAACAAGAGTTACTTTGTTACCACTTTTCAGTGTCTTTGTAACGGCTTCAATGAAAGAATCCAATGCAGCGTTTGCCTGGGTTTTGGTGATGTCTGCATCGTCTGCAATTTTCGCAATTAATTCGGCTTTGTTCATAATAATGAGTTTGATTTTTTAAGTGCAACAAATATAGAAGGTTTTATTATCCAACAAAATTTTTTCTCCCATTTTGCGCATCGTAAAAATCCGCTGAAATCCGCGTGCTATAAGCGTTTGCACGGGTGCGCCATTTTGTTTCCGCTTTATTCAGCAATGCATTGAATCCATGAAACGCAGTATGGGAGCGGATTTCAGACAGTCTGGCCTGAAATCCTTTGTCGGTGCGGCTTCCATGGAAATATACGATTCTTTCACGTTGATGAGCAAACAGGAAATATTGTTTTGCACAATTAGTTCACAATCTGCATTGCAGACCTAAAGGCGATAAACTTATCACCCCATTTTTGAAAAGTTTTCTCGCGCATAGAAACTGCAAAATCTGTGATGTACCGGTTATAGAGTTCGGCGGAAAGTGCATTATATTGGATCGCGTAAGTGGGTCCGTCTGTTTCATCAATTTCCAGCAGGCGTAATATTCGGGCTGAGGTGAAACAACCGGTGGCGATCACTTCGGGGATGTGTTCTTCGCGCAACCATTGTAACCAGGCGTCTGCAATGGCGTTTTCAACTTTGATCGTTACGTTGTAAACAATTTCCATTATGATTGTATTTCGAGGTAAACGGGACAATGATCGCTGTGCTTTACATCAGGATATATCCTCACGTCCCTTATCTTTTTTTCCAGGTTCCTGGTTACATTAATATAATCGATGCGCCAGCCTTTATTCTCCAACCTGGTGGAAGCGCGGAGTTGATGCCACCAGGTGAACTGATGTGCGTCTTTATTTAAATGACGAAAGCTGTCTACGAAACCGCTTTCAAAAAAACGGTCGAACCAGGCCCTTTCCTCAGGAAGGAAACCGCTGCTCTTCTTGTTACTGACGGGGTTGTGGAGATCGATCTCTTTGTGGGCGATATTGTAGTCTCCGCAAACGATAATTTTAGGGCGGGATCTTCTTAAATCAGTGAGATACTCCAGGAATTCTTCAAGCCATACATATTTATATGCCTGCCTGTCTTCACCGGATGTACCTGAAGGAAAATATGCGCTTATTACAGACAGGTCTCCAAAATCTGCACGTATAACTCTTCCTTCAAGGTCACTCTGCCTGATATTACAACCTTCAAAAACTTTTCGTGGCTTTGTTCGCGACAAAATTCCTACACCGCTATATCCCTTTTTTTCTGCACAGAACCAGTGGCCTGCATATCCGGTAAGTTCTATCGCTTTAACATCAATGTCTGAAAGATGCGCCTTCACTTCCTGCAGGCATATAACATCTGCGGGATTTGTGTTCAGCCATTCTAAAAAACCTTTTCGAATGGCCGCGCGGATACCATTGATGTTGTAAGATATAATTCGCATTCGGCGAATTTATGGAGAGATACAATTATTCCAACACCGGCCTCAACCATTTCCGCATTTCATCCAGTGGCATTCCCTTTCTTTCTGCGTAGTCCTTCAACTGGTCTTCACCGATCTTTCCCACACCAAAATATTTTGATTGCGGATGATCAAAATACCAACCGCAGATAGATGATGCCGGCGTCATCGCCAATGATTCTGTCAGGTGAATTTTTGTAGTTTCTTCACCACCCAGTAATTCGAACAATTTATATTTCTCCGTATGGTCAGGGCATGCGGGATATCCAGGGGCGGGACGAATGCCGCGATATGTTTCGGCGATCAGGTCTTCATTGCTCAACTTTTCATCTTTCGCGTATCCCCAAAGTTCTTTACGCGTAATTTCATGGAGACATTCGGCAAAGGCCTCGGCTAGCCTGTCTCCCAGAGCTTGCATTATTATTTTGTTATAGTCGTCGTTGTTATCGTGGAAACGCATTACATGTTCTTCAAGCCCCTTTATGGTAACGGTAAAGGCACCAATGTGGGTTTTGCCTTCGGCAGATGGTGTAATAAAATCAGCGAGACTGATATTAGGTTGCCCCGCAGTTTTCTTTGATTGCTGGCGAAGAAACTCAAGGTTTAATGCTTGGCCATTGTTAGAAACATGAACGGTATCCGCCCCTGTTTTCTCCGCAGGCCAGAAGCCCACAACACCGTGTGCGCTCACCCACTTTTCTTTAACTACTTTTTCAAGCAGTGCCTTCGCATCATTATATAATTTGGTGGCTTCAACACCAACTTTCTCATCAGTTAATATTTGAGGGAACTTGCCATGTAATTCCCACGCAATAAAAAACGGCTGCCAATCTATAAAAGGGATCAGCTTTTCAAGTGGAAAGTTTTCGAAAACCTTTATGCCTTCAAAAGCAGGTTGAACAGGCTTATATTCTTTCCAGTTGATCTGTGTTTTGTTTTCAACGGCTTCATTATAATTCACCATCGGTTTTGCGGAGCGCTTGGCGCCAAAGTCGTGGCGAAGTTTATCGTATTCAGCCTTTGTTTTGGCGAGAAGGTCAACCTTCTGCTCATTGAGCAAACTACCGGTAACGGTTACACTACGGCTTGCATCAAGTACGTGGATCACTCCATGATCATATTCAGGAGCTATGCGCACTGCGGTATGCATTCGGCTGGTTGTAGCACCGCCGATAAGCAGGGGGAGCTCCATGCCGGTACGTTTCATTTCTCTTGCCACGTGAACCATTTCATCAAGGCTTGGTGTGATAAGGCCACTGAGCCCGATCGCATCAACTTCGTGCTTTCTCGCCTCCGCCAGAATCTTTTCGGCAGGAACCATTACACCGAGATCTATTATGTCATAACCATTGCAACCCAGCACCACACCCACGATATTTTTTCCGATATCGTGTACATCACCTTTTACTGTCGCGAGCAAAATTCTTGCAGCTTTAGATTCTCCAACGCCTGTTCCACCTTCTGCTAATCTTTTCTCTTCTTTTTCCAGTTCGATGAAAGGAGTTAGAACTGCAACAGCTTTTTTCATCACTCTTGCGCTCTTTACCACCTGCGGCAGAAACATTTTTCCTGAGCCAAACAGGTCTCCCACTATATTCATTCCATCCATCAGCGGGCCCTCGATTACATCAAGCGGGCGAGGATATTTTTGGCGGGCCTCTTCGGTGTCAGCGTCTATGTAATCTGTGATCCCGTTAACGAGGGAATGCGCAAGCCTCTTCTCCACACTTTCTTTTCTCCAGCTTTCATCCTTGATGTTTTCCTTGCCTTTTGATTTTACGTTCTCTGCAAACTTTATCAGCTTCTCAGTTGCTTCATTGTTCTCATTATTTCTATTGAGAATAACATCTTCGCAAAGCTCTTTTAATGCAGGTTCAATTTCATCGTATACAGCCAGCTGCCCGGCATTTACAATTCCCATATCCATTCCTGCCCGAATCGCATGATACAGGAAAACCGCATGCATGGCTTCGCGAACATGATCATTTCCGCGAAATGAAAAAGACATATTACTTACACCGCCGCTCACTTTCGTTAAGGGCATAAGTTTTTTTATTTCACGCGTCGCCTCAATAAAATCGACAGCATAATTGTTATGCTCCTCCATTCCTGTTGCAATAGCGAAAATGTTGGGATCAAAAATTATATCCTCAGGCTTATATCCCACCTGCTTTGTAAGTATATCGTATGCCCTCTTGCATATCTCGATCTTTCTTTCTTTTGTGTCTGCCTGGCCTTGTTCATCAAAGGCCATAACTATCACAGCGGCGCCATAATCGAGGCAGATATGGGCCTGCTCTATGAACTTTTCTTCTCCTTCTTTCAGGGAAATAGAATTCACAATGCATTTCCCCTGTACACACTTTAAACCGGCTTCAATGATCTCAAACTTGCTGCTGTCTATCATTACAGGTATGCGTGCAATGTCTGGTTCAGACTGTACAAGATTTAAAAACGTCGTCATCGCCTTTACTCCGTCAAGCAGGGCATCGTCCATATTCACGTCGATAACCTGTGCACCGTTCTCCACCTGCTGGCGCGCAACTGCCAGTGCTTCTTCAAACTGATTTCCTCTAATCAGTCTTGCGAACATTTTACTGCCCGTAACGTTAGTACGCTCACCAACATTTACAAAATTTGTTTCAGGGCGAACTACTAAAGGTTCAAGTCCGCTTAATCTTAAGAAAGGAGAAATAATATTTGTAGACATGAGTTTATTCTAAATACTTGTTTCCAAAACCGGTAACTGACGAGGTGCAAATTTAGCGACAGCATCCGCAATGTGTTTAATATGATCCGGCGTTGTTCCGCAACAGCCTCCTACGATATTCAGGAAACCTTCCCTTGCCCACTCCTCAATAATATGTGCGGTTTCAGATGGTTGTTCATCGTATTCACCAAACGCATTCGGCAACCCTGCATTCGGATATGCAGAGGTATGGCATGAAGCAATGTTACTCAGTTCCTCAATATGGGGCCGCATCTGTTCCGCACCAAGTGCACAGTTAAGGCCAACGCTTAAAGGATTGGCATGCTGAACGGAAACGTAGAATGCTTCAAGAGTTTGCCCGCTCAGCGTTCTGCCGCTCGCATCGGTGATTGTACCTGATATCATTATCGGCAACTCCTGCAAATTATTCTCTCTAAAGAATTTTTTGGCGGAATATATAGCTGCCTTGGCATTCAGCGTATCGAAAATAGTTTCGATCAGTAGTATATCTGCGCCTGCATCTACAAGTCCCTTGATCTGTTCGGAATATGCCGCGGAAACTTCATCAAATGAAACAGCGCGAAAACCGGGATTGTTCACATCGGGCGAAAGAGACAATGTTTTATTAAGAGGACCGATCGCACCTGCAACGAACTTTGGGCCGCTTCCTGGATTTCTTTCCAAAAACAAACGGATGGCTTCTTTTGCGCACTTTACAGAGGCCACATTCATTTCATAGGCAAGTTCCTGCATATCATAATCTGCCTGTGCTATTGACGTGCTGCTGAATGTATTGGTTTCAATAATATCAGCACCCGCTTCAAGATATTGAAGATGGATACCCGTAATGATCTCCGGCTTGGTGATACTTAAAAGATCATTGTTACCCTTTACATCTTTATGCCAATTGGCGAACCTTTCACCGCGGTAATCATTCTCTTCCAACTTGTGCCGCTGGATCATCGTGCCCATTGCACCGTCTATGATCAGAATTTTTTCCTTTAATGCTTCGCGAAGAGATTTCATGATTCACTTTTTAAAATGAGATTGCCTGCAGTGATGTAAACGGTGAAGTGTAAACGAAGAAAGCGGTCGCCGAGTATGCGGAGCGTCGTTTATTAGTTCATCGATCTACATTGCAGCGGATGAACAATAAACAAATCCGCCACTGCAACAGGTTGCAAAGCTAAGGCTAAAGTGCAATAAATGCAAATCTTTAATAAAGACTCACCTTCAAATTTGAGGTTTGCAACATTCTGCCTCATCAATTTACTTCCATGGTCAATTTAATCTCAAAAAGCCTTATCTTAAATACTGATCGCACTTTTAGGAAATATTCAGTAACCGGCACACTCTTGAATTATGCTCTTTAAAAGCTTTCAACCTTGTGAGGAACTCGCACCTTATGTTCAAAGCTACCAGGTGAGGCATTTCCTGCTTATGTCAGCAATCCGGCCGGTTGCCAAACCCTACGTTGTTCGCCCTGAAGAAACAATTGCATTTTACGTGCGCGGCAGGGAGCAAACACGCATCATTTCCCAGGGAAAAACAATTCTACGCCCACGGGCAACTGTCACGGGCCAATGGTCTGCCCGGATCGATCGCAGTTCTGTAGATGATGAGTTTCTTTTAGTGCAGGTGATATTTAAGCCGGGAGGATTGTTTAAGCTCACACGAATACCATCATATGAGCTGGCGGATAATCACACTGATCTCTCAGATATATATCCTGTTGAAACACGGTCGTTATTCAATCGTTTCGATGAACGTGTTGATTACAACGAGATCATCAACTGCATCGACGCCTTCTTAAAAAAATTGCTTTCCAGTTCGCGTACCGAGCACCATCCTTTCGAAATGGCCCTTACATGCCTGAGCGGTGAAGAGCCAACATCAATTTCCAAACTTGCTGCCGATGCCTGTTTGTCTGTAAGGCAGTTCGAGCGAAAAGCCCTTAGCTATTTGGGAATTCCCTGCAGTGCTTACCAGAGAATATCACGCTTTGCAGAATCATTCAAATTAAAAACAAAACAGCCGCACAGATCTTGGGTGGAGATCGCTATTCATTCAGGCTACTACGACTATCAGCATCTTGTTCGCGATTATCAGGCTCTCGCTTTTGCAAAGCCGAAATCATTGTTTGAAGCTGACCAGGGATCACTTGAAAAAATTCTCAAGCTTGGAGATGGATATTCCTAAAGTTGTCGTTTTCGTACCACCAGAGGCCTCCGCACCGCAATTACATTTGTTTCTGTACATCATCAAAAACCTTTTTTATGAAATACAGAAAATTTTCAGTTGCGCTTCTTCTCTTCGGTGCGCTTGTTTTTAATTCCTGCGACAAGAACATTCCACCCGGCTCGCACACTAAAAAATATTCCGCAGCTGTAGCTACTCAATGGTTTAAACTTCTAACAGACATCACGCGCAGCAGGCCTTACGTTCCTCCACAGACAGTTCGCATACTTTCATATTCAGGGCTGGCCCTGTATGAATCAGTTGTGAAAGGAATGCCGTCATATCAATCAATGTATACTAAACTTACAGGAGATGTCATTCCTTCCGAGCATCCGCGAAATTATTATTGGCCGGCAGTTGCTAACTCCGCCATCGCAAGCATTGCTCCGAGGCTTATGGCATATTACGGACCTAACCCTTCAGAACCTGACATGCAAAATCTTGAACAAACCTTCAATGCAATGTTTCTCACCGAGATCACCCAACAGGAATTAGACAGAAGCGCGGCGCTGGGAGTTACTATAGCAGAGAGAATATTTGAATGGAGTAAATCAGACGGAACACTTAACCCTGATGGCACCCTGGCTGCTTGTGCGCCATACACGCCGCTCGGTCAACCTGGTTCCTGGGAGCCAACACCACCCACCTTCTTTCCGGGTGTAGGCAAGTGCCAGGGCACGCTGAGAACCTTCATCCCGGGAATTGCAGCGGACGTGCTTCCTCCTCCGCCTCCCGCATACAGCACAGACCCTCACTCCACATTCTACCAGGCTGCGGAAGCCACTTTCAACATGCGTAACAACATGACTGTTGATGATCAGAAGATCAGCGAGAGCTGGCAGGATCTTGTGGGAACAAACTACAACACGCCTGCCCACGTAGTGAATCTCACAGTTAAGTTGATAGAAAATGCGAACCTAAATCTTGAAGACGCGTCGGTGTTGATCGCGCAGCAAACAATGGCGATTTTCGATGCGGTGGCAAGCTGTTTTTACTCAAAATTCCATTACAACCTTTTGAGGCCGGTAACTTATATTCAAAACGTGATGGGCCACACAACCTGGTCTGCATCAATATTCACTCCGCAACATCCTGCTTACACTTCAACCATGGTATCTGCAGCGGCCGCGGGCTTTGCCACAGCAGCTTATTACCTTGGCAACAACCGGCAGTTTACGGATGACTCCCACGCGTCCTTATATGGTTCATGGAATTACAACAGTTTTGATGCTATCATCAACGATGTAAAGCGGGCCCGAACCGTTAGCGGGGTGAACTTCGTTTTTTCGGCAGATGCAGCGATAGATCAGGGCAAACAAGTGGCGGCCCGAATGCATGCCATGTCGTTCAAAAAACCTTAATTGATTTTGAAACGGGAAAAGAGAAAGCATCGGTGGAAAACCGGTGCTTTTTTATCTAGAAGAAGATACATATTTCTCCACCGGTATCCTGTTTGAAATACTTCTTGCAAGCGTTAGCTCATCAGCATATTCCAGCTCACCGCCAAAAGCAATACCACGGGCTATCGTGGTGATTTTTACAGGAAGACCTTCAAACTTTTTCCCGATATAATAAATAGTGGTGTCTCCCTGGATGTTAGGATTAAGAGCAAAAATTACTTCCTCCACCTTACCTTCCTTTATGCGCTCAACAAGGGAATCTATGTTAAGCTGATCGGGTCCCACTCCATCCAATGGAGAAATCACTCCCCCTAATACGTGAAAGGTACCATTGTATTGTTGTGTACTTTCGATGGCAATAACATCGCGGATACTTTCAACCACGCATATCAATTCCTTTTTTCTCGATGGATTACTGCAGATATTACATGTTGATGAGTCGGAAATGTTATGGCACACTTTGCAAAATCTTATCTGGCTTCGCAATGCAGAGATCGTTTCGCTGAAATGCGATACCATAGCCTCATCTTGCTTAACAAGATGCAAAACCAATCTGAGTGCTGTCTTTTTTCCAATACCAGGCAGGCGGGCAAATTCTTTTACAGCGTTCTCCAGTAAGGTTGAAGAAAAAATCATCCTGCAAAGTTAATTAAACTCATTCCTGCCTGGGAAACAAAGGACAAAGTAAATTGAGATCTTACAGAATTATTTCCCGCTCATTCTCCCAATCAGCCCTTACCGATAACGTTCCCGAAAGTGTGATCACCTTTTCCGGTTGCTTAAATACATCGTAATCTCCCGGATCCCAGGTTCCATTGCCATTCTCGTCATATAAAATTCGCAGTTCATATTCTCCGGGACGAACCATCTCGTCTCTCCACTCGCCCGCAGTGAGCTTAACCGAGAAAGATAATTCAGTGCCCTTGAAAAATTGCAGCACAGGCTTTTTAGAAAAGTCGATATTAGTGAACCTTAGCAACACACGGCCATAATCGGTGGCGGAAAAGGTTGCGAAAGACAATGTATCTCCTGCAATATACTTGTTCAAACTATCACGGATCATACTGTCAGGAACGATCACCCTGTAATCTGTACCTGCCTTCCAGCCGTATAAAAGCTGCACCTTTAGCCGGGTGCTGTCCCAAACTGCCGCGGCAGTGCCGATCTCCTGAAGCGTATCGGCCAATATGAAACTTACCGAATCTGGATTCACAACAGGATGGGAAAAGGTCAGTTCCAGCGCATTAAGGAGATCGAGCTTATTACGGTCAAGGTTAGACGAAAATTTGAATTCCTTTTCCCTCTTTGCAGTTGTAGGGGCTGGAGATTCTTTCTCTGCCGCGTAAGCAAAAATAGTTTGATGGTGAGCACTCTCTGAAGATCGGATGGGTTCATTTGCGAATGCGAATATTTCCCTGGGTGAATCGTAAGTTTTATTTCCGTTTCCATCCTTTAATGCATACAATTTGAACAAACCATCAGGAAGATTTTCAAAACGGAAATTCCCGGAGCCGTTAAGTCTTGATATGTAATCAGGCCGCCGCGTTTTAACTGCTGAGTCATCTGCATTCATGTACAGCATCACTAACAGTGTGCTATCAACCTTACCGCTTTCTGCCATCAACACCCGACCGCTTATAGAAAGTGAATCCAAAAACTCCCCGGTTGAAAAAACATAGGTAAATCCCTGCAATACGTTTCCTTCATTCAGATCACGGATGGCTTGCCCGAAATTAATATTGTAAGTAGTGTTGGGGAGAAGCGAGTCTTTTAGTCGAAGCGTTACCGTTCTCCTGTTGTAAGTTACAAGCGGAGATGTTTTCTGGTAAGGCGATATCAGGAGATTGGATGAAATATTGGCAAGGTCAATGAACTCATCGAATACAAAAGTGAATTTCCTTGAATTCACCATTGTACTCTTATATGGAGGATCCGCCGATTCAAGAACAGGTGCCAGAGAATCTCTTGTTCCCCCAGACATATAACCGATCTGCCCGCAGCCTGTGATCAATGAGGATACCACATAAACGAACATCAGTAAAAAAAAACACAATCCTCGCCGATTCATCGGTATATTTTTTCGAAGTTAATCAAACCCTAAAAGGTTGCCGGATATCATTCTTCTTCCATTTCCCCGAGCTCATGCAGGGAGACGGCAAGATTATTATCTTTTATGAAATTGCACCAGTGGCATTCCTCCTTTCCGCAACCTTTATAAAATTCCCGGTTTTGTATCTTTTTCCAGGTGTCTGTAACCTGGTTGAGAACGGTCTGCGTGTCGGCAGGAGAAATTACGATCTTCTTTTTTTGATACTTTTTGTTTTTGTCCGGCTCTACAAAATCAAATTCAGTGCTAACCACTGTCCATTCCTTTTGCGCGGCATTTTCAACCAGCAATTTGTAGAAGACAGCCTGCCGCCAGTAATCGCCACCATTCGGCTGTTTATCATTTGGCGGATCAAGTTTCGGCCTGGCATTGTCCACATTGCCTGACTTATAGTCCACAACATTTACTTCCCTGCCATTAAATTCCAACTTATCAAGTTTTCCTTTCAATGGAACGCCGTGCACTACAACATTCCGGATATTCCTTTCAACAACTACAATTTTATTCCACTGATGAATGTAGGTGTCGTAATAATTATTCAATGTTTCCTCTCCGTATTCCATTCTCCTGTTGAAAGCTTCTTTGGTGAAATTTTCGCGGTGACGGTTCATATACCATTTGAAATCTTCCACCATAACTTCCTTTGGAGGGAACTGATCACCATTTTCCTTCATTCGCATGAAAAGTTTTTCAACGGCATAGTGAACGGCGCTACCAAACTCAGCTGCCTCATTTTTCCCGGAAGGAATGCGCACAAGATTTTTATAATAAAAACCGAGTGGACAATCTAAATAGTTATTCAAGGCGGTAACGTTCATTACAAATTTGGAAAGTTGCAGCGTAATGAAGTCTTCTTCTGATTTTTCGATCTCCGGGGCAAGCGCGCTAAACTGTAACTGATCAAATTCAAACATTTCATCGGCTTCTATTTCAACATTCTGAATTTCGAAAGCATGTACATCCTGCAACTCGGCAAGGAATTGCGATGGTTCAGCTTCTTTGCCATCCTTCCTATACTTTGTGAAAGACAAGGTGAGCTTTTTTTCCGCGCGTGTAAGGGCAACATAAAAGAGCCGGCGTAATTCTTCTTCACCCTCTGCCTCGCTTGACGCATTAAATAAGGTATCGGGAAATTTGTACCCGCCACCTGGCTTGCGTTTCTTTTCCCAGAGATGCGCATTCAACCCTGCAAAGAAAACATAAGAGAATTCGAGACCTTTGCTACCATGAGCGGTCAGCAGGTTTACCGACAGATCATTTCCACAAACTTCAACAAGAGGAAGAGAGATCCCTTCCTTTTCCATCAGGTCAAGTATTCCGACAAGTCCATTCAAATCAAGTTGCGGATCACGCGCCGTTTCTTCTTTTATGAAGTTAAAAAATGCAGTAAGCATCTGCATAAGCGCTATTTTATCCGGGTTCTGCATAATGTAATGCAGCACACCAGCTTTGCGAATGATCATTTCAAAAAGCTGTTGCAACGTTAAATTAGATACGTCAGCAATCAGCGATTCGATCATTTTACTGAAGGTGATCAGGCTTTCATCTGCACGCTTATCAAATAAATCTGCAGGCATTTTGTTTTCTAACTCAGTCAACAACTTCCGGATGGAAGCCTGCTGGCCATTGTACCTGAGATTATTCGATTCAACGGTGAGCTTGGCCGTGTCGATCGGCTTTATCGAGTAAAAATCGAAATGCATTATTTCAAACAACATCTCTTCGCCGCCATAGGGCACGTCGTGTTCGGCGTCCAAATAACGGAGCAGGGTTGTGATCTTTTTTATGAAAGGTTGAACGAGAAGGTTCACGCTTCTTTTGGTGTAATAAGGTATCTTCTTAAGCCGCAGGTAACCGGCGAGTTCCTCACCATATTTGTTTTCCCTGTATATCACCGCAATTTTTCCGGGTTGCACCCCATCAGCCAACAGCTTTTGAATTTCCAATGTGATGAACGCCATTTCATGTGCAGGCGTTGCGCAAGCCTTGAGCACGGGGTCATCTTTAAGATAGTTGATAGCCGTATTTGCGGCAACAAGATCCTTACTCAGGCCATCGATCGTGTTGATCAACCTGTCCCGATTGCGGCTTATAAGCGTTTTAGACACATCCAGAATGGGTTGAATGCTCCTGTAATTGTCAGTAAGTACAATCGTTTCCAATGTATCTGCATAACTCTTATGAAAGTTCAGCATGTTCTCTACATTCGCGCCCTGGAAACGAAAGATGCTTTGGTCGTCATCTCCAACCACAAATACATTCGGCTGATCCCAGTAACTTATAAGCAGTTCAACTATCCTGTTCTGCGTACCGCTTGTATCCTGAAATTCATCCACCAGCACATATTGGTATTTCTCCTGGTAATTGGACAGCACTGCCGGGTTTTCTTCAAACACGCGAATGACCCAGTTGATCATATCATCAAAATCATAACGGTTTTTTGATCGCATTAATTCCTGGAACTTCTCAAACTCATTAACCGCAGCTTTTAATTTTTCCGCCCGCTCTGTTTCAGCATCAAGTTCCTTTTGTTTGATATCACCGGGCTTATTGGTCTTTGTGGCTCTTTTATAAATGTATTCCTCGCGCTCGGGGAGGCTGGCAACATATGCGTTTACGCGCTCCGTTATGAAAGCTGGCGACCAGCCCTCCCGCTTCATGGTAGAAAAAAGTTGCTGCAGGTTTCTGATCTCATAATACACGTCTCCACGATATCTTTTCAGCGGATGATTTTTTGGAAAACCATCTATGAGTGTTTTAAAAAGTTGAATGCTTTCAAGATCTGATACAGGCTCAAGAGAGGTTTTCTCAAAAAGGTGGAGGTTATCCTGAATCACTTCATTACAAAAAGCATGAAAGGTGAAAATGTTCACCTTGTATGCATCAGACCCTATGAACTGTTGCAATCTTCTTCTCATCGCAATTGCACCTGCATCAGTATACGTGAGGCAAAGAATATTCGATGGACTTGCATCGGTGTCAAGCAGTATTTTGCCGATGCGAGCTGCCAGGATCTGTGTTTTACCTGTACCTGGTCCCGCGATCACCATAACTGGCCCTTCGATGGCGTCAACAGCTTTGCGCTGTGCAGCATTTAATGATTGATAAGTTTTCAGGAAGTTTTCCCTAAGATTCTCGCGGAAAGATTGCATGAGGCAAAGTTATGCCTAACGCGATTATTGCTCCACCTTTTCAGCTTTGCCTTTGAGCCAGTTAGTTTAATCTTTCAGTTCCTTAAAAAAATAACAATGCCATAAATAAATTCAGTGGCAACCAGGTTAGCGGCAATAATTCTCTTTACTGCATCCCTGATCTCATTAAATTTGACTCTCTATGGAAAGGTCCCTTAATCAAAAAATGCAAGCTGCTACGAAAGACTGGTTGCAAACACCTCCTGCAAAGGTGAACGGTAAAATTGAATCAGACATTGAAGCATTCAGGCAGGTGCTTCGGTTTCATGAAAACAGGTATTACGTACAAAACGATCCGCTGATCTCTGATTCGGAATACGACATGCTTTTTTCCTGGTTGGAAAGTTATGAAAGGGATAATCCTTCCTCGATCACTCCTGATTCGCCGACACAACGCGTAGGAGCTGGTTTGATCAAGGATTTCAAAAAAGTGCAACACCTGGTACCAATGCTTTCTCTGCAAAATTCCTACAGCGAAGACGATATGCGTGATTGGGATCGCCGGGTACGCGAAGGAAGCGGTATTGATAAAATAGAGTATTGCGTTGAACCAAAGTTTGACGGAGCCTCCATCTCGCTGGTTTACCATAATAATATTCTTGAAAGGGCTGCAACCCGCGGCGACGGGGAAACAGGAGACGATATAACGGTGAACGTTAAACGAATTAAATCCCTTCCTTTGAAAGCTGACCTTGAAAGCTACGGCATTGAGCAAATTGAAATTCGCGGGGAAATTCTAATGACCAAAAAACATTTCAATCAATTTAATGCGCAGCAAACAGAAGCAGGACTTCCTCCGCTTGCCAATCCGCGTAATGCAGCCGCCGGCAGCCTCCGTATTAAAGATCCTTCCGAGGTGGGCCGACGCCACCTTGAAGCTTTCGTATACCATGCAGGTTTCATTCAAACTAAATCTTCAACCCACCATACTGCGCTTGACACTAATTCCGGCACGCTGAAGATGTTGTGGGACCTTGGTTTTAGAAGTCCTGTGAAGGAGATGAAAGTAGTGAAAGGTATAGAAGAAGTGTTGAAATATAGGCGAAGCTTTGAAGAAAAAAGAGATGAGTTGCCTTACGAAATTGACGGCATGGTGATAAAGGTGAACGACATCGCTCTGCAGGAAAAGTTGGGCATGACCTCACACCATCCCCGTTGGGCGATCGCGTTTAAATTTAAAGCCAGGCAGGCCACAAGCAAACTCCTTTCTGTAAGCTACCAGGTAGGAAGAACGGGAGCAGTTACGCCGGTTGCTAAAATTGAACCTACACAAGTTGGAGGTGTTACCGTATCAAGCATTTCAATTCACAATGCAGAATATATCAGGGAGAAGGACCTGCGGATAGGAGATGAAATTCTCATTGAAAGAAGCGGAGATGTGATTCCACAAATTGTAAAGAGCCTTACTGACCTGAGAACCGGGAAGGAAAAGACAATAGATTTCCCGTCTCACTGCCCGGTATGTGAAGATGAACTTTTCAAACCCGAAGATGAAGCGGTTTGGCGCTGTATAAATATAAATTGTCCTGCACAGGTGGTTGAAGGCATTATACATTTTGTAAGTAAGGATGCGATGGACATCAGGAGCCTGGGTGAGGCAAACGTCAGGCGCTTTTTTGAACTCGGGTTGTTAAAGGACATTCCGGGCGTGTATACGCTGGACTACAACCAGGTTAGAAAGCTGGAAGGAATGGGAGAGAAATCTGTGAAAACATTAGAGTCAGCAATAGAGGCCAGTAAAACTCAGCCCCTTCACCGCATTATTTATGCACTAGGGATCAGATACGTTGGTGAAACGACAGCAAAAACACTTGCACATAATGTTCGCCATCTATTAGATCTTGCTGATAAAAATGAAGAGCAACTTCAGCAAATGGAAGACATTGGTGTGAAGGTAGCAGGAAGCATACGGCACTTTTTCGACAACCCTGATAACCTTGCCATACTTCATAAGCTCGAAAGTTACGGTGTGCAGTTGGTCAATAAAAAGAGAGATCAACCCGGCGGAGGACTTTCCGGTAAAACCTTCCTGTTTACGGGCACAATGGAAAAGCTTAAGAGGAATGATGCGGAAGAAATGGTGGAACAACAGGGCGGAAAGATACTCGGGAGCGTGAGCGCAAAGCTTAACTACCTTGTTGTTGGCGAAAACGCAGGAAGTAAATTAGAAAAGGCAAAGAAGCTTCCGACCATTCAAATAATTTCAGAAGAAGAATTTTTGAAATTACTACCTACATAGTAAATTGAATTGCTATATTTATTCTACAATTTGTGTTACATTTATACCAACTGGTTTCACGCCTAAAACTCTAAATGATGATCAAAAAACTACCGGGAGAAATTTGGAAACAAATGCAGTTTGCGGGTTATAAAAATCTTCGAAAAAAATATGCAGTTTCCAATGCCGGAAGAGCAGCAAGTTACACCACAGACATCACGGAAGATGGTAAGCTATTGAGCGGCTCTATCACCTCGGGTTACCGCACTTTGAATTTGCATGTAGAAGATGGAAATGGCACGATCTATATTCACAGGGAGGTAGCGAAATTATTTTGCCCAAAGAAATCGCCCAAGTTCAAATATGTGCTTCATATCAATCATAAGAAGCAGGATAATTCTGCAAAAAATCTTCGCTGGGCAACCCAGGAAGAAATAAGCGAACACCAGCAAAAAAGCCCGGAAAAAATTGCCTACAAGAAAAAACAGGCAAGCAGAACAGCGGGTCTTAAACTAAGCACGGCACAGGTAAGGGCGATCAAGGATGCCATTAACAATCCGAAACGGAGGCTGACCTATAAGCAAATGGCAGACAAATACCAGGTGAGTGAAATGACTCTTTACCGCATTCGTAGTGGAGAAAACTGGAGCTGGGTGAAATGATTCATGCAAACGTTATCAAGAATGGGGGCTATTTTGGCCCCTTTTTTATTGCTTTATCATACGGCCTGGCGTGCTTTGCCATGTTGACAACGAAATCCGAAATGAAAAATGATGTTTAAGGACCTTCTTTCTTTTCTTGCCGCACTTAAGCGAAATAACAATCGCGAGTGGTTTGAGGCCAACCGGGAAAAGTTCGAAACATTGAAGCAAGACTTTATAAACGTTGTGGGCCAAATCATAGAAGGAATTGGTACCGCAGACCCGGCAATTAAATCATTAAACGCGAAGGACTGCATCTTCAGACAGTACCGCGACATACGGTTTTCAAAAGACAAGACCCCGTATAAAACGCACATCGGCGCCTACATGAACAAGGGAGGGAAAAAAACCAACACCGCAGGCTATTATATTCATATCGAACCCGGGCAAAGCCTTATAGCAGGAGGATTGTATCACCCTGAAACAGTACATCTCCGGAATGTAAGGCAGGAAATCGATTACAACCTGCGCGAATGGGAACAACTCACAGGCGATAAGAATTTTAAAAAATATTTTCCGGGAGGAATTTCGGTGGAAGACAGTTTAAAAAGGCCGCCTCGTGGTTATGATGTGAAAGACCCTGCCATTAAATACTTAATGCTGAAAAGTTTCGTATTCACCAAACCTTTACCTGATGCGGATTTGATCGCGTTAAAAGATTCAAAGCCGCTGATAAAATCCTTCACCGCATTAACACCGGTTGTAAATTTTCTAAACCGCGCAGACATTCTCTAAAAAAGATGGCCAGTGATAAAAATCACCGGCCTTGCTTACCTCTGAAACCACAAGAAAAAAAGTTTTGAGGCTATTATAATTCAATAAAAAACAAAAAAATACAAATGTGAATTGCGGTGACGCAGGATAGTGAAATCTTGACCGGTCCTTTGATAAGATAATATTGGAAGGGCTATCAGAGCAGGCTGTAAAAGTAATACTTTTCCTTAAAGTTTATAATTTTTTTGACATTTTTTTCAAATCCGGGAAATTTCCTTTTCCGCATCGCGGTAAACCTGCTTTCTTTTGCGCTCAAACCACCACTGGGGCGCGGTTTTTTTCATCAACGTGTCTAATCCCCGCATTCCAAAAAGATTCCACACCCCGTGAAGTTTCCCGGAGATCCCCTCCTGGAGAGCCCTCAGGCTCATGGCAAAACCAGCTTCTATATATTCCATATGATGCCAGTAGCCGGCGGGCATAAAAAGCGTATCCCCGTGCTCCAGTATCACTTCATACCCTTTTGCCAGCTTTACTGCCGGGAAATTCTGGTAATCAAAACTATTGTTGTAACCTGCAAAATTTGCAAGGCTTAACACCTCCCATGGTTTACGATACAGTTTATGCTGCTCTTCGTAAGGGAATAGTAACACCCTCTTCTTTCCAATGAACTGCGTATGCAGAATATGACTAAGATCGATGTCGAAATGCATATGAGTGATCGAACCCTGTCCGCCTACAAAAAGCATCGGGTACTTTTTTACATAGCCTTTCATGAACTCATCCGGCCAGGTGAAATCGGCTGTTAACTGTGGCGCATGCTGAAAGATATTGAACAGGAAGATTCGAAGATCAAGCGGACCGGCTTTCACTTTTCTCAGGTAGTCGCCAAATTTCATGTATGCATCGGCGGTATTTATCGGCGTGTAAGAGTCGCTTTTCACATTGTTGTAAACGCCAACCTCCTTCTCCCCGACTGCATCAATGAAATAGTCCCAGTTCCATTTGGTATAGGCAGGCCATTGTTTGGCCAAACCTTTTATAACAACCGGTTTCATGGTGCTGTAGTAATCAGACCTGAATTTAGCAGGGGACAGTGTTTCAAAAGTATCTACAGGAGACAATTGCATATTAAAAAATTGACGGCCAAAATTAGGTAATTCCGCCGAGGTTTAATTTATGATAAAAAAACTAATATGCGTTAGTTTTGCATTTGCAAGATGGCAAAGATCAAAGCAATCGACAAGAAAGGCAGGAAGGAAATAATAGCAAGGAAAGCGGCCAGCCTGTTTCGTAAGAAAGGTTATCCTAATTCAAGCATGCGGGAGTTGGCAGAATCGCTGAACATAGAAGCGCCGAGCCTGTACAACCATTTCGCATCAAAGGCAGAGATCCTGGAGCTGATTTGCGCGGGGGTTGCCTCAGGTTACATCGCGAACATTGCAGAGGTGAGTTCGGGCAATAAATCATCTTCGATGAAGCTTGAAAGCCTTATTCGTTATCATATCCGGATAATGATCTCTCACTTCGACGAGCAATATGTTGCCAGCCATGAATGGAAACATCTTCCTGCTCCCGCCTTCAAAAGCTTTTTACAGGAAAGAAAGAATTATGAAAAAAAGATGGTGGCCATCGTTGAATCAGGCATCAAACGAGGGGAATTTTCAAAAGTAAATTCAGATGTGGCAGTGCTTACAATCCTCTCAACCGTGCGGGGGCTTGAAGCATGGCACAGGAACAAAAAAAGTATTTCTGAAAAGGATCTTGAAGACGATATGACAAAAATGTTGTTAAACGGATTAATCAAATAAGATGGCAGTACACTTTCATAAATTAAAGATCAGGCAAATAAAAAAAGAGACGCCGGATTGTGTGTCGATAAATTTTGAAGTTCCCGCTGAGCTTGGTGAATACTTCGCCTTTCGTGAAGGGCAGAACATTACAATACGGCAGGTGTTAAACGGAGAGGAATTACGAAGATCGTATTCTATTTGTGCAGCACCTCATGAGAAAGAACTTAAGGTGGCAGTGAAAGCAATGGAAGGAGGTATCTTCTCAAATTATGCAAATACCGGGTTGAAGGCCGGGGATGAGCTCGACGTGATGCCACCTACCGGAAATTTTTTCGCGCGCATAACAGAAAATGCCACACACAATCTTGCAATTGCCGCCGGAAGCGGGATAACGCCGGTGATCTCAATTATTAAACATACCCTGGCTGTTGTACCCGGCAGCACATTCACACTGATCTATGGAAATCGCAATCGCAACTCGATCATCTTTTTTGAAGAGCTTGAAGGCCTGAAAAATAAATACCTGGACAGGTTCAACCTCATAAATATTCTTAGCCGCGAAATTACCGATGCCCCTATTCATCATGGAAGGATTGACGAACAAAAGCTGGCATCACTGGGCACTTTGATCGATTATAAAAAGATGGATAACATCTATATCTGTGGGCCGGAAGCTTTGATCTTTGGAAGCTCCGCCTATCTCCAGCAACTCGGTATTCCGAAGTCTAAAATCCATTTTGAACTCTTTACTGTGCCGGGAGAAATTAAAAAACAAAAGCCCGGAACTGTACAGGATGCAAAAACTGACGGAAAGGTGAGTAAGATTTTGATAAAATTAGACGGGAGAACTTTTGATTTCGCCCTCGCTCAAAACGGTGAAAGCATTCTCGATGCGGCTCTGCAACAGGGGGCCGATCTTCCTTATGCGTGTAAAGGAGGTGTATGCTGCAGTTGCCGCGCTAAAGTGATTGAAGGCAAGGTTGATATGGACGTTAACTATGCCCTGGAGGAAGATGAGGTTGAGGCTGGTTATGTGCTTACATGCCAATCTCATCCACGCTCCGAAAAGGTTCTGATTGATTTTGATGCACGTTAAACTAACAACCGTTAGTTTTTTGTATATTTACAACGCTAAATTGATGCTATGTCTATATTAGAACTTGAGAAATTGTTCCAGGATAAAATTGATGCTGAAATAAAGATCGAGCCGCGTGACTGGATGCCTGAAGCTTACCGCAAAACAAATACCCGGCAGATCAGTCAGCATGCGCACAGCGAAATAGTGGGCATGTTGCCGGAAGGCAACTGGATCTCCCGTGCGCCTTCCCTGAAAAGAAAGGCGATACTTATTGCCAAGGTGCAGGACGAGGCCGGTCACGGGCTCTACCTCTACTCCGCTGCGGAAACGCTTGGCACCAGCCGCGACCAGATGATCGATGACCTTCATTCAGGTAAAGCGAAATACTCTTCCATTTTTAACTATCCTACTTTAACGTGGGCCGATATGGGAGCGATAGGATGGCTGGTGGATGGCGCAGCGATTCTGAACCAGGTAATGTTGTGCAGAACCTCTTATGGACCTTACGCCAGGGCAATGGTGAGAATTTGCAAAGAAGAAAGCTTTCATCAGCGCCAGGGGTTTGAGTCTCTCCTCGTACTCAGCAAAGGAACAGAGGAACAAAAAGCAATGTGCCAGGATGCAATAAACCGTTGGTGGTGGCCGAGCCTTATGATGTTTGGCCCGAAAGACAGTGAAAGTACTAACAGCGACCAAAGCATGAAATGGAAGATAAAAAGAAAAACCAATGATGAATTGCGACAAAACTTTGTGGATATGATCGCGGAACAGGTAAAGCTGCTGGGAATGACATTGCCAGACCCTGACCTAAAATGGAATGAAAGCCGTAAACATTACGACTTCGGTGAAATAAACTGGGATGAGTTTTGGAATGTTGTGAAAGGTAACGGACCATGCAATAAGGAGCGCTTACGGGCACGCGTAGACGCACACGAGGAAGGTAGATGGGTGCGGGAAGCTGCGATTGCTCATGCCCGGAAAAAGAAAATTAACCAGGCGGCGGCCTGATGAATATCTAAATTTTACAAAATGCATATACAGGTAAAGAAATTTTTTTACGGAGATATCCCGGAGGATGCAGGTGGTGCAGGTAACGCAAATGCCGCATCAAACAACGGTTTGGAAGGAGACAAAAGTACCTGGACCCTCTGGGAAGTTTTTATCCGCAGCAAACAGGGACTCGATCATAAACACGCCGGCAGCCTTCACGCGGCAGACGCCACCATGGCAATTGAAAATGCACGTGACGTTTATACCCGCAGGCAGGAAGGAGTAAGCATATGGGTTGTGGAAAGTAAAAACATTCATGCCTCAGATCCCTCAGAAAGTGAAAGCCTGTTTGAACCGGCGGGTGATAAAATTTACCGGCATCCCACATTTTATGATCTTCCCGAGGAAGTGAAACACATGTAATAATTTTTTTAAAAGAATAATGAGCGCAAACAATATTATTAAGAACGACCTGTTTATTCAATACCTGCTTCATCTTGCAGATAACAACCTCATACTTACCCAACGTAACGGTGAGTGGTGCGGGCACGGGCCTGTTCTCGAACAGGATATTGCCATCACAAATATTACACTTGATCTTATTGGCCAGGCAAGGCTCCTTTATCAATATGCTGCCGAAAAAATAAACGCGGCAGACCCGTCAATTAATGCAACTGAAGATTCCCTTGCTTATTTAAGAACCGAAAGGGAATTTTTAAACCTTCTTCTTCTTGAACTCCCGAAAGGCGACTGGGCTGTAACAGTTCTTAGGCAGTTTTTATATAGTTCATTTCAAAAGATACTTTCTGAAGAACTTCAAAACTCTGCAGACGTGCAGCTCGCGGCAGTTGCTGAAAAATCTCTAAAAGAAATTATCTATCATGTAAGATGGAGCAGCGAGTGGGTGATCAGGCTTGGCGACGGTACGGAAGAGAGTAACGATAGAATGAAGAATGCCATCGGGAAATTGTGGATGTATACAGGTGAACTTTTTCAGCCTGCACCGTTTGAAAAATATGAAGTATCAGGTGTGGATATACCGTCCCTCTATTCAAGATGGAAAGAAAGTGTGGAAGAGGTTTTTGAAAAAGCAACGTTGGAAATGCCTTCAGCTGAAACATTCGTACAAACAGGAGGTAAATCCGGCGTTCATACTGAACACCTCGGCTACATGCTTGCTGAAATGCAATACTTGCAAAGAACCTATCTGAATGCTGAATGGTAGATCAGAAGATCCCATATAAATACAGCTCCGAAACGATCATGAAAATTCTGGATCAGATCCCCGATCCGGAAATTCCGGTGTTGAGTATAACAGATCTTGGCATTGTGAGAAACATCAAAGTTGATGATGGTTATGTAACCATAGAGATCACTCCCACATATTCCGGATGCCCGGCTATGGATATGATAGCCGCACAGATCAGGCTCAGCCTGCTTTCTCATAACATCAGCGACTTTTCCGTTAAAACAGTTCTTTCTCCGGCATGGACAACAGAATGGATGACCGAAAACGGGAAGAAAAAATTGGAAGAATATGGCATCGCAGCGCCAAATCCTTCATCGGGCGGAGCAGACCTTCCTAAAGAGTGCCCTCATTGTCATTCAACCAATACGATTTTATTGAGCCGGTTCGGATCAACTGCATGTAAGGCCTTACATCAATGCAAAGAATGCCTCGAGCCTTTCGACTATTTTAAATGTCACTGACAGAGATCTTAATTCCTAACTTTAGTTTATGAACACAATCCTTAAAGAAGCTAAAGGAGGGCTTGCCATACTCAGGCTTAACCGACCGGAGAAGTTTAACTCTTTCAACAGGGAAATGTCTTTGTTACTTCAACAATACCTTGACGAGATCTCTAATGATAAAAATATCCGGTGTGTAATGCTTACGGGTGTCGGAAAAGCCTTCTCCGCCGGGCAAGACCTTGGAGAGGTATCCGGTGATAACCCTATTGCATTCTCCAAGATCCTCGGTGAACATTATAACCCGATCATTCTGAGGATCAGAAATCTCGCTATCCCAGTTGTTGCCGCGGTAAATGGCGTTTCAGCCGGAGCGGGTGCAAACATCGCATTGTGCTGCGATATTGTTGTCGCTTCTTCCTCGGCATCATTCATCCAGGCCTTTTCAAAAATAGGATTGGTACCGGATAGCGGCGGAACCTTTTTTCTTCCACGACTTATAGGGTTTCAAAAAGCAATGGCAATAGCGATGCTTGGCGATAAAATTTCCGCGGCGGAAGCAGAAGCAATGGGAATGATTTACAAAGTATTTGAAGATGAAAACTTCCAGTCATCTGCTGAAGGGCTTGCACAAAAAATAGCTTCTATGCCTACTCTTGGGCTTGCACTCACAAAAAAAGCCATGAATGCTTCCCTTGATAACACACTCGAAGACCAATTAAAACTTGAGGATGAATATCAAATGATCGCCGGCGCATCCAATGACTACCGCGAAGGCGTAAACGCTTTTATAGAAAAAAGAGATCCGTTTTTTAAAGGAAATTAAAAAATCAATTTTGGAAAACATACCATCATCGCAGGTAGTTGATCATATGATGAAGCATGACCTGTTCAGCCAGTGGCTTGGCATAAAAGTGCTGGAAATAAGAGATGGCTACAGTAAGATAGAAATGACAGTTCGGCCTGAAATGATCAATGGCTTCGGAATTGTGCACGGTGGAATTGCATTTTCGTTTTCTGACAGTGCATTTGCTTTTGCATGCAATAACAGGAACAACCTCTCAGTTGCTCTGGATACTTCTATCAACTTTACCAGGCCTGTGCATGTTGGCGATACTCTTACAGGGGAAGCAACTGAAATACACAATGGAAAAACGACGGGACTGTACCATATCCATGTATATAATCAACATCAACACCTCGTTGCGCTGTTCAAAGGAACCTGTTTCCGCACCGGGAAACCGTTGGTGAAATAATCAATCTTTCAATGATCTATCAATTCAAAGAATTTATTCCTGTAATAGATGATTCATCATTTGTTCATCCACAGGCGGCGGTAACTGGTAATGTAATTATCGGCAAAAAAGTATATGTAGGCCCGGGAGCAGCCATCAGGGGAGATTGGGGACAGATAATTATTGAAGACGGATGCAACGTTCAGGAGAACTGCACGATCCATATGTTTCCCGGCACTACTGTTGTTCTGAAACAAAACGCTCACATCGGGCACGGTGCAATTATTCACGGCGCCCAGGTTGGCCGCAATTGTCTTATCGGCATGAACGCGGTGATAATGGACGATGTGGTTCTTGGTGATGAATGTATAGTTGGCGCCTTATCATTCATAAAACAGGGAGAGATCTTCGGCAACCGCAGTTTAATAGTGGGGAATCCTGCGAAAAAAATTAAGGACGTTCCTGATGAGATGATACGTTGGAAGTTTGAAGGCACGGAATTATATCAACATCTTCCCGGAGAAATGAAACAATTTTTTAAGAGTGCAGAGCCTTTAAAAGAAGTGCCTGATTTTTATAAACCTGGCGATACCAGTTATAAGCCCTGGAACGAAGGCTCCTATTGAACCTTGCGTATATGAATTAACGTTTATCCTCCCAGATCAGCTTCTCATCTTTTTTCATTTTGTTGAAATCAGGAAAGCTTCCATCACCTCTGCCTGTAAAACCTCCGTCAGGATGACCTATCAGCCTGCAATCCCTGTCATAGAGATCGGAATAAAAATCGCAGCAAAGGGCAGGAACATAAAAAACCGTCCGACCATTGTATTCATACCGAAAAACTTTACGAGGAGGATTAGTAACCGGTTCCTTTGAAAACTTTGCTATCATCTCCTGCAGGCAAACTGGAATTTTTTCGAGGTTACCTGTTAGACCATTCTTATTAAACTCACCGGCAGCAATTGTGTCAATTTCTGAGTTGTTGCCGATCTTAATGCTATCTGGCAAGGGGATTGATTGCGAAGTATCCAATTGACTTTTAGTATGGCCATCATTGCCAACTTTTGAGTTACCGCAACCTGAAATGATAAAAAGAAAAAAAGGCATCAGCGGTTTAATGAAGGAACTCATGTTAATAAATTTAATGGATAATTTTTTCTGACCTTTGTTTAAATGGAGAAATCAAATTTTGTTGACCAGATAAAGGTTTTTTGCAGGAGTGGTCACGGCGGCGCCGGCAGTAAGCATTTTCTACGCAACAAATTAACTGCCAAAGGGGGCCCGGACGGAGGCGATGGTGGACGTGGTGCGCACATAATACTGAAAGGAAATTCTCAATTGTGGACGCTCTTACACC
>JAEZDA010000021.1 GCA_023433345.1 Bacteroidota bacterium | reverse complement strand
TCTGCAACCTCTCCGTAACACTATCCTTCCTTAATGAAATTGCCGATGGAATACTTATGATCCCTTCAACCCCCGGTATCATTTTGATCTCCGATTCCATTTGCCGGTAGTGAGAAAAATGCCCGAGCTGGAAGAAGTCTGCATCCTGAACGCCGATAACGAGCATATTGCCGTCGTCGCCAAATTGCGTTTTAAATGCCTGGTAGTTTTTGTAGTGAGGATTATCAGTGGGGATAGCCTTGGCAAACTCATAGCTGAGCTTGACCCTGGAAGCAAAATAACCCATCACCGCAGTCGACACCAGCAAGAGAACCAACATTAGTGCGCGGTGCCGGATCACCATTTTACCCAATCGCTTCCACATTCATTAAAATTTGGATGCAAAGATAACAGGAGGAGTGTTTTTAATGCCCGGTTTCTTATTGCCTGCCATTCCTGAAGTTTGCCCCAGATCCGCTCACAGGAGAAAGTTTCAGTACTGCCTTAATGCAATTAACAGTTGGCATTATATTTTCGGCAAATATGTTTTCTGTTAATCATCAATAATTTTAACCATGAACCAGCAAACTGAGACCAGGCTCATCATCCTGGAGAAAAAACTGCATCGTTGCCAAACACTGCTTATTTCTTTTGCCTCAATAATAATTTTACTCGTCTTGCTTTCTTTTAAAAACGATTCCCCATTGCAGGAAATTCTATCCGTAAAAGCATTAAATATTGTTGACGACCATGGTCGCACAATCATAGAACTAAAACAAAACAAGGGTCTGCCGGAAATAAATGCGCTTTCTGCATCAGGGAAAAAATCGATCTCCCTTTCCGCATCCTCGGAAGGTGTTGGCAACCTTTTCACCTTCGATTCTGACGGAGAAGTGATCTATAAACTTGGAAGTACCAAGGGTGGCGGAGGATACATGGCCCTGTACAATTCGCGCATGACACCAATTTTTGAATCAGGGATAAATGTAGCAGAGGCAGGTTATCTCAGAATAAATGACCGCGCCGGCAAAAACATTTTCAATTGTACGCAATCTTCCTCCGGTGGAGGACTGATCAGCCTGTCCAATGACGGCATCGAAGAGGTGAATATCTCATCTCCTTCTGCGGGAGGCCGCATAGCAGTATTCAATAGTTCTAAAATTCGCGTGGGATACATTGGTACGGAAGACAATAAGGACGGCGCCGTTGTTACATGGAAAGCCGACGGGCTGCGTTCAGGTATAATGCCATAAGTTGTTCATGGTCCATCACCGGTTGGTCTTCAATCTTTAAAAATTAAGCGGCTCCTGAACTTTACTTTTACTTCAATCGCCTGGGCCATGCCGCCTGCAGCCTGAACCTTCCTTGCCACACCCATTTTTTCCGTTCATTTGCATCATGGTTCACAGCACCCGGGGAATAGTTTTACGAACAGTTAAGTATGGTGAAACCAGCCTCGTGGTTGCGCTATTCACTGAAAAATTCGGACTGCAAACATACATGGTGAATGGAGTAAGAACTGGTGGGAAAGCCGGTAGTAAGGCCACATTATATCAACCGGCTGCATTACTAAATCTGGAAGTTTATCACAATGAGTTAAAGAACATGCAGCGGATAAAGGAAGCGGGCTGGCACCTGCTGGCAAATAATATTTTCAGTGATGTGATCAAAAACAGTGTGGCGCTTTTTATGATCGAATTGCTTCAGCGGTCTTTGAAACAACCGGAGGAAAATACCGAACTCTTCGATTTCGTCTCTCACTCACTTGAACAACTTGAAAGTTCTTCACCGAAGGTTGCCGCGAACTTCCCGCTTTATTTTTCTGTAAACCTGCCTTACTTTTTTGGGTTCGCCTTCCACCGTAATAATCAGCTAAATAATTTTTTCGATCTGCAGGAGGGAAGTTTTGTGCCCGATGAACCTTCTCATAAATATTTTCTAGGCGGAAACGCGGCAAGCTATACCGCTGAGCTTTTAAAGGTTATGCAGCCTCATGAACTTGAACAATTGCACTTGAACAGCACCCTTCGAAATGCAATGCTGGATGGCTATGTTACTTATTACAAACTTCACATTCAGGATTTTGGAGAAATGCGCACCCTACCTGTTTTAAGGCAGATCCTATAAAATTCGTTTAACCGTTCCCGTTAGCAGATCATTTTCGCCTGCATCAATTGCAATTATTCCTGGTGTACATCCTGCCTCAAATTTTCCCAGACCTTCGAAACTTAATGCTGCCGCGCCATTTACAGTGGCCCAGCCCAGCATTTCCTTAAGTGGTACCCCTGGAATTCTTTCTTGCAAAGTTTTCATTTCATTTACAATATTCAACGCATCGTTACTTGCATAACTGTCCGTTCCCAACACGATAGGGCAGCCCTTATCTCTTAACATTTGTACCGGCGGAATCGTATTTTCAATGTACAGGTTTGCATTAGGGCATAAACAAAACCAGATGCTCTTTCCGGAATTTTTCGCCAGCTCAATATCACCTGGTTCTATAAATGTGTTATGCACCGATATAATGTTTTGTTGACGCGAGAAAAAACCTGCCCAGAATTTAAATGATGAAATATTTGCGGGCGTAAAGGATGAAATATCAATTCCCAGATTTTTATAGAGTTCCCGGAAATCTCCCGATCCGTTTTTATGAAGCAAATCTTCTTCTGCACTTTCCTGATTATGGATGGATACGAATTTCTCATTAAGATCTGCAATAAGTGCCAATAATTTCTTTGACACAGAATACGAAGAGTGAGGCACGATAAAGGCCTCATCAAATTTGGAGCGTATTCCGAGCGCTTCGTCTAGCCGTTTCCGTGAAGCAGCTTCAACAAAACCGCTCACCTCTACAAAATTCCTCCACTGCATTGTACTGTTACGCTTCACATTCACCGTATCTGCTGTATTACAAATATCCCCCACGGCCACGATCCCGTTTCCGATCATCTCCTTATGAGCATTCGTCATTGATACATCACGACGTTCCTCATTCCCTCCGCGTAGCGTTAGAACCTGTTGCACAAAGTTTATAAGGCCGGTATGCCGGGGTATTTGTCCCTTTAAATGACTCAGCTCAAGGTGACAATGTGCATTGATAAGCCCCGGGCAAAGGATCCCGGTATAATATTGCGCATCATGTTCCTCATAAGGAAGTACTTCGATCACCTTTCCGGCATCATCCGTAACTAGTGTGGCATTATCAAGCATTTCCAAACCGGTGAATATTCGGTCGGCCTTAAATTTTCTGTACAAATTGATGACTGTTATCGCGTAATTTTGCGCGGCGAAAAAACCGTGCTGGCAACAATAAAAGTACATTATGTTAGATAAACTGGATGCGATCAAAGCAAAGTTCACTGATCTTGGTATCGCTCTTTCGAACCCGGAAATAGTTGCCGACAACAGGAAATTCGGGGCGATGAGTAAAGAATATAGAAGCCTTGAAAAAATTGTTGTTGCACGGGATGCTTATGTGAAACTGCTGGAAGACCTTGATTTCAACCGCGAGGTATTGAATGGTGATGATGAGGAAATGCGCTCTCTGGCAAAACAGGAACTGCCTGCATTGGAAGAGAGAAAAGAAGCAATGGAAAAAAATCTCCGCAACATGCTCATCCCGAAAGATCCTTATGATGAAAAAAATGCGATACTTGAAATCCGTGCGGGGACGGGTGGAGATGAGGCATCTCTTTTTGCAGGAGACCTTCTCCGGATGTACATGAAATATTGTGAGCGAAAAGGCTGGAAGACCGCTCTTCTGAGTGAAAGTGAAGGAACCGTGGGCGGTTTTAAGGAAGTACAGGTTGAAGTTGTCGGTGATGATGTTTACGGAACTTTAAAATTTGAAAGCGGGGTTCATCGCGTGCAGCGCGTGCCCGATACAGAAGCCAGCGGACGCGTGCATACCAGTGCAGTTACGGTGGCCGTTATGCCCGAAGCGGAAGAGGTGGATGTTGACCTGAAGGAAAGTGATGTGAAAATGGAAACTGCGCGGAGTGGCGGCGCAGGCGGGCAAAATGTAAATAAGGTTGAAACCAAAGTTTTCCTCACCCACAAACCAACAGGTATTGTTGTGGTTTGCCAAACGGAAAGAACGCAGCTTGCAAATCGTGAAAAAGCAATGAACATGCTGCGTACAAAATTATATGATGAGGAAGTTCGCAAACAGGAAGAAGCAATTTCTCACATGAGGAAAAGCCTGGTGAGCACAGGCGACCGTAGCGCCAAAATACGCACCTACAACTTTCCGCAGGGCCGCGTTACAGACCATCGTATAGGCATGACCGTTTATAATCTTGATGATGTACTAAATGGCGAGTTACAGGAGTTTATAGATTCATTACAATTTGCAGAAAACGCAGAGAAGATGACCAGTCAGCAGTAGTGTGCCCTGTTTCTTTTAGCGCACGCACTACCTCAAAATCGGTAAGCTGAATTTATTTTCGCAATCCGAAAATTCCCATTTTGGCAAAATAATTCCACAACGGTATCAAATTCTTTTGCTTTAACTACTCAGCAGCTCTACCCGGCTCAAGTTAACCATCGAAAAGAAAGCCCCTGTAGAAACAGGGGCCGTTTACCAAAACTAACTGCTTATGAGAAAATTGACTATTTATGTAGTTCATAGTAAATGATTCAAATACAATGCCAAACGCCCATTCAAAAATGTAAGTTGAGTGGATGGTTTCGGCTTTAAAGACACCGCCGACCCAATTTGAAATAAAGCATTGTACTTAAACTGACCCATCCTTCCTGGCGCATCTCATCTGAGAACCTCAAACCGTATCTTTGCCATCCTAATTTCGCACAGTGGAATCAACTTCTTCGGCAAGGAAGACATTTTTTAAGAGTTTCAGGAGCAAGGCAGCCAGGGATGACAATGAGATGAGTTTCACCGATCATCTTGAGGCTTTGCGATGGCACCTCATGAGGGCGGTGATCGTTTGGCTCATCGCAACTGTGGCAGTGTTCATTAACGTTGATTTTGTGTTTGATAATATAGTGTACGCTCCCGCCAGGTCAAATTTTATTACATACCGTGTTTTATGCGATTTCAGCCATTGGGCCGGCCTCGGCGAGTCGCTGTGCATGCCTCCTATTGATATCAAACTTTTAGGGAATACGGTAAGCGGACCCTTCATGTCTGCTATTTCAATTGCCATGATCGGCGGATTGATAGTCGCCTTCCCATATTTGTTTTGGGAGCTTTGGAAGTTCATTAAACCTGCTCTTTCTCCAAGGGAGATAAAAAATTCGCGCGGGAGCATCCTTTGGGTGAGTCTCTGCTTTTTTTCCGGTGCTGCATTTGGATATTTCCTGCTTGCTCCATTCACTTTTAATTTTCTTGCAAACTTTTCTCTGGGAACTACAGGAGCATATCAATATATCCCAACTCTGGACGACTACATCTCATCAATAAATAATATCATTCTTGGCTGTGGAATCGCTTTCGAGATGCCTGTGCTAAGCTATGTATTGGCCAAAATCGGAATTCTTACAGGAACGTTTTTGAAAAGCACACGCCGTTACAGTTTCGTAATAATCTTAATTCTTTCTGCAGTGATCACGCCCTCTCCTGACTGGACGAGCCAGGCGATAGTTGCCGTTCCATTGCTGCTTTTACTCGAGCTAAGTATCGTAATTGCATCGCGCATTGAAAAGCAGCAGAAAAAAGCCGAAATAGAATGGAGTTGACCATTCCCTGCTGAGATAAACAGCTGCTCTAATTTCGTTAACTTTATCCTTCAAAATCAAACGCCATGTACGTATTCAACAAAAGCCTCCCGATAGCCATAGGCAGTGATCATGCGGGATTTGATTGCAAGGAAGACCTGATCTCATTTCTCGAAGGTGAAAACATGGAATTTAAAGATTTTGGAACATATAATAAGGACTCAGTTGATTACCCGGATTTCGCTCATCCTGTGGCAACCGCAGTAGAAAATGGTGAAGCTTCTTTCGGAATTTTATTATGTGGCAGTGCTAATGGAGTTGCAATAGCCGCCAACAAACACGCAGGCATCCGCGCCGCCATTTGCTGGGGCGAAGAACTTGCAGAACTCGCACGAAAACATAATGATGCCAATATACTCTGTATTCCGGCTCGCTTTGTAAGGGATGGAGATGCAGAAAAGATGCTGGATATATTCATGAACACAGAATTTGAAGCAGGCAGGCATCTTACACGGGTGGAAAAAATACCGTGTTAATTAATCATTCCTTGTAATACTCTTTCGCCGCTGATCAATTATTGATTTCTCCGGGGCGTTTTACACGCTATCTTTCACCTACACCATAACAATTTCAACATGAAGAAACTTCAGCTTCTGTTCGGCTTTCTTTTAACCTGCTGCACCGTGGCTGCACAGGATGAATCCCTTAAATACTCAGGTATTATCAACGAAGCTTCACTTCGTACACACCTAACCGTTATTGCCGGAGCAGAAATGGAGGGCAGAGAAACCGGAACTGCAGGAGAACGAAGAGCTGCAGCCTATATTGAAAAGTTTTTTGATTCAGCAGGAATAAAAAAAACCCAACCCCATAATTCTTATCGCCAGTTTTTCCCCCTTGTAAAAGACAGCGCAACAAAAATGGTGCTCCGGCAAAATAAAAAAGATCTTGCTTACCAAACCGAATTTCTGATACTTGCCGCCGGTAATGATAACGGAAAATTTGAATCGGAGGTGTTGGTTTTTGCAGGCTATGGCATAGAATCAGAAAACTATAACGACTATGCAAACATTGATGTAAAAGGGAAAACGGTATTGATATTTTTGGGCGAACCCAAGAAGAACGGGATCTTCCTTGTAACAGGAACGGACAAGTCTGGCGAATGGACATATCCCGGGCTGGAAAAGAAACTTGAGCTTGCCTACGCAAAAGGAGCTGCGGGTGCCTTGGTGGTTTCGCCTACAGTTTCCGAATTCACGCAGAGGTATGCCGAATCAACTTTAAAAACCGCCCTTACTTTCCACCGCGAAAAAAAGAACAAACGCGTTAATTATGCCCTGATCAGCCACAACCTTGCGAAAGATCTGATGTCCGATAATTCAATTCTCCAAAATGCAAAAGATCTCGCTCCGTTTAAAGCAAAGTATTCTTCGAAAAAACTGAAAATTGAATTTGAATATTCTGAAAAAAGAGAAACAGTTCAGTCTTCCAATGTGCTTGGCATAATTGAAGGCAGCGACAAGAAAGATGAATACGTTTTTATCACCGCTCATTACGATCACCTCGGCATAAGGAATGGAAATATTTATTATGGAGCCGATGACGATGGAAGTGGCACAGTTGCTATTATGCACCTTGGTGCTGCCTTTGCAAAAGCCAGGGAAGAAGGACGCGGCCCCCGTCGCACTGTGGTTGTTATGGCATTCAGCGGTGAAGAAAAAGGGCTTTGGGGAAGCGAGTATTACAGCGAAAATCCCGTTTTCCCTTTAGAGAAAACCTCAGTTGACCTTAATATCGATATGATCGGAAGAATAGATACAGAGCGCACTTCAGCCGATAGCAATAACTATGTTTATGTAGTTGGTCACGACAAGATAAGCACAGACCTTCCGCGAATAAGCGAAACAATGAACAACCAGTATACACAACTTGTTTTTGATTATAAATTCGATGACCCTAAAGATCCCAACAGAATTTACTTCAGAAGCGATCATTATCATTTTGCACGAAAGGGTGTGCCGGTATTATTCTTTTATGATGGCATGCTGAAGTCTGACTATCACAAACCCACCGACACAGTAGACAAAATAAACTGGAAGCTTTATGAAAAAAGAGCACAAATGATCTTTCATACGGCCTGGAACATGGCAAACCGTGAAGAAATGCTGGTGAGAGACCTTCCCATTCCTAACGTTAAGAGATAAACAAAAAAGCCGGCCTTGTTAAGTCCGGCTTTTTTGTACTTTATAAATTAAAAGATCACCATCCCAACACCCAGGCGAATATGAGGGGCGCAACAATCGTTGCATCACTTTCAACAATAAACTTTGGGGTGTTAATATCGAGTTTCCCCCAGGTTATCTTCTCGTTGGGAACCGCCCCGGAATAAGAACCGTAAGAAGTTGTTGAGTCTGATATCTGGCAGAAATAACTCCAGAATGGAACACCTTCCCACTCAAGATCCTGGTACATCATCGGCACTACGCAAATCGGAAAATCTCCTGCAATTCCACCTCCGATCTGGAAAAATCCAACGCCCTTTCCTCCTGAATTGTTGCGATACCAATCAGCCAGCCATACCATGTATTCAATGCCGCTCTTCATGGTACTGGCCTTCATTTCATTTTTAATAACATAAGATGCGAAAATATTTCCCATTGTGCTGTCTTCCCAACCGGGCACCACGATCGGAATATTTTTTTCCGCGGCCGCCAGCATCCAGCTATTCTTCGGTTCAATTTCGTAATACTGCTCTAACACGCCGCTCAACAACATCTTATACATGTACTCATGAGGAAAATAACGCTCGCCCTTATCATCTGCATCCTTCCAAACTTTATATATATGCTTTTGTAAACGCCTGAAAGCCTCCTCTTCAGGGATACATGTATCCGTTACACGATTGTAATGATTCTCCAAAAGCTCCCATTCTTCCTGCGGACCAAGATCACGGTAATTAGGCACACGTTTATAATGGCTATGAGCTACAAGGTTCATGATATCCTCCTCAAGGTTTGCACCGGTGCAACTGATGATGGCAACCTTATCCTGCCTTATCATTTCTGCAAGGCTTAGCCCGAGCTCGGCAGTGCTCATTGCCCCGGCAAGTGTTATCATCATTTTTCCTCCCTCATTCAAATGCTTTTCGTATCCCTTTGCCGCGTCCATTAATGCAGCAGCATTAAAATGACGATAGTGGTATTGAATATATTCTGATACAGGTCCTTTTTTCATACTAATTGTTTTCGCAAAAATAGGAAAATTGAGCGCCTCCGGGGATTCTAACAGCAGCAGTATATTTGCGGAATGAAAAAAATCTCATTGATCGCAACGCTGTTAAGTTTTGCCTGTTTCAACGTTTTCGGGCAGGATGATTGGGAGGGAGCATGGCACGGGAAAATCGAAATGGCCAACCTGCGGCTTGTGTTCAATATTAAAAATGCGGGGAGCGGAACGATACTAGCCACGATGGACAGCCCTGACCAGTCGGCGTTTGGCATTGTCCTGGAGTCTGCTTCCGTAGCGGGGGACAGTATATTTA
>JAEZDA010000083.1 GCA_023433345.1 Bacteroidota bacterium | reverse complement strand
GATCCGCCTCTTGCAGACGATGAGCTGCTACGACCTGACGATGATCCGCCCCGCGAAGATGAGCTGCCACGACCTGAGGACGAGGATCCACCCCTTGACGATGAGGAGCCGTTTCTGGAAGAAGACGAGCCTCCACGACCCGAACCACCGCGGCCTCCACGCTCATCATCGTTTTGATGAGATGCGCGGCCGCCCATGGCCGCTATTCTTCTTTGCTTTTCGGGATCCATAGCTGCGAAGCCCCGCTCGCTGCTGCGTTGACTCCCTCCGCGTGAAGAGCTTCCGCCACGGCTGTTGCTTCCACCTCTACCTGATCCACCGCTGTTGGAACCTCTTCCCGAGCCGCCACCGCGATTACCGTTGCCGCGATTTCCGCCGCCATGTGATGCACGCCCGCCCATTGCAGCTATCCTGCGTTGCCTTTCAGGGTCCATCGATGCAAATCCACGTCCCGAGCCAAACCCGCGTCTGCCGCTCCGTGAACTCCTCCCCTGGTTTTCATATTCTTCATCGCCTTCCTCTTCCTCCTCTTCATCATAATAATCTTCATCATCATCGTCATCATATTCGCCCTGAACATCGTAATCATCATCTTCCTCCTCTTCATCATAATCATCTTCTTCGTCATAGTCGTCTTCCTCTTCATAATCATCATCATAATCTCCCTCTACTTCGTAGTCTTCATCTTCGTAATCCTCATCATAATCATCTTCCACATCAATATCTTCATCGTATTCTTCCTCCCGGTATTGTCCACGGCCATACCCGCCCGAGGAGCTACCGCCCTGGTTGCTGTTGCCTCTTCCACCACGGCCCCGATTGTTTCCTGAGCCGGAATTTCTTGTTGCCATAAAATTGATTTTTAATTTATTAATCTTGTTAACTGTTTGGAACATCGAGAATCCTGTGCCATCGAAAAATGTAATTATGCACGGTATACAATTGTGATATATCATAGTACCCGTTTGAATCGCAAACTTTAAAAGCAAGACCCTGTATATTCTGCAACAATGTTTTGATAAGGGCTTTTTTCTGTTGAATCTTCACCACATCGGCAAGGAGCTTCACCTCAATTCTAATGCAACAGGTGCATATGATAGCAGTCATGATGGCGGAACACTTCTTGCCTTAATGAAGTCCTAAAATGGTTACCAACAGAATATGAAATTTTATGTGAGTAATGTAGGTATATCGTTATCAGTGGAAAGGCTGACCCAAATGCTTCAGGATTTAAAGATCGGGATTGAAGGCGTCGTGGTGTCGGGCGAGCTAACAGTCTGTTCAGAAACTCACCCCGAAAAAATTCAAATGCTGGGAAGTCGCTTACTAAAGGAAGGTTCGGGGTTTGCTTTCAGTCGGAAAGAGATCCTCAGTGAAAAGATTAAGGCTGTAATAATACAACTCGTTGAGGAAAACGAACTGCCGGAGGTTAACTATTCAGTTTACATTTCACGGCAACTAAACCTTAATTACACCTATCTTGCAAACATCTTCTCAGAAACACAGAATTTAAGCATTGAACATTTTTTTATCCGCCAAAGGATCGGGCATGCAATAAAGCTGCTCGACAGTGGAAAACTAACGGTCGGTCAGATTGCGCAAAAGCTTCACTACAGCAGTCTTGCACACTTTTCATCACAGTTCAAAAAGATAACCGGTGTAACACCCTCCTGTTATAAAAAAAATGTTCCCGGAGCTCTACAGACCCATCTCAAACCCGAATAGAAAAGTGAGAAAAATGTAAATTTCAGGTGATAAACTTGTTTAGCTTTACTATGATTAATAATTGGATCATGACTCAATCGCCTCTTAGCATCCGGGAAAAAAAAGTTATCATGTCACTTTCTTCAGGGAATCAAAATAAAGAGATAGCACATGAGCTGAATATCTCTATAAACACGGTTAAAAAACATTTGAAAAATATTTTCAGAAAGATGGAAGTTGACGGCCGCAATAAGGCAGTGAAGAAATTTTTTTACTCCGGGGGTCTATTAGATTCAAAAGACTGACTGCCTCATACTATTTTGCAATGATCTAAAAAGTTTTTTATGAGCATGCCACAAAGACTCCTGCTTGTTGACGATGATGCTGATGATAGGCATATTTTCCGGGAGGCGGTTCAACAGATTGATCCTTCAATTGAATGTATACTTGCCAATGACGGTCTTCATGGTCTTTCTTATTTATCGGACGAAAACAATCCTCTGCCCGCATACATATTCCTTGACCTGAGAATGCATGGCATTGATGGAAGAAAACTGTTGAGGATAATAAAGGAAAATCCGCGGCTCAAGAACATCCCGGTGATGATTTATACTACATCAACGGATGAAGTTGAATCAAAGGAACTCGTTGAAATGGGTGCAACTCATTTTACAAGCAAGCCTGCTGACCCGGATGAATTATTTTACGTGCTTTCGGTTATCCTTGGTGAGAAGTGGACCTAAGTATTTTTTAAATTTTTAACCCGAAAAATATAGTCCTTAGCAAATTCATTATGAAAAGAAAGGAAGAGATCGTTGAAAAAATACAGGACCTCATTCATGAGATCGTAGACTATACGGAAAGACCCCTGCTCAACCTGTCGGTTCATATCACGAGAGAACTTGGTCTCAACTACACCTATCTGAGCAATACATTTTCAGAAGTTACAAACATTACCATCGAACGCTTTTATATTCAAACTAAAATTGAAAAAGCGAAATTGATGCTTAGGGAAAGCGATATGGATATACAGGAGGTGGCCCACCATCTCCATTATTGCAGTAAGGCTCATTTTTCATCCCAGTTCAAATTCGTGACAGGTATAAATCCCTCAGAATACCGCCGCAAACATACTCCTATGAAAACCTCATCCCGGAAAACCAGCTGATTTATATAATTCCCACCTTATGGAAGCCTGACGGCTGGATGGTTTAGGGTTTGATACTTTAAGTACACGGTTCAGAACCGCTTCTTAAAACACGATAATGTTAATCAGTTCAAACCTCAATAAATTTTTATGACAAAGATTTCAATCAGCAACAATTTTTTTGCCTTTTTGATCATTATGGGCACTGTCTGCTTTGTGGCCTGCAATAATCAAAAATCGACCGACACTTCTATCACCGATTCCACTTCCTCCTCCCAGGCAAATAATTCAAACGACGTAAACGGGGGCGCAACAACGGACGCTTCATCAAACAACATTGGAGCTGACGCAAACGGAAACATGGCGGCTGATGCTGCAGCTACAAACTTCTTGCAGAAAGCAGCTGACGGAGGCCTGGCAGAGGTTTCCGCAGGGCAAATGGCTGAGGGAAAGGCAACCAATGAAGGGGTTAAGCGATTTGCCTCCATGATGGTGCAGGATCATACCGGTGCAAACGCAAAAGTGAAGGAACTGGCACAGCAAAGGAATGTAACTCTTCCAAATGAGCCTTCTGCAGAACATAAGCAAAAAATGGACGAAGTGAGCAAGAAAAATGGTAAGGCCTTCGATAAGGCATACATGGATATGATGGTCGATGATCATAAAAAGACCATCTCACTTTTTAAGGAGTCCATGTCAGCAACATCAGATAACCAGGTGAAAGATTTTATCAATACAACTCTTCCAAAGTTGCAAATGCACCTGGATTCTGCTACTGCTATTCGAAATAAAATTCAGTAAAGTTTAAGAGCAATATTCCAATTATTTAAAGAGCATGGATTTTCTCCATACTCTTTTCGTGTGCCCAGCAACCGTCATACAGTTATCTCTTCCTGGAATATCCTGCGGGTTTTTGCTAAAGCCGAACCAATCACCTGGTGCATATCATAGTACTTGTACTCTGCGAGACGTCCTCCCGGAATCAGGTTTGTTTCTTCGGTTGCAAGCTGCTTGTATTTTAAAAACCTCCGGTTATTCTCCTCATCATTTACAGGATAATACCGTTCACTGCCAGGTTTCCATTCGGCAGGATATTCCTTTGTGATAATGGTTGTAGCCTGGGTTCCGAATTCAAAGTGTTTATGTTCAATGATCCTCGTAAAAGGTATTTCAGCTTCGGTATAGTTTACCACCGCATTTCCCTGGAAGTTAGGGATGTCCAAATACTCATGCTCAAATTTAAGGCTACGATATTCGAGCGCACCAAAGCGGTGATTGAAGTACTCATCAATGGATCCCGTATAAACCACCTTAGAAGCAATGCTTTCAAAGTATTCTCGGTTAGCAAAAAAATCAGTGTTCAATCTAACCTCCGTACCTGATAACAAGGCTTCAGTGATCTTGTTATAGCCTCCCTCAGGGATGCCCTGGTATTTATCGTTGAAATAATTATTGTCGAATGTAAATCGAACGGGTAACCGCTTTATTATAAATGCCGGGAGTTCGGTGGCCTTCCTTCCCCACTGCTTTTCAGTATAGCCTTTTATCAATTTTTCGTAAATATCAATTCCTACAAGTTTTAAAGCCTGCTCTTCAAGGTTCCGGGGTTCGCCGATATTCAACTCGGCAACCTGGCTCTGTATTTTTTCAAAAGCCTGTTGTGGAGTAGTGACCTTCCAGAGCTGATAAAAGGTATTCATATTAAAAGGAAGGTTATACAACTCACCTTTAAAATTTGCTACCGGGGAGTTCGTGTAGCGATTGAATTTTACGAACGAGTTCACAAAATTCCAGATCTCATCATCATTTGTATGAAAGATATGGGCACCATACATATGGATGTTTATCCCGTTCACATTGTTGCAATAAATATTACCGCCTGCATGATTACGCTTATCGATCACCAGGCATTTTCGTCCCTCTCCCTTTGCCTGGTGTGCGAATGTGGCTCCAAAAAGTCCCGAACCTACAATTAAAAAATCATACTCTTTCATATTCAGTATTGTGCTTTATGTTTTTGTTGAACCATGGGCCTACGGCTTCCTTATATTCCTGCAGCGCCGCATCAAGTGTGGGCATCATGCCATATTTTTTACTTTCCATCGCAGCATAAACCGGCCGGCATGCCAGGCCCGTCCCCTTTTCCAGCGGTACCAGCAACTCTTTGCTTAAGCCAAATTTGTCTGCCAGCTTCTCAGCAAAACTGTACCATGATTCACACCCTTTATTTGTTATGTGGTAGATTCCAAAAGCTTCATCTATCAACAGGTCCAGAGTGGCCTGGGCCAGATGCGGCACATAGGTTGGAGAAATGAAATTCTCCGTGGATGCCGCGAAGATGTTGCCATTACTTAATTCATTCACACAGTGATAGGCGAAGTTATGTTTATCCCAAGGGCCGAAAAATGCTGCTGTTCTGATAAGAAGCGCCTTCGGCATAATATCACTTAAAAAATTCTCCGCGAGTTGCTTGCTTATTCCGTATTGATTTAGCGGGGCTGTATTATCTTCTTCTACATAAGGACTCGTTTTGCATCCATCAAACACCTGGTCAGTTGAAAAGGTTACAAGCTTGATATCTTGCTTATCACATATCTCCGCGAGATTTTTTACACCAAGGGAGTTTTCTGTAATACAAGCACTCCTATCTACTTCTGCCTGATCCAGTTTCACATATCCAGCCGCATTAATAATCGCCCAGGGCTTATGCAAAGAAATAATCTTGCTGATCGATGAAGAGGATGACAGATCCAGTTCATCACGACCGGTAAGCATGAAGGGAATATTCCTCAACCTGCACAATCGGGCCAAAGCCTTGCCAAGAGTGCCTGTTTTTCCTGTTATTAGCAAAGGTTTCTTTATGCAGATCTCTTGCGAATTCGATTGGCCGCAATGTTTGAAGAATCGATCGGGGGATTTCCACCATCCGCTTGTAGCCAAAACAGAATGTTCTTCACTTTGATTCAGGCTTAATTTCCTTATCAGTGAAGCAACCGCTGTCTCTCTCATTCTGCCTGTACTTATATCGAATGCGCCGGACTCATATTTGCCGGGCCATCGCGTAAGAAGATCACTCCAGCCGAATGAACCGGTAAGTGCCCATGCAGTAACCGCCCTGATATCCACTTTTTTTCGTTTAAGCCTTACCGTTATATCGTATATATATTTTAACCACCGAAGTTGCTCATCTCTTGTACAATGCAGATGAACCTCACTTATCACCAGAGGAATCTTATACCGGTTCCAAACCTCCTGGATAAGATGTTCAGCCCCGTGGGGCTCGTGAAAATTTACCCGTGCTGCTTCTACATCTGCATAATCATGGATGCCATTACCGCCCGGCTTAACACCTGGGTAGCTTGCATGATCTTCGTCCAGAAATCTTTCAGAGGTCAGATAATGGTTAACCCCGATCATCTCCGGCGGGCAAGGATTATCCATAAAAAATTCAAGTGATGATGTGTTTTGCAAATGGCCTGACAGGTACTGATATAAAGGATGTTCTTTTTTCACCTTACCGCACAGGAGGTCGTATGTTAACCACCGCCTCTGGTTTTCAAAATCAGCCTGGTATTTGAGCAAAGGAGTACTATATGACTTTCCCAGATCCTCTGTTTGTAAAAGACGTGCGCGCGGATTTACTTTGCGAATCTCCCGCATCGCCAGAACGGTAGCCTTAAGTTCATTCATCAATATTTTAATAAAACTCTCATCGCCCTTCTGATGAGGATACCAATGGCCATAAAGTCCGGAAAATCGCGCAGTGGTCAATGGTTCATTCACAGGCGTATAATCATCCACATGAGGAAAGGCTTGTGCAACTGCCCTGGCATAATCAGCGAAAAGAAAAGGAAAGTTATCATCTGCCAGATCGGTAAAACCTGGTCCGCTGCCATGATGAAGCAATCCAATCACGGGTTCAACGCCGGCCTCTGCCAGCCTATCAATATTATCCTTAGCCCAGGAAAAATCAGGAATATCAAATTTTCGTTGTTGATGCTTTTCCCAAAGAACAGGAAAACGCATTCTTTTAATACCAAGTTCAACTATAGCAGTTAACTGGCTGGCATTCTGATAAAAACCTGATAGCTCCAACTGGTCAACGTATTTGTCACCAATTCTGTTGATAGTACATTCCAGGCCTCCCCAGATCTCCGGAAGATGATCGGACGGTGAATCCATAATTCGCTATTTTTTACGCCACAGACTTTAGCTTCGGCTCGCCTTTTCTCTTTGCACTGAAACATGCATCGATCTTCTCCTTCATATTTCGAAAAGTATTATCCCAGCTGAGTGGCGCAAGGAAAGTATCAACTTTTCCAAGCCATTCATCTACCTGTGATGGGGATTTCGCAAATTCCCTGGTGGCACATGAAATAAAAGTGTCAGCATCATCTGCAATATGAACAAGGCCTTTTTCGCCATAAGGATGCACCACATCCGTAATTGATGAAGAGATCACAGGCTTTCCTGCGGCGAGGTATTCGGGAGTTTTTGTGGGACTTATGAATTTTGTAGAATCATTCTTTTCAAATGGAATCATCCCAACGTGCCAACCAGACAGGTATGCGGGAAGTTCCTCATATTTCTTTGCACCGAGGTAGTGCAGGTTATGTCCCTGAGGAAGGTCGGTAGGATCGATCTTTACTACAGGTCCGACAAAAATAAAATTCCATTCGGGTTTTCGGCTGGCAACTTCTGCGATAAGTTTTATATTGAATCGTTCATCCAACACTCCCTGGAATCCGAATCGCGGACCTGGAATATTCATTTGATCTTCCGGTTCATTTTCCATTCTTCTCGCCTTATTAAAATGATCCTTATCGATGCTGCTTGGAAAAGAATGAATATTGGGATGGTAACTTTTTTTCGACTTATAAAGAGCATTGCCGCCGGTGAAAACAACATCGGCTTTATTAAAGAGCTCAGCCTCCCGGATCTTCAACTCCTGCGGGGCAAATTTGAAGGCGGAAAGTTCATCCATACAATCATAAACTATGGTGCGCGGGGTTAAATGATCGCTGAACTTTAAAGCCATCGGTGTATAATACCACGCAATAAAGTCTGATATTTTGTGCCGGGCAAAGAGAGAGTTCACAAGCTTCCTTTCTCTTTCAAGTAATGAGCCCCGGGTTGCAACTACTTTACTGTTCAACATGGGCGTAACAACCATGAGATTGTTTCCCGACTGAAGGATTTTCAGCATGTCTTTGCCTTCGTGATGCACCGGTTCCTCGAGGAAGAAAACCCGCCCCTGTTCAGCGAAGCGACTCATAATATGTTGCGGTCGTTGGTATACAAAATTCCACCGCAAATGGGAAAAGCAAACCATGTCTAACTTCTCATCTGGTTCAACATGTTCGAAGTATGCTTGTTGATTCATAACTCTATAATTTCTTTTGAGGTTGAACATACCTTTCTCCTGTGGCTCCTGAAGGGCTTAGGGAAAATGTATGCGGATTTCACAAGGCGGTTCAACCAGAAATTCTAACGCTTCAAAAAATGAGGAGAGATGCTGCAGGAGTTCAGCCTTGCTGTTACATCAAATGAGAATAGTGTGCCAAGTAATTTTCCGTTACCGACGAAGAAAAAAAACGGTTTGCGTATCAAAATTTTTGTGGCGTGTAGAAGTAAAGCCCCGTGGAGTTTTATAAAGACATGGTAATTCCAATACTCTCAATCAGAAATTAAAGATTGCGTTCAATCATCACAGTTACATATGTTTCTTCAGCTACTTCAAACGTTCTCTTATATCGAGGTCGAATTTGCGTGCGAAATCTTTGGCGACATTGTAACCTGCGTCTGCATGTCGTATCACACCCATGCCAGGATCATTTCTTAAAACTCTCGACAATCTCCTTCCGGCCTCAGCAGTTCCGTCTGCCACAATCACCATACCTGCATGAATTGAATAGCCCATGCCCACCCCGCCGCCATGATGCAATGACACCCATGAGGCGCCGCCGGCAGTATTTACCAATGCGTTCAGTATAGGCCAGTCTGCAACTGCATCCGAACCGTCCAGCATTGATTCGGTTTCCCGATTTGGTGAAGCCACCGAACCTGTGTCGAGGTGATCGCGGCCAATTACTATAGGCGCTTTTACTTTACCTTCTTTCACCAGTTCGTTAAAAGCCCGGCCTGCCATTTCCCGCTCACCCTGGCCCAACCAGCAGATCCGTGCAGGCAAACCCTGGAACGCAATTTTCTCCTGGGCGAGATCAAGCCATCGAAGAAGGGATTTATTTTCGGGAAACAGTGCGCGTATAACGTTGTCGGTTATACGAATATCTTCCGGGTCTCCGCTGAGGGCGGCCCACCTGAAAGGACCTTTGCCCTCGCAAAAAAGCGGTCGTATATATGCGGGAACAAAGCCCGGGAAGTCGAATGCATTCTTAACTCCCCGTTCCGCAGCGCGCGCCCGAATATTGTTTCCGTAATCAAAGGTTATTGCACCCATTTCCTGGAGCTTCAACATAAGCTCAACATGAAGTTTCATGGTATCATAGCTCATGTTTACATATTCATCCGGGTTGATTACGCGAAGTTCATCGGCCTCGTAATCTTTCAATCCTTCCGGTATATAGCCTATCAAGGGATCATGCGCCGAGGTTTGATCTGTCAGCGTTTCGGGAACGACCTTTCTTTCGATCAGCTTTTTCAGCAGTTCTACAGCATTGCATTCAACACCGATACTGATGGCCTCGCCCATTGCTTTTGCGCGCAGGGCCTCATCTATCGCTTCATCAATATCGTAAATTTGAATGTCGAGGTATTTTGTTTCCAGCCTTTTTTCAATGCGCCATTTGGCAACTTCTGCTATAAGGGCCACACCACCATTCATTGTAATTGCCAACGGCTGCGCACCACCCATTCCACCAAGGCCCGCAGTTACATTGAGGGTTCCCTTAAGACTTCCCCCAAAATGTTTTCTCGCAACTTCAGCATAGGTTTCATATGTTCCCTGAACAATTCCCTGGCTGCCAATGTATATCCATGAGCCTGCGGTCATTTGCCCATACATCATCAATCCCTTTTTTTCCAATTCATCGAAGTGCTTCCAGTTTGCCCAATTAGGCACAAGCTGCGAATTGGAAAGAAGAACGCGGGGCGCATCTTCATGGGTTCTCAGCATGGCAACCGGTTTTCCCGATTGAATGAGAAGCGTCTCATCATTTTCCAACTCCTTTAAAGCCTTTATGATGAGGTCAAGCGATTCGAGGTTGCGCGCTGCTTTGCCGCGACCTCCGTAAACTATGAGATCTTCGGGCCTCTCCGCAACCTGGGGATCAAGATTGTTCAGCAGCATCCTTAGTGCAGCTTCCTGCACCCAGCCTTTGCATTGAAGAGTGCTGCCGGTGGGAGTTTTATAAAGTTCGTAATTGTATGTTGATGTTACTTCTGCCATGATTCTTAAATTTATTCGTCTACGGGTAACCGTTACTGGTCTAAAAAGGATGTGTCTCCAAGAAATTCAACGGAACTCATCATATCATTATGCAATATTCTGTCTGCATCATTAAATGAAACTTTTTGCCTGAAGGCTTCTACGATCTTTTCTATTTTTTCTGATGACCGGTTGGGCCGCCTGTATTCAAGCGCCTGCACAGCTGTGAGCAATTCGATCGCAAGCACTTTTTCCACGTTATCAATGACGCGCTTGCATTTTGTGGCCGCATTTGCTCCCATGCTCACATGATCTTCCTGGTTGTTGGAAGATGGAATCGTATCCACACTCGCAGGGGTGCAAAGTTGTTTATTTTCACTCACAATTCCCGCGGCGGTATACTGGGGAATCATGAAGCCCGAATGAAGGCCCGGCTGTTTTACAAGGAATGCAGGCAGCCCTCGTTGACCGCTTATCAATTGATATGTTCTTCTTTCACTGATGCTGCCGATCTCACTCATTGCAATGCTGAAGAAGTCAAGTGCGAGGGCAAGGGGCTGGCCATGAAAATTTCCGCCACTTACTATCAGGTCTTCGTCAGGGAAAACATTGGGATTGTCGGTAACTGAATTAATCTCTTTAATGAAAATGGATTTCACGTATTCAAATGTATCACGCGTGGCGCCATGCACTTGCGGGATGCATCGGAATGAATAAGGGTCTTGCACCTGCTCTTTTTTCGAACTGAGGATCCCGCTGCCTTTGAGAAGTTCACGTAATCTTGCAGCTGTATCAACCTGCCCTTTGTGCGCCCGAACTCTGTGAATGTTTTCGTTTAACGGATCAGCTACGCAGCCAAATGCATCAAAACTTATAGCGGCGATGATATC
>JAEZDA010000077.1 GCA_023433345.1 Bacteroidota bacterium | reverse complement strand
GCCATGTTGAGGTCGGGAGCGATTTTTAACAGCAGTGGTTTTTTGTGCGGATAAGATTCACGCACCCTTTGAAGGTTGGTGAGAATTTTTTTTAAAGCAGGTTTTTCCTGCAGCTCGCGAAGGCCTGGCGTATTGGGGCTGCTTACATTCACCACGAAGTAGTCAACCACATCATAAAGTTTTAAAAAACAGGTTTCATAATCTTTCCATGCATCCTCATTTGCCGTTAGTTTATTTTTTCCGATGTTGCCTCCAATCATCATTTCCGATCCTTTGTTTTGAAGGCGCCATTTCCTGATATTGCTGCTGATCGTTTCAACTCCGAGATTATTAAATCCCATCCGGTTGATTATCGCCCTGTCTTTTACCAATCTGAATAATCGCGGCTTTTCATTTCCCTCCTGGGGAAGTGGAGTTACAGTTCCAATTTCAACAAACCCGAACCCGAGCACCTCCAGGGCACTCAAAAAAGAGGCATTCTTATCAAAACCTGCGCCCAGGCCTACAGGATTCTTAAAGGTGAGGGTTGAAAAAACGGTGGGTTTGTTTTCCGGTTGAAAGAAGCGTCGTAAGAGAATCTTACCACCAGGAATTCTGCAGAACGCAGCCAGTAAATTCATTGAAAAATAATGTACCCGCTCAGGATCAAACAGAAAGAAAAATGCCCGGATCAGCTTGTACATCGGGGGCGAAATTAAGCTGCTTTTTGGTTTTTTGTTTTGATCGGTTAATTCTAACTTTGATTAATAAGTTGCATAAACAACCATTTGAAATTATGAAGCAGGATGCATATATAGTGGCGGGATACAGAACAGCGGTGGCGAAAAGTAAAAAGGGTGGGTTTCGGTTCACCCGGCCTGATGACCTGGCAATTACGGTGATAAAAGGTTTGCTCGCAAGCGTTCCATCTCTTGATCCTTTAAGAATTGATGATGTGATAGTGGGAAATGCTGTTCCTGAAGCTGAGCAAGGTTTGCAATTCGGAAGAATTATCGCTGCCCGTGCGGTTGGCATTCACGCTGCAGGAATTACAATTAATCGTTATTGCGCAAGCGGACTGGAAAGTATTGCCATGGCAACCGCAAAGATCCGCACAGGTATGGCGGAATGCATTATAGCGGGAGGCACTGAAAGCATGAGCCTCGTTCCAACAGCGGGCTGGAAAACTGTTCCCGCTTATTCAATTGCTTCCGATGAGCCGGATTATTACCTCAGCATGGGCTTAACCGCGGAAGCGGTGGCGAAGGAGTACGGCGTAAGTCGTGCGGAACAGGATGAATTTAGTTTAAACAGTCACAAGAAAGCGGCTACGGCGATACGTGAGGGACATTTCAAATCCGGTATTCTTCCTGTAGAAATTGAGCAGGTTTATTCAGATGAAAGTGGGAAACGCAAAGTAAAAAACTTTGTGGTAGACACAGATGAAGGAGTTAGAGAGGATACATCGCTGGAGGCATTAGCCAAATTGAAGCCGGCCTTTGCCAATGGAGGATCGGTGACTGCAGGCAATTCTTCTCAAACCAGTGATGGAGCTGCTTTCGTGATCGTAATGAGCGAACGCATGGTGAATGAGCTTGGTTTAAAACCGATTGCAAGGTTAGTAAATGCAGCGAGTGCGGGAGTTCATCCGCGCATTATGGGAATGGGGCCGGTTGAAGCTGTACCCAAAGTTTTGAAACAGGCAGGCATGTCACTTAACGATATTGATCTCATTGAACTGAACGAAGCTTTCGCATCACAATCAATAGCTGTTATCAAAACTCTCGGGCTTGACCCTGCTATCGTAAATATCAATGGTGGAGCCATCGCACTGGGGCATCCGCTCGGCTGCACGGGATGCAAACTCACCATACAACTAGTAAACGATATGAAGCGGCTGGGTAAAAAATATGGAATGGTTACGGCCTGTGTTGGAGGCGGACAGGGCATTGCAGGAATTATAGAGAATATTGCCTGACCTGATCAGGAATTCAGAAAATTGCCTAAATTTGCAACGTTGTTTCAAAAATTTAGGAATGAGTTTCAGGCACGCTGGCAGAATTGGGTTAGTATTTTTCTTCTCATTATTGTTTTCCTTATCGCAGGCTCAAAATCGTATAAGCGGAACCGTTAGTAATGCGGTAACAGGCAATTCCCTGGCGGGTGTTTCAGTTGTTATCAGCGACCTTCATACCGGCACCCAGACCAATGATTCAGGTTACTTTATGTTCCCTTCAGGAGTGCGGGGAACTCACCTTGTTGAATTTTCCCACATTCAATTCAATAGCCTGCTAGTGCAGGTAGATTTTTCTCAAAATGATCATCTAAAAATTTCGCTTCAACCTGCAATTGTAGAGAACGCCCCGGTGATTGTAACAGGCGTGGCGAAAGCAACTGATTCGCGGAAAGTACCATTCAGTGTAAACCTAATTAAGGCGGGGGACATGCAAGGCCAGCCCGGCTTGAACATAGTTGACCATATAGCAAAGATACCCGGGGTGAGTTCCCTGCAATCAGGGCCGGCCGTTCAGAAGCCGGTAATTCGGGGGCTAGGTTATAACCGGGTGCTTGTTCTTCATGATGGCGTAAGGCAGGAAGGACAACAATGGGGAGATGAACACGGGCTGGAAATTGGCGGCGAGGTGGAGAAGATCGAAGTGCTGAAAGGTGCAGCCTCACTGATTTATGGGAGCGATGCGATGGCAGGCGTTGTGAATATTATTTCAGATGCGGATATTTCGAAGAATACGCAAAGAGGAAGTGTTTCCACCACCTTTCAATCTAACAACAGGCTGAGGAGCATGAAAACCGGTTTTGGTTTGAACAGGAATGGTTTTGTATTGCAGGCAGATGGTGCGCTGAAAAGCGCTGCAGATTTCAGAAATGCCCGCGATGGCGATGTGTTTAATTCAAAGTTCAGGCAGCAGAACGCGGCAGTAATGATCGGTTTACACAAACGGTGGGGATTCTCTCACCTACGGTTTTCGCACTATAATCTGCTAACGGGAATGGTGGAAGGAGAGCGGGATTCTTCCGGGCGATTTTTAAAGATCACTAACCTTGGTGAAGTGCCGGTTTCAGCCGGGGATATCCTTCGCACAAAACCTTACGCGCCTTTTCAAAAAATTACTCATCGAAAACTATCTGTTGATAACAATTTAAGTTTCAACAAAAAGCGTCTATACGTAAACGTTGGTTTGCAGGAAAACCGGAGAAGGGAATACGGAGATCTTTTGTTCTCAGAACCGTCTCTGGATTTCAGATTGCGGTCCCTCACCTGGGTGGCGAGGCTGCATCTCATTGAACTGCGAAAGTGGGAGCTTGCCATAGGCACAAATGGCATGCACCAAAAAAACGAAAACTTTGGTTCGGAGTCTTTGATACCTGAATTTGATTTAACCGAGGGCGGACTGTTCACTTATATCAAGATCAATCTGGGAAAGGCAACGTTAAGTGGAGGGTTAAGATACGATGCGCGTCAAATTAATGTTGCCGGGTTTGAAGGTGGGTCCGGTTTTTTAAACAACCCCTACGAACGGCACTTCCGTAACCTTTCATCGAGCGCGGGTATTTCCATTGCTCCCTGGAAAAAGATCGTTTTAAAGGCAAATATTTCAAATGCTTTCAGGGCACCGGCAATCTCAGAACTTTCAAGTGACGGCGCCCACGAAGGCACCTTGCGCTACGAATATGGCAATAGAAATTTAGCCTACGAAAGAAGCTGGCAGGGAGACATCGGCTTTGAGTACAACAGTAAACACCTTGTATTAAGCGCAGCAGCATTTTATAATCATTTCAACAATTACATATTCTACAGGAAACTGCGCTCGGTAACAGGCGCTGATTCAACCATTTTTCAAAATGAAGGGGAACTTACCGCTTTCACCTTTGGTCAGCAGAGAGCGTATCTTACCGGCTTTGAAATTTCCTTCGATCTTCGCCCTCATCCGCTGGATTGGCTGCATATTGAAAGTAGTTTTTCTTTTGTATCAGGGCGCTTTTTTGAGGAGGTCGACGGGAGCAAAAATCTACCTATGATCCCCGCGCCATCATGGAAGTCGGAAATTAGGGCAGAAGGGAAAAAGATAACCGGTTTTAGCAATCCCTACATAAAGCTTGAAGCGGAACATAATTTCAAACAAACTAATGCTTTTACCGGATTCGGAACAGAAACTAACACTAACGGATATACGCTGTTTAATTTCGGCCTGGGGTCAGGGATCACTGCGAAAGGAAATACCGTCCTCAGTTTCCATTTTCAGATTGGGAACTTGTTTAATACTGTGTATCAAAATCATTTGTCCCGCCTGAAATATGCACCCGTAAATCCTTACAACGGTTACCGCGGCATTTGGGGAATGGGTCGAAATATTACATTTAGCCTCCAGGTTCCTCTATTCAAAAATACCCGCTAGCCGATAGTTCCCGTCGATCTCTCCGTTAATTCTTTCTTTCTTTCACCGATCTGTTGTCGCCACATGGCATAATAAAGCCCTTTTTCCTCGAGTAGCTTTTCGTGTGTACCTGTTTCCACCACCTCACCTTTCTCAAGCACATATATCCTGTCTGCATGCATGATAGTGCTAAGGCGATGGGCGATCAATATGGTGATTTGATTCTGCAGCGCAGATACCTGCTTTATCGTGTTAGTTATTTCCTCCTCTGTAAGTGAATCTAATGCAGAAGTAGCTTCATCGAAAATAAGCACCCTGGGATCGCGCAGCAAAGCCCTTGCTATTGAAATGCGTTGTTTCTCGCCACCTGATAGTTTAAGTCCTCCTTCGCCGATCATTGTTTCAATACCATTGTCAGCACGTTCAAGTAATTTATTGGCAGAGGCTTTTCTAATTACTTCGAGAAGCTGCTGATCTGTTGCATCGGGGTTTACGAACATCAGGTTCTCCCGGATGGTTCCGCTGAATAAGTTCGTATCCTGTGTTACAAATCCGATCTGTTTTCTAAGGTCGTCAAAGTAGATCTCATTTTCATCCATGTTATTGTAAAGGATCTTTCCCTCCTGTGGCCTGTACAGGCCTACGAGCAATTTCATTAAAGTGGATTTTCCACTGCCGCTCGGCCCCACAAAGGCGATAGTGTCGCCCAGCTTTACATCAAAGCTTATTTTTTCAATTGCTTTATGTGAAGCCGCACGATGCTGAAACGATACATTTCTGAATGAAAGCGTTTTTATTTCGCCGAGTGCTTTTGGCGAATGCGGTTGCGCTTCAGGAGCTTTTTCCATGAGCAATTTGAAGTTGTTCAATGAAGCTTCAGCCTCCCGGTATGACAACAGTATGTTCCCGATCTCCTGCAGCGGGCCGAAAATGAAGAAAGAAAATATTTGCATTGTCACCAGCTGACCCGCATCCATCATGCCGCCAAAGATCAGCCACATCAGAATGAACAGGATCACCTGCCTCAGGGTATTTACCAGCGTGCCTTGTACAAAACTGATACTACGGATGCGTTTTACTTTTGTTAATTCCAGTCCTAAGATTTTATAAGTGTTCTTATTCAACCGCTCTACTTCCTGGTGAGTGAGTCCGAGGCTTTTTACCAATTCAATATTTCTCAAAGACTCTGTGGTAGATCCTGCAAGTGCAGTGGTTTCGCCAACGATATTTTTCTGAATGAGCTTTACTCTTTTGCTCAGTTTGTTGGTGATGAATGTCAATACGCCGATGCCGATAAGATAGGCTACCGGAATTCTCCAGTTAATATACATCGCTGCGTAAACGAACACGAATACAACACCCACAAGAACGCCAAAGAGAATGTTGATGAAATTAATCATGAACTTTTCAACGTCTGCTCTAACCTTTGTAAGAATGGAAAGAGTTTCGCCCGAACGCTGGTCTTCAAAATCCTGGTAAGGCAGGCGCATTGCGTGTTTCAACCCGTCAGTAAAAACCTTTGCTCCAAATTTCTGAATTACGAGGTTGAGGAAATAGTCCTGGAAAGCTTTGGCGATACGGCTTATCATCGCCACGGTTATGGAAAATATCAGAATATAAAATACTCCTATCTCCAGATATGATTTTCCGTTTCTTGTGGTTTCTGAATATCCCCAAAAAAATTTGCCTGATGAAAATCCTGTAGCCTTATGATCTGCAGCGAGGTTAACAAGTTTGCCAAGTAAAATAGGATCTATAAGCGAGAAGCCCATATTTATTGCTGCTAGTAACAGCGTTAATGCTACCAGCCACTTATAAGGCTTCAGATAGGTAAGTAAAATTTTCATGAAACAGCTGTTGAAGAATGTAAGGCTGTGCAATTTAATATAACGGGCACCGTCATCAAAATAAAGCGACCGGTTAAAGCTTGGTGCCGCACTTCATGCAGAAATTCGCGCCGGCTTCGTGATCTTCGCGGCCGCATCCAGGGCATGTTTCATGTATTATATTCTTTTTTCTTGCCTCAAGGGCCATTTCAGTGGTGAGTATTCCTGTTGGCACAGCTATGATGCCATAACCGAGCAGCATGATGAGGCTCGCAACCATTTTACCAAGCGGAGTTATGGGAGATATGTCGCCGTAACCAACGGTAGTTATTGTAACAATGGCCCAGTAGATGCTGTCCGGTATATTTTCGAATCCATTCGAACCAGGCTCTATCAGGTACATGAGAGATCCCAGTATTACAACAATGGTTAGCACCACAAGCATAAAGATGCTTATTTTTTTCAGGCTGTTATGAATGGCTACGCGAAGGAAGCTCATTTCAGAAATAAAATGAGTGAGTTTAAATATTCTGAATATCCGCATGATACGAAGCACCCTTACCACGAGCAAGGATTCAGCTCCAAGGAAGAACAAGCTGAAATACATAGGCAGGATGGAAAGAAGGTCTATCAGGCCCAGGAAACTAAATATGTACTTCAGCGGTTTTTTAAGGGTGTATATACGAAGAAGGTATTCCAGTGTGAACAATCCCGTAAATATCCATTCGGCAATGCGGAGAGCGTGACCGTATCTTGCATGAACCGTATCGATGCTATCCATCATCACCACGAGGATGCTCATTACAATAAAGCCAAGCAAAGCAATATCGAAGATCTTACCTGCCTTTGTATTTGATTCAAAAATAATTTCGTGCAGGCGTTCCCGTTGTCCTTTATTGTGAGGGCTTGAGAATTGTGGCATCATACAAGCAACAATTTAGCGAAAACAATTTACCTGTTCCAGTTTTCACGGTCGAGACTGCGGTATTGTATAGCCTCCGCGAGATGTTCGATTGCAATTTCATTTGAAGAGGCAAGGTCGGCGATCGTACGGCTAACTTTCAGAATTCTGTCGTAAGCCCTGGCGGAGAGGTTTAATTTTTCCATCGATCTTTTCAACAATTGGTGGCAGGCAGCATCTAACCTGCACACTTCCTTTAGCATCCTGTTGTTCATCTGCGCATTGTTGTTGAAAGTGGTATTTGCAAATCTTTCCTGCTGAACCATTCTGGCTCTTACCACCCTGTCCCTTATTAGCTCGCTTCTTTCGCTTTCGGGAACGGCGGACAGATCCTGGAAGGGAACGGGTGTCACTTCCACATGAAGATCGATTCTGTCTAACAATGGTCCGGATATCTTGTTCAGGTATTTTTGAACAGTTCCGGCAATGCATGTGCATTCGCGGCTTGGATGATTGAAGTATCCGCAAGGGCATGGGTTCATACTTGCGATCAACATAAAGCTGGCAGGGAATTCCATCGAGCTTTTCGCACGTGAGATTACCACCTTCCTCTCTTCCATTGGCTGCCGCATCACTTCAAGCACTGCACGGTTAAATTCCGGAAGTTCATCAAGAAACAAAACACCGTTATGTGCCAGGGAAATTTCTCCCGGTTGCGGGTTTCCTCCGCCTCCCACAAGGCCCGCGTGTGATGCTGTTGTAAATGTAAAGGTTCTGAATTAAACACCTAAATTTACGGCAAATGAAAGCAGCTATAGTAATTCGGGTATCAACAGAGCAACAGTCCTACCAGAGGCAACTTCAAGAACTCACCACAATTGCTAATAGGGATGGTTACACCAACAAGAACACTGAAATCTTTGGTGAAGTTATATCAGGTTATAAATTGAACCAAGGTGAATCCAAGGTTGAAGAATTAATGACCAAGATTAATTCCAACCCCAAATACTTCAATATTATTTATGTATCTGAACTATCAAGACTCGGACGTAACCCAAGCGAACTCAGGAAAATACTTGACAGGCTCGATGAACTGCAAATACCAGTCTTTATTCAAAGTCTTGGTCAATCAACATCATCTAGGGATAGCAAAGGAAACTACAGGAGGAATGGAATCCTGCAAATAGTTCTTCAAGTTCTAATGGAGTTCAGTCACATTGAAGCAGAGACTTTTAAGGCTAGGAGCAAATCCGGAATAAGGGCAAGTGTGGCAGCTGGCAAAGCTGGTGGTTCAAACTGTTTGCCGTATGGTTACACCAAAGATGAGCAAGGGATGTTGGTAGTTGATAAAGAGGAATCCAAAGTAATCAATCACATCTTCGCCTTATATCAACAGGGGATGGGTAGCCAACAGATTGCACAATTATTAAACGCTAAAGGGATTCTTACCCGATTGAACAAGACACATGCTGGAAAAGAACTGAAGTATAAGATATCCAAGACAGGTGATAAGATTGGTTGGTCTGATGTGGTGGTATTAAATATTATTAGCAACCCACTTTATAAAGGTGAAAGGAGATTGAAGGGTGAAATCTTCAAGGCACCTGCTGTGATAACACCTGAACTCTGGGATGAATGTAACACTATCAGACTTACCAAGACTCATAGGAATTATGAGACCAAACACACCTATCTTTTGAAGGACATTATCAAGTGTGGTGTATGTGGGCGCAATATGGTGGGTAAGTATAAACCAATTCAAGGTGGTGATTGTGTTTATAAATGTGCATCCTACCTTGGATTAGGTAAAGGATGCGGCAATACTGGAATTAACATCAACTTCATCGAATCTGTTATTTACGACCAATTTTTAAAATCTGAAAACCTCTTGGGTCAACACCAACAACCAGCGGACTGGAAGTATAAAATAAAGAAGGAGATTGGCATGTTGGAAGAAAAGATATTGATTGCAAATAAGGCAATAGAAAAGGCCAATATAAAGAAGAACAGGGTTTTGAATATGTATGTTGAAGGAATCATTACTTCAACACAACAGTTGAAGGAAATGCAATCCGAAATAGAAGATAGTATTCTTGGGTCAAAAGCTAAGTTGAAGGATTACCAAGCTGAGTTAAAATCCTTAGATAAACAATTGAAGGGTAAGCAACCGACATCACCAAAGTTGGTGCAAAAGTTAAAAGGAGATAGGAAAGGTTTATCAGAATTATTTAATCAATGGATTGATAAGATTATTGTTAACAGTCTTAATCATTCTTATTCTCTGGCTGCTGTTTGGTTTAAGTATCATGGAAAGGTTAATCCAAAAGGTGTGTTATTCCTATTGGATAAACGAGCCTTAAAAAATAGGTATGGTGGTGAATTGAAGTATTATCCTTTTAAGCCTGTTAAGCATAACATTGACTATTCTGATAATGTACTTATGACTCAGGTTGAATATTTGATTGATGATGTGATTCAACAGGTTAGACCAGTTGTACTGGAAATAATTAAGATTGGGTAATTCTAATGAACATTCTTATCTTTAGTGTTGAAAGTAAAAGCCCCTTAGCTCGTCAGCTAAGAGGCTTTTACAACCCACTTTCTCTTTCACTATTGGCCATTCTTGCGGAATGGCTTTTTTTTAGCTACTCGATACTGTAAATCTAAGCTTTTATTTTCAAGATTTTTCATGTGGGTGCATAAGTCACCCATAAATTTTGCTTGTAAATTCATTTCGTAATTCTGCATGCAGAACTGATGTCAAACTCTTGAACAACATTGGTGCATCACTAGGACAATCATTGAACAACAAAAGGTAGGGAGTTCCTTCAAATGCAGTCCAGTACTGGCTTGCATTACATCGGATAATCATGATTAACCAATTCATGTGTGAGGGCTTAACACCATCAACCTCATTAAATTCTTCTAAACTTTTTTCAACTTTTCTTAAATTTTTTTGGAGTGCTACTTTATCAACAGGTGTGGGATAACTTCTGGAAAAGTAATAGCCGAAAGCAACAAAAAACCCCGCCAAAATTGGTGGGGCGGTTGATGAGTTGTAACCACCACTTACCTTGGTATAATTGAACTTGTTGTTACCATCATCCCAGAGGCCATCCATGATGTTGGTGGCAGCCCTGTTCCAATTTAAAGCATGGTCTAAAACATACACCTCTATTATAAATTTGTTAGAGAAAATCGGTGTATTATTTTGCCATCCTAATTTTATACATTATCTTTATAGCAACATAGCAATATTTCGATGAGTAAAGTTAAATACATAAGGTGTAGCACGGTTGACCAAAATACGGACCGTCAGGAATTAAACTCTAAACAATTTTCAAAAGTCTACATAGACCGTTGTAGTGGAACGATTCAGCTCAAAGACCGTAAGGCTGGAAAGCACCTGATTAACGACATCGAAAATGGTTTGGTGTCAGAGGTCCATGTTTCATCAATATGTCGCTTGGGAAGGAACATAGTCGAACTTTTGGGGAACGTAGAATATTTTATGAATAGAAATGTCCAACTATATGTAGAAAATATTGGAATGTTTAGTATGATTAATTCTAAGCCCAATCCTTCTTTTAAAATGATTGTGTCTGTGCTAGGTAATGTTGCTGAAATGGAACGCTTGGGGATGCTGGAAAAGCAGCGAGCAGGTATAGAAGTGGCAAAGGCTAAGGGAAAATATAAGGGTCGTCTTCACGGTACCACGATGAGACCTGCAGAACTGGTGGAGAAGTACAAAAAAGTGGTAAAGGAACTACAGAAGGGCGAATCTTTGAGAAGGGCAGCGGCAATTGGTGGCTGTTCCCTCGGAACGGCACAGCGGGTTCAATTGGCTCTGAAAGAGGTGGCTTAACTTCCGCACAACAGATGGATAAATCCGCTGATTTTAGCTTTCAAAGAACAAAGGACTTCATTCCTAGTTGCCCTTTTTGCGGTTCTTATCACGGATAAGGAACATCTGGGTGGTTAGTTTAACCTTGTCACTATGGGTACAAAAAGGGGATGAATACACTTAAAAATTTTGGAGAAAATTTTGGAGCGTATTCATCCCTCGTTTAGATCATGCTTTGAATTTGCTCATTCATAAGGCGGGTAACAATAGTTATTGCTTTTGATGCGGAGTTGCAGTGAGAGGGTGGGACCTCACCATCTATTTTAACTTATCGATGCGCTGCTGTAACTCTTCAATCTTAATCGCCAATTGAATTCTGATAACTTCCTTTCTCAACACTTCTTTTCTTTTTGAATCACTCTCATGAGCTAACTCAGATTGTTTTAATGAGAGTCGGTCCTTAAGCTGTAGCATCATTAGGATTTTGACTTTTCACAAAGTCTTCGTGGGCTTTTTCTAACTCTGGATATCCGTGAATATGCCTTTTCTTATAATTTTCAGGCATATCTAGATACCATACAGGACCAAGGACCTCGCTCCAACCGTTGACTTCAACTTTCTTACCACAGGCTACCTTCCAAAGCCACCTGTTCTCCCACAAGTATCGATACATCCTTTCGCTTAGCTTGGGATTAATAGTTAGATATTTTTGGTAATTATAAGGCTCATATGCGGCCCCATCATTCATCCCGTCTATGAATTTTTGAACCTCCTCTGGTGATACGTTACTCTCTTTGATGTTTTTCATTTTAGTTTTTTTTAAGTGTTGTTATTTTTCCTCCACTCTTGGTCATGTACTGCCTCCACTTTTCTAAATCATGGATATGTTTAGAGCAAAAGTTTATTTTATCAAGACCTTCCTTAATCAGTCTCATCAAATTTCTTCGCTGGTTGCAGTTGATATAGCAGTGTAGATGGTTACGATTGTCAGTTTTATTCGTCTCCACAGTATAATTCACCTCCACAGCTCCTTCCATCTTTCGAATTACATAATCCATAATTTGATGGAGGTCCTTTTCGGTATACTCGTAAGATGGTGATACTGTCAATGCGTAATACTTTTGGACTGGTTTTCTCACTCTCTTAAACCTTGATGTAAGAATAGGATGTACCATATAACGGTTGTTTGCGTCCTTCCAGATTAGTTGGGGAGTCGTAGTAGGCTTAATTTTATCAATCATTTTCCTAATCTGTCTCTCACCCAAACCATGAATCCTACTCAGGTCTGTTACTGTTAGATAATTGTCGTTGATTTCCATTTTTTGCTTTTTTAGGGTACACCAAACCTAAGAGCGAGTTATCTAATTCCTCGGCTTAGTGAATGTTATTTTATAATAAATATGAGGTAGATGGCTAAAAAGTTCCACCAGGTCCTAATTTCTAAGCTATAATAGTTGTGGAGCCAAAAAAGAGAAGGCTTTGGTGGTTCTATTTCTGAGAATTTACGATTGACTCCACCAATGTGAGAAAAAGCAGTTTTCAAAAACTGCCACTGGTTTCTGACTCCAACGAAAAAGCGGTTATGGTGATAACAGGTGGATGATGGGAGATTTGATTCACCACCGGATTATGAAGAGATACGAATGAATGTCTACCTTATGGAAACCTTGAAAAGCATTATGGTGAAGTAGACCAGAAGTAAGATGGCAATGACAACAAGAATTCTTGCAAAACTCTCACTGGGGTTGCTTTTCATCACGTAGAGATTTGGATGAGGGCCAATAGGGTGCTGGTGATTGCAAGGGTGATGATGCAACCATAGGTGATAAGGGATAACCAATCAATCTTTTTTGGTTGTAGGCGCGTCATTGTATTCTTTTTTATGTTGCAATATTTCATCAATAGTATGTTTTAACGCAACTTCGAAATCAGGATTTCTATTATTGTAATGTTGAAAAAGTTCAACTTCGTCGGCACTTGGGTGTTGTTTAAATCGACCATAATAGATTGACCTAAACGCCAGTTGTGCAGCTTTTGAATCATCAAGAATTAATCTTGTCATTGGTTTTTTGAATCTGAATTTATTTGACTTTAAATCAATAAAGCCTTCTTCAGGAGGCTCTGGATTCAAGTATTCAGCAATAGTTAGTTCTAAATCCCTAAGCTTGTTTTCTTGGCTTCTTACCGTTTGAAGGATTTCAACGAGAAGGTCTTCTGTTGCTGGTTTAGCTATCTTTAATTTCCTTTCAGTGTTAATGCTGGTTATTGCATCAATTAATTCTAGGATGTTCTTGTCAATCACCTTTTCTAAAACGGATTTATCAACCATGTGTTCACCCAAGTGACTGTTAAGGTCTAGAATAAGTGCTTTGATTCGTTCTTGGGTTGGTACTGTGGCTTGGAAAGCTGTCAATGGATTGTTAAGCAGGTCTTCTGGCTGCATATCTATAAGGAATGTACATACCCTAGATAGTTCCAATCCCTTGCAAAGGATACCTGATTCAAAGTGAATGAAAGGTCTGTCCTTGTTATCATTGGTGATGAACACTATCCCAAAATTGGTGTTGCCAAGGGTATCATGAAGAACCTTTTCCCACAGGCTTCCAGCTTGAATATTTCTTGATGACATCCATGGCTTAACGGGTTGAAGGACTTCTTGTATCCAGTCATAGAATTTAGATGCAACCCTTTGGCTTTTTTCACCAGACCAACTAAGGAATAAATTCATTTTTTAGAATTTTTGTTTTGATTACCTTCCATCATTGTTTCAATATTCCTAATCTTACTCAAGATATCTTTTTCTCTTTCTTCTTCTTTATCACCCAGAACTTTTACCCCTTTGTCGATATACACAAATACAATCCCCAGAATAAAGAATATTAGCGAAGTAATCCTACTTCTTTTACTTAACTTAAGGTTTTCCGCTATAAGATATTCTGATGACCCCTGTGTATGAGCTGACCAAAGATAATATTGCCAATTAAGGATGTTCAATCTATACTGTAAGGCTTTAAGATTTTTTTTTCTAACAAACGAATCTACCAGCTCAGGTGATGTTTTTGCTTCAGGGTTAATAGGGTAGTCTTTATCTACCTTCGAGAAAATAATGTCCGATATCTTAATCATTGAGTTGTAATAATTCAATTCAGTTGCCTTGCAAAAAACCATTTTCATGAAGTTATTATCACTGGAATCCTCTGCATACAGCATTTCCGCAATGTCGGCAGATGCTGTCATCAACAGCCGTGTATGTGCTAGGTCGGCATATTCCTTTTTCAACTTGCTGACTTCCTGAACTTCATTATCGTAGTCTGTCAGTTCAATAGTTTGAACATACCAAGCCAAGGAGAGTAAAACTAACCCAATTATTGCTGTAGGATGTTTGAAAAATCCTTCTTTCACATCCTTTAATGAAATCTTGTCCATGCTAGTAAAATAGTTAAGGCCTATTCATCTTCAACTGGTATGAACCCGTAACAGCAATAACAAAACGGTTCTCTTGTACACTTAGGATGTGGCAAGGGTGGATTCATCAACACGTCTTCCAGTGAAAATATTGTTTCATTAATCTTGTCGCATTCATCACAGCAGCCATTAGCAATTATTTCAACTTTAAGGTCAAGGTCGCTATTGGCGGCTTGGTCAAGTGATAGCTTTAAATTTTGGGCATGTAGGGTCTTAGTATATGCCATTGCTAATTAGTTGATGCAGGTCTAAGATACTGCTAAGATTGATTCCACGTTGAGATGTATTCACCAAAAAAATAAGCTAGTTCATTGGGTATAAACCTATATTTGCGCAACCTACTTATCTACAATTGTCTCATGTGATACTGTATGATGTGGTTGCCTGAAGGGCCGTTGAGTGATCAATCCTGAACGCCCAGAAAGCTTTCCCGCTACACTATGGATCTTTGTTGCTTCCAGGGCTTCGTTAATTGTAAGCGGCGGGAGTATTGAAGGTATCCTTTTTGCGAGCATGGTTTTACCCGCACCCGGCGGGCCGATCAATATTGCATTATGGCCACCGGCCGCTGCAATTTCAAGTGCCCGCTTTATGTTCTCCTGTCCCTTAACTTCTGAAAAATCCGGCCCATCAATTTGCTCAATAGAATCGAGCTCTTCCCTGATGTTGATCTTGATAGGGTCGGGCCGTTGTTGAGATGAAAAGAATGCGATCACATCATTAAGGTGGCTTACAGGATAAACGTTGAGGCCTTCAACGAGAGCAGCCTCCCGGGCATTTTCCTGCGCTATTATCAACCCGAGAAATCCTTCTTTTTTGGCCTGTATCGCGATGGGCAGGGCGCCGCGGATAGCACGTACCGCTCCATCCAGGCTTAGTTCTCCCATCAACACATATTTCTCCAGTGCATCAACACATTCTATTTGTTCCGTTGCCGCAAGGGTGCCGATGGTTATCGCAAGATCAAGCGCAGTACCACTCTTTTTTATATCCGCGGGAGCGAGGTTAACAACAAGTTTTGTTCGGGGCATGTACAGATCCTGGCTCTTGATAGCAGTTTCAACTCTTTGTAAACTTTCTTTCACAGCATTGTCTGGTAAACCCACAATATAATAGTGCTTGCCCTGGTTATTTACATTTACTTCACAGGTAATAGTGATCGCATCCACACCCTGAACGGCGCTTCCAAATGTTTTTACTAGCATTTTTTCTTGAAAAGTAAAATGCTGTTACTACAATTCTCTGAGCATTTCAACAACTCCTGACTGTTTTAAGATCAGGAAACCGAGGCGGTCGTTTGAAATGCCATCTTTAAGTACATAGTGAAAAACCGGTTTCTCGTTTGTTATTGTGGTTTCAAAGTACCTGAAGAGAATTGCCGGATGTTGCTTTAAATTTTCAGCGATTTCATAGAGGTGTGTGGAAAGAATAAAGATCGACGTTTTCACTTTTAGAAGCCCTTCTATCACTGTGATGCTGCACTTCATTGCATCCTGCACATTTGTGCCCTTGAATAGTTCATCAATGAGTATAAGCCATCGCCTGCCGTCATTTATTCTTCTAACGGTATCGGCTATACGCCGAACCTCATTATAAAAATAGCTCTCGCCTTTAAGGATGTTGTCAGTTACGTTGATGTTGCTGAGAATTCCGTCAAAAAGGCTTAGTTCCATTTTTGCGGCCGGTACTGCCATCCCCGTGTGTGCCAGGTAAACAGCAATTCCAATTGATTTGATGAAGGTTGACTTACCTGCCATATTCGCGCTGGTAAGAAAAAGAAAGTGATTTTCTCTGTTGAGCGAAATATCATAAGGAACGGGGTTAGTTAAAAGAATGTGATACAGATCTTCAGCCTCTATCAGCGGGGAAGATGATTCAATAAATTCCGGGAAGCGTAAATTGAACCTGTTGGCAGCTTCCGACATTGAGTGCCATGCGTCAATTTTGGCAAATGACAAAATAAGTTCCATCATGCTTCGCTTGAACTTATATCGAAGAAAATATGCTGTGTTGATCACCTCAGCAGTTGATGGTTTGTGATTTTTATGGCGTTTGATTATTTTTTTGCAGTCTTCGTTATCAAGATGCGATCGTACGTTTTTTAATATTTCGCCAAGTGAGGAAGGATGATCATGCGCTGCAAATTTTTCTGAAAGCAGGTGCATGCCCTTTATCAGATCTACACAGTGATTGGTAGAATATTTAATTAACGAAAGGTCCGGTGACTGGAAAAGTTTATATGAAATAATGTTAAGTGCAGAAGGGTTTTTCGGAATGGGCGATAGGGCTGTTTCATAAAATTGTTCTACAACCATTAAGGTGCCATTGGAAATTTCCGCAGGTAATTCAACTGATCCAACCAGCTTAACAGTGTTTTGGATATCCCTGATCTTTTCAATTGAATTTTGCGGATTGCGGAGGATCTTTTTTAATTGTTCACGCCCTTGAACGGTGCGGGTAAAATCCAGTTTGTTATACACTGAATATCCCTCTTCATGATGGAATATTGACAGATCGTCCAGAGTTACATTATCTATTTCCATTCTTACCTGTTAAATGTGATTCTTTGCCCACGGTAAGAGTCATTCACGCGGTTATTTGCATAAACAGGATTGCCGGAAACGAAGGTTTGTTCAACCGTAGCCGTCATTTGCATACCTTCCAGGGGGCTCCATCCGCATTTGTACAGGATATTTTCCCCGTTGATGAGTGATCCTCTTCGTGTATCCACCACTGTTAGATCTGCAAAGTAGCCTTCACGGATATATCCCCTGTCTCTTATGTTAAAACAATCAGCCACCGAGTGACTCATTTTCCGTGCTATTTTTTCAAGGGAAATTTTTCCTTCAGAGCTATAATAGAGCATTAAAGGCAGCGAATGTTGTACCAGTGGCAGGCCTGCGTGGGCGTGAAAATAGTCGCCGGATTTTTCTGTAAGGAGGTGAGGAGCATGATCAGTTGCCACCACATCTAAGCGATCATCTAAAAGCGCATCCCAGAGCGCATTTTTATTATTCGGGGCCTTGATGGCGGGGTTACATTTAATTTTATAGCCAAGGTCTTTATAATCTTCAGAAGTAAAATGCAAATGATGAACACATACTTCAGCGGTGATCATTTTATCTTTTAAAGGAAGCATGTTGCTGAACAAGGCCAATTCCTTTGCGGTGCTAATGTGCAGGAGGTGTAAGCGCGAATTATATTTTTGCGCAAACTGAACTGCAACGAGCGACGATTCAAAACAAGCATCTTCATCACGTATAAGCGGATGATCTTCCGGCGAAAGGGATCTTCCGCCGGCCTGAGCAGATTCAAGGTTTCTCCTGATGATGCGTTCATCTTCGCAATGAGTTGCTATTAGAAGTTCGCTTTCAGAAAAGATCCTGTTTAGCGTGGCATGGTTGTTCACAAGCATATCACCGGTGCTGCTTCCCATGAAAATTTTTACGCCGCACACATCACGCTTCTTTATGTTTGTTTTAAGCACCTCGTCGGCATTTGAATTACTAACACCCATGAAAAAAGAATAGTTCGCCACGGAAGTTTGCGCTGCTCTTGCATATTTCTCTTCGAGCAATTCCTGCGTAAGCGTGTTTGGGATCGTATTTGGCATTTCCATGAAGGTAGTTACGCCACCTGCCACTGCTGCGCGCGATTCGGAACGGATGTCTGCCTTATGAGTGAGGCCCGGCTCGCGGAAATGCACCTGGTCGTCTATCACTCCGGGGAAAAGATGAAGGCCCTCGCCATTTATTTCCTTTGTTAGAGATCTTTCATCAATACTGCCGGAAATTTTCTCGATTCGTTCTCCGCTGACAAGCACATCACTGTGAATTATCCGGTCTTCATTTACAACAGCAATATTCTTAAAAAGATATTTTTGCATATCTTACCCGCCTGTAGTTTAAATGTACAAAACGATGCAAATTATTAAAAGCCTGGCCAAACTTGTGCTTTTTCTCATTCCTTTCAACACCCTGTGTCAGTCCACCTACATTCCGCAAGGGTCGAAGGAATATCATATGATCGATCGGTTGCAGATAAAGCAGATGAGAAATACCAGTCTGAACTTCTCTGCAGTGAAACCATACAACCGGAAGTATGTAGTGCAGGAAATAGAATTTTTGGATAGTGCGCGCAGGGGCTTTATGGATTCTCTCGGAGCGGATAGATTTTCTGAATGGACTGACATGAATCTTTCTTCCATTGATGAATATAATATCAGGAGTATCCTGATGAACAGTTCTGAATGGGTTACCGGAGACAGATCAGGCTTCGAAAGCCGCAGGCCTATCTTAAAGCATTTCTACGAGACCAGGGCGAATATGATTGAAGTGAATACGCCCGATTTTTTTCTTGCCGTGAACCCGGTTCTTCAACTGAATCTTTCCTTTGAGAAAGGAAACGATCAACAGGTTTATATGAACAGCCGTGGGTTAACAGCACGGGGGCGTATAGCCAATAAGATCGGTTTTTCCGCTACTGTGACAGATAACCAGGAGCGCGGGCCAGTACATTTCTCAAGGCTCGTTAAGCAACTCAGGGCGGTTCCGGGAAATGGGTTTTTCAAAAGCTTTAAAAGGGATTCAACAGCAGTAGACTATTTCGATGCACGAGGTTATATCACATTTAATGCAGCCAGGTTCATCGACTTCCAGGCTGGATATGACAAGAATTTTATTGGTGATGGATACCGCAGTTTGTTTCTGAGTGATTGGGGAAACGCAAATCTCTTTTTCAAGATCAATACCCGCATCTGGAAATTAAATTATCAGAATTTGTTTATGGAGTTAATGCCTCAATTTGTAAAGAACGGGGATTCTTTATTAGACAGGAAATACGCGGCAATGCATCATTTGAGCATGAACGTGACCAAATGGCTTAACGTTGGTTTGTTTGAAGGCGTGATATTTGGAAGGAAGAACAGGTTCGATTTTCAATATCTTAATCCTTTAATCTTCTACCGGCACATTGAAGGAACTGTGGGCAGCCCTGACAATGCCGTAGCGGGAATTGATTTCAAAGCAAATATTGCGCACCGCGCACAGATATATGGGCAGCTTTTGCTCGATGAATTCATTTTGAAAAATGTAAGGAAAGTTCCAACCTCATGGACCAATAAATTTGGCTTCCAGTTGGGAGGAAAGTATATCGACGCATTTGGTGTGAAAAATCTCGACTTGCAAGTGGAGATGAACCGTGTTCGCCCATTCACTTATTCGCATAATAATATTGTAGGAAATTATACGCATTACAATCAACCCCTTGCACATCCGCTCGGCTCAAACTTTCAGGAATTTATTGGAATCGCGCGATATCAACCAGCGCCCAAATGGTACATCATGGGGAGGGCAATATATTATTATAAAGGCCTCGACAGCTCCGGGATAAATTTTGGGGGCGACATTTTCCAGGATTATAAATCGCGCCAGTTTGATGAAGGCTTCAAAGTTGGTAGCGGGCAAAAAGCAAATGTGTTCAATGGAATTTTAGATGTTACCTATGAACTGCGGGAAAACCTTTTCCTGGATCTTTCTTTTCAGCAGCGCTTCTTTAAGGTAGAAGGATCTTCTGAACAGCGTTCAACTATGGTGACGGGAGGAGTGAGGTTGAATATGTTTAAAAGAAGCTATGATTATTAGCCGGTAGTCATTCCGTAGCAGTATAGTTTTCGGGAAAATAGAAATGTGAACCGACTTTCATCCGTAAGTTTTTTTACTGACTCATTACTTCGGGCCAGGAACTGATCATTATTCTACTGTTAAGGAAAAGGTCAAGGTCCGCGCATTCATGATATC
>JAEZDA010000071.1 GCA_023433345.1 Bacteroidota bacterium | reverse complement strand
CCTGACAGGTATTCTGAAGACCAATTAATTATGAGACCGTTTCCACAGTTTGAAACAGGCGATAAAAAATTGTCTGACTTATGGGAAGAATATAGACAAAGAATGATTTCTTTAGCGGGGATTGCAGTGTTTATTTTTGGCAACAAAAATGACGGCAAAGGAAATGTTACTTTAGCTAACGGAGTAAAAAGAGAATTTGAAATTGCCCTTTCACAAGGGTTAATTCCAATTCCAATTGCTTCGACAGGATACATCACGCAGGAAATATTTGACAAAATTTTTAAAGGCCCTGAGAAATATTATGAGGGAATGGAATGGGCAATTCCAATTATAATTGAATTAGCTTCTGATAAACTTTCTATAGATGAGATAATTCAAAGAGTTATTACAATTATTCAAAAAATAAACAAATAAATTATGGCAAGAACAGTTTTTTTTAGCTTCCATTATCAAAGAGATATATGGAGAGTCAACCAGATTCGAAGCATTCCTAATATTAAAGGCAATGCTGCTGCCGGTTTTAAAGACGCCTCATTATGGGAAGAATCAAAAAAGAAAAGTGATGAGGTAATAAAAACAATGATTGATAACGCTCTTGTAGGCACTTCAGTAACAGTTGTATGTATAGGAGCCAAAAGCGCAGGTAGAAAATTTATAAATTACGAAATTCAAAAATCTTTAGAAAGAGGGAATGGTCTTGTCGGAATTCAAATACACCACCTTAAAAATCATCAAGGCGAAACCGATGATGCAGGACAGATTCCAAAAGCTATAGAAGCGGCAGGATTTAAGGTTTACAAATATGTTGATGTAGAAAAACTTGCAAATAGAATTGAGGAAGCTGCAAAATTAGCAGGTAAATAAAGGGAACTCGACAAACAAAATCTGTGTTTTGTACAATGGCGGACAATGCAGTTAATTGAGCATTCTGCCAAGCATTAACTCTTGTAGCTATGGGCAATTTTGTGCTCCGAATTTCGCCACTGCGCCAAGCGCAAAAACGTTAGCTGTAATTTTTTCAGGACTCTAATACTTTAAAGATGCAATATTGGGACATATTATTATCAGAATGGAGAGAAGAGGGAAATGATGGCTTTACAATCCCCTATATAATAGGCAGTCAAAACTACTTACCCGACACTCATGATGAACAAGACATTGAAGAACTCATAGTTGACATTATAGAAAATTCCACTGATGAAATCTACATGAAATACTGCATGAATACTGGTGAAATAATTTTCGGAATAAGAGATGAAACTAAAATAAACATACCTGGAAGATTTCCTGATTTCAAAGGCAAACCACAGAATATTCTTTTTCAAACTACATATGTTTATGATTTAGGTGATAATGTCGAGACAATTATCTCAAGTTTGACAGAAAGATATCAGCGATATATTAATTTTGAACAGTATTCTAAAAATGACAGGGAATGGGGAGATTATTCTGCAAATGAAAAAACATTTATAAAAAAATGTTTTACCGAATAGTTAACGAGCTAAAAAAACTTTATGAAAGACGAACTTTATTTAATCTTAAAATCTAAAGGCGACACAGTTCTCTTGGGTGACGTTTTACATAGAATTATCCGAAAAGAAGATTTCAATTTAAATGATTACGAAGTTTCTTTTGCTAATACATTAAGTCAGTTTCTCTATAACTATCAAGAAGAAGTCGTTGATTTTATCATTGATAAGGGATTTTCAAACTTTATAAATACCAAAATAATAAATGAAAGTGTAATTGCAGCTGGAACCCCTCAATCTGAAATAATTAGTGTTCTGACTAAGTATTTGACAAAGGTTGGAATTGACAATGAATTAATAATTGTTGACCCATTTTTTTTAGCCCCTACTAGAATTCCAAATTATCCTCAATTTGTTGAAAATATTTTAATCAATTTTATCAGCACAATAGACACAATCAAAATTATAACAACAGCAAACCCAGGCAAGGTTGACACAAGCTTGCTGGCTCAAATTGATACTACTCTTAAAATTCATAAACCTGCATTGCAGATAATTCATACAACAACTAATAACTTTCACGATAGATTTTGGATTTCGAATAATCGAGAAAAAGGAATTATAACAGGGACTTCGCTGAATGGATTTGGAAATAAAATTGCTCTGGTTGACAGATTAAATATATCGGACGTAAGAGAAATTGTGGGTGAACTTCTAACACAAGGACTCATCTAAAACTATAGCCAGCAAAAGGTTTTGTGCAATTGGGGCATGACATTGTAGCAATCATCAGCAGTGCATATCCAAACTTTGGTTTCGGCGGACGTAATTCTGCTAGGAATTAGTTCATAACTTCGGCTCTTAGCGATAAATTTAGCTTCAATTCCGGGCCGACAGTTGGTCAATTCCCCAATTGCACAAAGCCTCGAATGTTATTCTCCCCATGCCCTTCTTCACCTTCCATCTCGCGCACCTTCCGCTAAATACTGCATTCAGGGTATTGTGGAACCCGCCAAAGGCAGCAAATGTACCCGGATTGATACATACCGAATGTATGAATGAAATGACCCTGGGCTCGCCAGTGATTTCGCGGTCGCGGATGCTGGTGAGACAACTGGCTGTGTTTGCGCAATGGCAACATGAGGAGGTCGATCACCTGGCCAAACCCATGTCGTATAACTCATAATGTCCCTGACCGGTCTCAAGGTTTTCATCAATCCAAACGACCTTTTTGTTTTCCTTTAGCGCTTCCTGAATTAGTTCTTCGAGAAACTGAGGACCAACCATCATGAAGCCTCCGAACAACTCCTGCATAGTTCGTCCGGTCATTTCAAGGTATTCTGTTAGCTGTTTCATGTGTTAAGGGCTGCGTAATAAAGGTATGATTTTACAATGTTTCCTTTTAATGAAATAAAGCCGTTAGTTTGTCTAAAAAAAATAAACCAGTGTGCGACCATAACAAAAACAATGAGATAAAAAGATCAATCGCTGCATACAAAAAAGCAGGAATTGAGCTGGAATTCCCTGACCATGACACGGTTATAGTCGCACAAAAAAGATTGGTGAACGGGTATATTCTTACTAATAAGCAACTGTATTCTCGTGCAAACACAGTTCTTAAAGGTCACGGTACTTTCAAGATCAAGCCGGTTGTTTATTCCCTGGATGTTGATGATATTTCGATTGAATGGGTGGAAGACAAGATGAAGGAATTCGGCATTCACCGGGGCGACCTGGTACGCCAGATGGCTCTTGACAAAGAACAGCTTTCAAAATACTTTTCCAAAAAGCTCCCATTGCCGGTAGTAATTAAAGCAGCATTCTTTTATTACTTTCTGAGCTTCGAACTTAACCGCGATCTCAGGGCAGACCAGGATGAAATATCAATATAAGTAAATGAATTGCCTCTGGTAGCCATCACTTCACAAAAAAGCTTGTCTACATTAAAATTACAAAACATGAAATACCCGCACCTTAAACATTTTTTCATTGTAGCACTCACATGTACAATTGCGATGACGTTCTTCTCCGGCTGCAGGATATTTGCAAGCTCGGAAATGAAAATCGTAAACGAATCAAACATGATGGTAGATAGTGTGCTGATATCTGTGAACGGTAGCCGTCCGCAAAAAGAATACAAGATTGCACCTCACACGCAAAAAACCTTTGCCCTGAAATTGAAGCATGTCAAGTTAAATGCCCACGATGTCAATATCAAAGCAGATCTCTATAGCGGCGGGGAGAAGGTAGGGTTTGCAAGCCATTACAACGACCTGATTAATCCGCTGAGTTCAAAATATGAGGTGATGTTTCTACAAAAAGGCGGGCGCGCGACCATACGATCCGTGCGCGATTATGCTGGGTTTTAGTGCCAATATGTAATAATACAGAAATTCAGCGCAGCGTACTCCGTGAGGCAATCACCAGATATCTGCGGGAAAACCAAAATACATTTCCCGCTGATGTGCGCGGATTAAATACACCGCTGATGAACGCTGATCGGGTAAACAATCAGCGAATCAATCGGCGGAAGTCTGCGGGAAGAACAAATAGATTTCCCGCAGATGTGCGCGGATTAAATACACCGCTGATGGGCGCTGATCGGGTAAACAATTTGCGGCAACCAGCGAATCAATCAGCGAAAGTCTGCGGGAAAAACCAAAATACATTTCCCGCTGATGGTCGCAGATTAAAATACTCCGCTGATTACCGCGAATAAAAAGGCTCCGCAGATGTCCGCATAATAATTAAACAATCAGGATGCTTTATTATCTTTAGATGCTAACACACAGCCCAAAACTAAAACCCTAAAAACTATGCGCCTGTTAATCCTGATCTTTTTCATTTTCCTGGTGCCTGAATACCTCAATGCGCAGGAAAAAATAAAGGAAGAATATTTTTCACTAACCTTCGACAAATCCTCTCCTGCCGATGCGGTATTCTTAGCTGAATATTTTAAAACGGATTCAAACTATAAAAAGGTCATCTCCTGGAATAAATCGCGTCAGGTAAAAACCGTGCAACATTATTCAACGGAAGAATTTGATAACACAGAAGGCTTATACCTGGAATATTATGAGTCTGGACAGCTTGCAGATTCAATGACCTTTGATGATGAGGGAGAACCGATAAAAGGGATTCATTATTATGCCGACGGTAAGCTACGGGCCACCTTCTCAAAAGAGAATGGCGCGGTTGGCTATAACGCAAAGGGTGCAGTAATCAAAAAGTATATATACACCCGCGAGGCAGAACTTGGCGAAAACAACCGAACGTGGAAGGAATATCTTGGCCGCGCTCTAAACTCCCACGTGCCGATAAGAAATGGCGCGCCGGCAGGGCAATACAGCGTGATCGTAAAATTCATTATTGACGCGAACGGCAAGGTTAACTGGACGGAAGCGGAAACTAATCACGGATATGGAATGGAGGAAGAAGCCTGCAGGGTGATCCAAAAATCTCCAAAGTGGAAACCCGCCATCCAGCTTAATACTCCCGTTAAAGCCTATCGCAGGCAGCCGGTAACATTTGTGGTTGCGGATGAAAAATAACGCAATGGAGTTACGATTTACGATTTACGACAGTGGAATTAAGAATTAAAAATTAAGAATTAAGAATTGCTCTTGGCGATCCTGGATTTGGTTCTTCTAGCGACTACAGACTACCGACTACAAACTACCGACTACCGCCTACATCCTACAAACTCCCCACCAACCCTTCCAGGTCCAGTGGCCGGGTGTACATTTCGAGGGTGCCATCAGGTTTTTGCGGCCATAGATCTTTTGGGCGATCCCAATACAATTCCACGCCGTTTCCATCGGGGTCGTCAAGGTATAAGGCTTCTGATACACCATGATCACTTGCACCGGTGAGCGGGTAACGAGCTTCGCGCAAACGAAGAAATATTGCAGCGAGGTCTTTTCTTTCGGGGTAGAGAATAGCGGTGTGATAAAGCCCCACGCTTTTTTCAGGCGCGGGTGTTAAACCCTTGCTGTGCCATGTGTTCAGGCCTATATGATGATGATAACCTCCTGCCGAAACAAAGGCCGCCTGGTCTCCATACATAGTAGTGAGCTGAAAGCCGAGCAGGTCGCAATAGAAGGCAAGGGAGCGTTGCAGGTCAGCTACTTTTAAATGCACGTGCCCGATGCGGGTATCGTTGGGGATGGTGTATGAAGACATTCTTATTTACGATTTACGATGTACGTGATGGAATTAAGAATTAAGAATTAAAAATTACGAATTAAGGATAAGGAATTACTCTTTGGGGTAAAATATTCTTTTTGGTTGCACGCAAAGGCGCAAAGAAGGCAAAGAGGCAAAGGGAGTTACCATTTACGAATTACGATGTACGATGTACGATTATGGAATTAAGAATTAAAAATTACGAATTAAGAATTAGGAATTACTCTTCGCGATCTTGAGATACTAAGGAGTTTCACGGAAAGGCGCAAAGAAGGCAAAGAGGCAAAGGATTTACGATGTACGATTTAGGATTTACGATGGGTTGGATTTGAGAATTAAGAATTAGGAATTACTCTTTGCGTTGCAAAAGCAAGTCCCGATGCCGACCGAAGCGTCGGCACTACCGACTACAGACTACCGAGTACAGACTACCGACTACAGACTACTGACTACCGACTACCGACTACCGACTACGAACTACCGCCCTGTAATTATCGATCTTTTGGCGTAAGCGGTTGAAAAATCTCGCGCGCTCCTTCTCTCCCACCACGTTTATCTGTGTCGATTTTTTTATCAGGTTTTCAAGATTCCACGACATAGAGCGGTTGAAGCGTTCATCGGATGTGTAGGAAAAATACAATACACTATGATTAAGAAAAGTGAGTTGCTGTCCGCCGAGCTCCACAAGGTTAGTATTGTCACCGAGTATGAGCTCATTGTTGAACATCCTGAATTCAGCAGAGGAACTGTTAGATTTTTTACCGTGCTGAAATTTCACACCATGCTCTGCCTGCAACTCTATGTGATTTACCAGCGCCTCCACGCAGTCGTATAAATTAGTGATCTCCTTTTCATCAGCAAAGGAACCCGCTTCATAATAAAAGTTGATCTGACGAAGTGTGCTGTTAATACTATCTACATTCCAGATCTCAGTGTTTGGAATATTGAGATAATAATTAAAGATGCGCTCGCCCTGCTCTATATATTTTTCATAGCGACTGTCAGCAGCACGAAATTTCACCCCTTTCAAATTTTCATCGTGCAAAATTGATTTGCTCCAGAAGAAAAACTTGAAGGCGGCCAGTTCAGGTATTTGAAAGTGCACATAGGGAGGAATGTCTTTCACGAGGGTGCTCATCTTCTTATCTGTAAAACTGTTGAAGTAAGCGAAGTTCCTTTCGAGGTCATCCATATACTGGCTGAATGGTTCTGCCTCCCCATTATTGATTTTTCCCGAAAAGATGAAAGCATCGCTTTGCAGGCCTAACACCTGGTCGACTGATACTTTGAATTTTTCCGATAGAATTGCAATCTCACCAAAGCCCATTTCCTTTTCGCCTCGAATGCGCCGGTAAGCACTGTCATTACTTATGTTCAGGAGTTCCGCCACTTCGTCTACAAGCGAAAGGTGGCCGGGAAGTTTGGCCTTGACGAGCTGAAAAAAGCGTAGCTGTGCTGCCGTGTTGTCCATCTTGGAGAATGATTTGCAAGTATTATTTATCCGGTTCGATCTTTTGCGTGCTTCTCCTTAAATATAACTATTTCACTTTCTTCGGGCAAGAAATCGTGGCAAAAATAAAATTACAAGGAAGCCGGGAGAGATGCCAGCTAAGGTCTGATACGAAATTTAAACCTCATTGCTGAAAAGAGAAGGGTTGAAAAACGGAAAAAGAAGGCACCTTTGTAGCCGGGTCTACGGAGGAAATTTCACTCCCACTGCTATCGTAAGCTAACATTTAAAACGATATATGAAAATTGAAGATATAGACAGAATTGAACTAATGAATCTTCAACTGGAAGATTATTTGGAGATCAAAGATGTTATGCAATCTGCCTACATAACAATGCCAAATGCATACTGGAAAGAACACCATATTGCGGCCTTGTTGAGAAAGTTTCCTGAAGGACAGGTTGTAATAAAAGTGAATGGGCAAATTGCCGGCTGCGCCTTGTCTATTATTGTGGACTATTCCAACTACGAGGACAATCATTCCTACAAACAGATAACGGCAGACTATTCCTTTGATTCGCACACCTACGATGGTGACGTATTGTATGGCATCGACGTTTTCATCAAACCCGAATACAGGGGGATGAGGCTTGGGAGAAGGCTTTACGATTATCGAAAAGAACTGTGCGAAAAATTGAACCTTAAAGGCATCGCCTTTGGCGGAAGAATTCCGAACTATCACAAGTATTCAAAAGAGCTTACACCTAAAGAATACATCGACAAAGTGAAAAGAAAGGAGATCCACGATCCTGTTCTGAATTTTCAAATTTCAAATGACTTTCGTCCCACACGCATCCTACACGGATACCTTGAAGGAGATAAGGCCTCGCAGGAATTTGCGGTATTGCTGGAATGGGATAATATCTATTACGAAAAGCCAGGTAAAGATCTGGCAGTTAAGAAAACAGTAGTTCGGCTGGGGTTAGTACAATGGCAGATGAGGCCATACGGAGATGTGGATTCATTGCTTCAGCAGGTGGAGTACTTTGTAGATACGGTATCAGGCTATCGGGCTGACTTTGCTTTGTTTCCGGAATTTTTCAATGCTCCTTTAATGGCGCGATACAATCATTTAAGTGAAGCAGAAGCCATACGGGAATTGGCAAAACATACGAACGAGATCGTTCAAAAATTTTCCAACTTCTCTATCTCCTACAATATTAACATCATTGCAGGCAGTATGCCGGAATTGGTTGACGGAACGCTCTATAATGTGGGATACCTCTGTAAACGGGACGGGACGGTAGAACGATACGAAAAAATTCACATCACACCAGACGAAGCAAGAGTTTGGGGTATGCAGGGTGGAAACGAAATAAAAACATTCGATACAGATTGCGGCAAAATTGGAATATTAATATGCTATGATTCAGAATTTCCTGAGCTGAGCCGGCTTCTTGCCGATGAGGGCATGGATATTTTGTTTGTTCCCTTCTTAACAGACACGCAAAATGGATATTCAAGGGTAAGACATTGCGCACAAGCCAGGGCAATTGAAAACGAATGCTATGTGGCTATTGCAGGCAGTGTAGGCAATTTGCCTAATGTGCATAATATGGATATTCAGTTTGCCCAATCAATGGTACTCACACCTTGCGATTTTTCTTTCCCTTCAAATGGAATTAAGGCTGAGGCGACCCCTAATTCAGAAATGATCTTGATTGCAGACGTTGACATTAATCTACTAAAGGAGCTAAATAAATTTGGAAGCGTGCGAAACCTAAAAGACAGGAGAAAAGATGTGTTTGAGTTGAAGAGAAAACGGTAGAACCACCATTGCTGACTTTAGAATTTATGCACTTTGGCGATGGATGTTCACAAAGTTCCATAGAGAAAAATCATAGGTCCACAAAGGATTTCATACAATATCTAAATTATACCGTCCCAGTGTATCCATGTCACAGCTGTCCATCAGCACCCACGATAGCTTCGGGGCAAGTCAGCACATCAGCACATTTTCAAATCAGCAAATCCGCACATGCCTGCTCCGGTCGGCATCGAGAACAGACGCTTCGGTCTGCTTAAAACCAGCTTTGCTGCGTTTCGATTAACACCTCAGCCTTTCTTCCTTTGTTTCACCACTTCATACAGAATTATCCCTGTGGAAACAGATACATTAAGGGAGTCGAATATGCCGGCCATCGGGATCCGGCATTTTTCGTCGGCATACTTAAGCAGTGCGGGATAAATACCTTTCTCCTCGCTGCCCATTATTATTGCACAGGGCTCATTAAAATTGCAGTCGGCAATTGTTTTGTCTGCCTTCATTTCAGTTGCGAAAACTTTAATGCCATTCAAGCGCAATTCATCGACCGCTTTCATCAAACTGTTTACACGACAAACAGCGATGTGTTCCAATGCACCTGCAGAAGTGAGCATTGCATCATCGTTCAACGCGCCCACGCCTTTCTCCGGAATTACAATGGCATGCACCCCCATTGCATAGGCGCTGCGGGCAATGCCGCCTATGTTGCGGATGTCTGTGATACCGTCGAGCATTAATAACAATGGCGCTTCTCCTTTTTCCACCACGAAGTCTATCACCTGCTGAAGATCCTGGTACTGCACCTTCGCTATTTGAGCCACGCAGCCCTCATGATTACTAACGTTGAGGTTGTTGAGCTTTTCAACCGGCACCTTGCTTATCGGTACCATATTATCCGCCGCCAGTTTTTTTATCTCATCGATCAATGCACCATGAACATTTCCCTGCAGAAATATTTTCTCCAAAGCTTTTCCTTCCTTCATTGCTTTTATAACCGCTTCCCTTCCTACTACCAGCGTATTCTTTTTAGGCCTTGCATGTTGATGCCTGAAACTTTTCAATGTTGTTCGTTTTTGTAAAGATAAATCCAATTATGATTTACGGTGTACGATTTACGATGACGGTGTACGATGTACGAATTACGATATACAATTGCCGTGACTACGTACAATGCGACTGCCTACAGTCGCCAGAACTTCACCAACCCTTGTCATTTCGACCGAAGGGAGAAAACGATGTACGATGTACGAATTACGATGTACGATGTAGGATTGCCGTTACTGCATACAATGCGACTGCCTTCAGTCGCCAAAACCTCACCACCCCTTGTCATTTCGACCGAAGGGAGAAAACGATGTACGATTTACGATGTTCGATGTAGGATTGCCGTGACTGCGTACAATGCGACTGCCAACAGTCGCCAGAACTTCACCAACCCTTGTCATTTCGACCGAAGGGAGAAAACGATGTACGATTTACGGTGTACGATGTACGGTGTACGATGTACGAATTACGATATACAATTGCCTTGACTACGTACAATGCGACTGCCTGCAGTCGCCAGAACTTCACATCCTTTGTCATTTCGACCGAAGGGAGAAAACGATGTTCGATGTTCGATGTTCGATGTACGATGTACGAGGTAGGAATTCTTAATTTTTAATCCTTAATTTTTAATTTTTGATGCGTCTCGCGTGAACCGCCCTTTCTTCTCCTATATTCTTCGTATAAGGATCCCATAAGGATTGTATAAGCTCCTTAACGTTCTGCTAACGGCAAGCCTTCTGTCATAAAAAAAGCCCATCGCTATGGATGGGCTCTAAAAAGTATTGTTGAAGTTCTTATTTCAATCCAAAAACTTTCTTCACATCTTTCACAGCGTCAAGTTTTTCCCAGGTAAAGAGTTCAACTTTTTTCTTCACTGCTTTTCCTTCAGGAGAAGTAAATGTTTTTTCTACGATCTCATGCTTGCGACCCATGTGCCCGTAAGCTGCTGTTTCGCTGTACATCGGGTTACGAAGTTTCAAACGCTGCTCGATGAAGTATGGACGCATATCAAATGCCGGCATCTTCATAATTTTCTCAGCGATCTCTCCATCGGTCATATCAACCTTGGCAGTACCGTAGGTGTTTACGAAAATACTTGTTGGTTGCGCAACACCGATTGCATAAGAAACCTGAACAAGTACCTCATCGCACAAACCGGCCGCAACAAGGTTTTTAGCAATATGCCTTGTGGCATAGGCCGCAGAACGGTCAACCTTACTTGGGTCTTTTCCGCTGAATGCACCACCACCGTGAGCGCCCTTTCCACCATAAGTATCTACAATGATCTTGCGACCGGTAAGGCCTGTATCACCATGAGGTCCGCCAATAACGAACTTACCTGTTGGGTTGATGTGATATTTGATCTTATTATTGAAAAGGTGATTGTATTTCGGATACTTTGCTTTCACGCGCGGAATCACAATGTTGATGATATCCTTTTTAATGCGTGCAAGCATCGCATCATCCTTTGCAAAATCATCATGCTGTGTTGAAACAACGATAGCGTCTATACGAACTGGTTGGTTGTTGTCGTCATATTCAAGCGTCACCTGGCTTTTCGCATCAGGACGCAGGTATTTGATCTGCTTATTTTCCCTGCGAACTGCTGCCATCTCCAACAAAATATAATGTGCGAGATCAAGAGCCAAAGGCATGTAGTTATCGGTTTCATTAGTTGCATAACCGAACATCATTCCCTGGTCGCCGGCACCCTGCTCTTCTTTTTTCTTTCGGTCCACACCCTGGTTAATGTCTGACGACTGCTCATGAATTGCAGAAAGGATCCCGCAACTGTTAGCTTCAAACATGTATTCGCTCTTGGTATAACCTATCTTACGGATCACGCCGCGTGCAATTTCCTGCACATCAAGGTAGGCCTTGCTTTTCACCTCACCTGCAAGAATCACCTGGCCGGTGGTTACAAGTGTTTCGCAGGCAACCTTGCTATTAGGATCGAATGCGAGAAAATTATCGATAAGCGCATCGCTGATTTGGTCTGCCACCTTATCAGGATGGCCTTCACTTACTGACTCTGAAGTAAATAAATATGGCATGTTAGTTTTTTTGAGATGGCAAATATAAGGTGTGGGCCTTAAATGCGGGAGTAAATTATAACCATCCGCATTTTATAGTTCGCATTTCCACCACCTCCTACTTTGATTCTGCCAAAGGCTAAAGGATTGTTGTAGTTGGTGATGATCTTAGTGAACTGCGGATAGGTAAAGCTGTATGGCGCAAACACACGCAGATCGTGGTTAGGAATTTCCGCCTTTGATATCTTCTGAACAAAACGGGAAACATTGAATACATAATATGAAATGTTCCTCCCGCTGATGGGGTCAAATTTCTTACGAACTACACCGCCATAATAGTTGAAATCCACCGCTGCAGGATAATAAGGAATTGTAGTTCCCTGAACATAATCAGGACGGTAAAACTGGTTGGGATTAAGATCTTCGTAAATGGGTTTGTAGAAGTTGTTGGAACCGGTATCCTTCAAATCAAGGTAAAGGAAATTCGGAGGCGCGAAAATGCTGTCATACAAAAAGTTCGCAGACGGCACCTGCTCGATCATTATCTGCGCACGATGAATAATGCGTTTAGGGTATCCCGTTAGTCCGGGTATTGAAAGTCCCGCAAAAGTACCAGGGGTTGTTTGAATATACAATTCATCCATTTCCGGCCCTGCAGGCGGAATTGTTCCTGTGCTCCAGTCGCGCACCAGGTAATTTGCCGAAGCTGAAGGTTTGATGCGGTTGGCCTCAAACTGATTCATGGAAAATGAGGAATAGGAAGTGTCTATTATATTGTTCCTTTTCTTTTTAAAATGCACTTCGAGACGGGTATTTTCTTCCATCAGCGCAGTATACATCAATGCATTGCCTGAAAGAGCTTTCACCCCGAAGCCGGCAAAACGGCGGCGGAAGATGGAATCATTATAAAAACCGTTTGCGCCACCGGGGGTGGAATCTTGCACCAGCAATGAAGTGTAAAATTCAGAGGAGGGGTCGATCTTAATTCTTATTTGGTTGATCACTGAATCACGTCCTTTTCCGATTTTGACATAGTTTTTCAGGTTCCTGATATCCACGGTTGTAACAGCAGAAATGGGCGCAGGTTTCAATGCAGGGGCATAGGTGATCGGTTTGAACTGGTAAAGTGAATCCCGCCAGAAGAAATCAACCACATCGGGGTCTATTTCATAGGCCTGGAGCTGCTGTGGCACAGTGCTGTCGCCAAAGAAGCCCTTATAACTCAGGCAGAGCACCATCGAATCTATTGCCGTGATCGTATCGCCAGCATTACCGAAATAAAATGGGAAGAAATCGGGTTTCAGTTGAAGGAAGATATCGCCGGTAGTTCGGCCAAAATCAGGATCGTTTTCTATCCGGCCCAGCACGTGGGCGTCGCTCAGACCGATCTTGGCAGTATCTTCATTGGTAAAAATACCCTGGGAGGTAAAAATATCCAGGGTATCTGCGAAAGTATTAACGTTATCAACCTCAGGTATAAGGTCGGTTCCTAAAGAAGTGGTATCGAGTTTTGTGCAACTAAATCCGAAGAAGATCAGTGCTATCAGCGCCGGTACAGTTACCGCGGCAAAGTGTTTCTTCACAAACTTATTTTATGGTAATCAGCAGATTAACTATTTGGAAAGATCGGTATACAATTGTAAATAGTCTGTTAAATCACTATCTGCATTGTATTTAAGGATCTTTTTTCCTTTCACTTTTGAAAACTCTTCTGCCAGCTTTTTATCTGTGTTATCTGCCCCGAATGTAATTGCGTCGGCAAACACTGCCCCTCCGCGGAACATCGCTACGTTGTTAGCGTCTTTAAAAGGTTCCAGTTCCTTCTTGGTTACATTATCGTTGATGGTGGCAAGTTTCAGAAAGTCTGCCCCAAGTTTATCTTTGAAAGTACTTTGGCCAATGGTGTAAATGATCTTGCTGTTGCTGAACACTGGTTCTTTTTTATAAGCCGATCTTATCAACATCGGTATGAGTCCTGTCATCCAGCCGCTGCAGTGAATAATATCCGGCGGCCATCCAAATTTCTTTACTGTTTCAAGCGCGCCCTTGCAGAACAATACGGTACGCAAACCATTATCGTCGAACCAATTGTCTTTTTCATCCGTAAAAATCGACTTACGCTTGAAATAATCTTCATTATCAAGGAAATAGATCTGAAGACGAGCATTCGGCAGGGATGCCACCTTAATGGTCAGCGGGTAGTCGTCGTTATCTATAGTAACATTAATACCGGAAAGCCTCACAACTTCATGCAGGCGGTGCCTTCTTTCATTGATCACGCCGAACTTAGGCATGATGCACCTTACCTCCATATTGTTGTCGTTGCTCATTACTGCCAGCTTATTCACAATTTCAGCGTATTCCGTCATCTCCAGGTAAGGAGACATCTCGTTGGCAATAAATAAAATTCTTTTCTTTGTTGACATGTGATACTTGGTTAGGTTGCAGGAAATAATTTCTAACGGTTTGCAAAGTTACGTTTTTTTTCTTGAAATAGTTGGCCGATACGGCTTTGCAGGCTTAGTTTAACCCTAATTTGATGAAAATATACAAAACCGGGAAGGCTTTGAGAGATGGTTTGGCAGCGGCGACAGCGCAGGGAAAAATGATAAGTTTCGTGCCCACCATGCGCGCTTAGCATGAGGGCCATCTCAGCCTCGTGCGGGCTGCGCGGGCGGGAGGTAACTTGGTGGTTTGCAGCATTTTTGTAAACCCAACGCAGTTCAATAATGAGGAAGACCTCGCCAAATATCCACGGCCAATAGACGAAGATATTGCGATGCTTGAAGCGGAATGCTGCGATGTGCTATTTCTTCCCACGGAGAATGAGATCTACCCCGAGGGCGGCGAGATTGAAAAATATGAACTTGGTAACCTCGACAAGGTACTTGAAGGAGCATTCAGGCCCGGCCATTTCCAGGGGGTATGCCAGGTGGTTGACAGGCTCTTAACGGTGGTACAGCCTCAAAAGATGTATATCGGCCAGAAGGACTATCAGCAATGTATGGTGCTCTCCAAACTTTTGGAGATAACAAATTCCAGGGTGGAAATAGAGATCGTGCCCACCGTCCGGGAAAGTAGCGGTGTTGCCATGAGCAGCCGCAACCGGCGCCTGAGTGCCTCAGCAATGAAGAAGGCACCTTTGCTATTTAAGGCATTGACCATAGTGTCTGAAGGTTTGAATGAACCACTTTCCGACGTATTGCTGGAAGCCTCCACCATGCTGGCGGATAATGGTTTTCTGGTTGATTACCTTGAGGTGGCAGATGCTGATACGCTGGAGGTGTTAACCGAATGGAGCAATACTCCGAAAGTGATTCTTGTGGCAGCCATTATAGACGATGTGCGGCTGATCGACAACCTGGTGATGAATTAGGGGAAGGCTACACGTTGCAAGGTTCAGGGTTCAGGGTTCAGAGAAATTTTAGATTATAAATTTTAAATTATAAATGGTGAACCGGTGAAACCCCGGATGTGTTGAAAAAAAAAGAGGAAGAGATTGAATGCAAACTATGAACTACCAACTACAAACTACCGACTTCCGACTAATGACTACCGACTACCGACTACTGACTACCGACTAACGACTACCGACTAATGTCTAACTACTAACCCGCATGCATAAACGCTTTTTAAATATTCTTCAATACATTCTCTTTCTTGGAGCGGGCATTTTTCTCGTTTGGTGGCAATTGAAAAGCATGAATGAAGCAGAGTGGGCAGATTTTAAGGCATCATTAAAGGGAGTTAACTATTGGGTGATCCTTCCCGTATTCATCATGAGCATGCTCAGTCATTTGAGCAGGTCCATGAGATGGAAGATCATTTTGGAACCACTGGGCTACAGGCCAAAGTTGAGGAATGTTTTTGCCTGCCTTATGGTGGGCTACCTGGCAAATGCTGCTGTGCCACGGCTTGGAGAGTTGCTTCGATGCACCTTCCTTGCACGGTATGAAAAGCTAAAGGTCGACAAACTCTTCGGTTCAATTGTTTTGGAGAGGACATTCGATTTTTTATGTTTCCTCATTTTCATTGGAATTACCTTACTTATTCAGCTTGAATTAGTAGGCGGGTATTTTTCTAAAAACCTGGATACAATTACCGGGAAGGAAGGGCTTCCGCTTTGGGCAAAAATATTGCTCCCCTTACTTTTTCTTGCGGGAGTATTCTTCTTTTTAAAATGGTGCAGGCAAAGGTTCCCGCAAAACAAGATCATCGGTGCCGTGAATAAATTCTCTACGGGGTTGTTGGAAGGTTTCGCGGCCATTCTAAAATTGAAAAAGAAGCGTGCTTTTTTTCTTCACACGCTTTTCATCTGGAGTATGTACCTGCTTATGGTGTATGTGGGTTTCAATGCAATGAGCAGTACATCAAACCTTGGCCTTCCTGCTGCATTTTCCGTGCTTACACTGGCCACTGTAGCAATGATCGCCACTCCGGGCGGAATTGGCTCCTTCCCTCTTTTTGTGATGGAAACATTATTGCTTTATGGCATTTCAGATGTGGAAGGAAAAGCATTTGGATGGCTGCTGTGGGGCGTGAATACAATTATCTTTATACTGGCGGGTGTTTCAGCAATGATTCTCCTGCCTTACATGAATAAAAGAAAAGATGAAATCAACTCAGCAGATCCGGGATAAGATATACAGCCTTCAATCGCTCATTCAGCAGGTTGAACGATGGAAGCTTTTAGGAAAGAAAGTTGTATTCACTAACGGTGTCTTCGATATTTTACATGAAGGCCACCTTTCCTCTCTGAACGAAGCTGCCTCGCATGGAGATGTTCTCATAGTAGCAGTGAATGGCGATACATCAGTTAAAAGATTAAAGGGCGATTCG
>JAEZDA010000063.1 GCA_023433345.1 Bacteroidota bacterium | reverse complement strand
TTTTTAGCTGCCAGTTCCCCAACATCTTTCATTTGAAGATGAAGATGGTACTGGATGAAATAATAAAAAGCAACAGAATGATAGGAATCGCCGTAAGGATCGGCAAGCTCGCTTACCTTTTCTTCACTATATTCAGAATATTCGCCCCATTTTGAAAAATCCGCAGTACCGAAACGGTCCCGAAGGCTTGAAAAAACTGCATATGGAACCAACCATGACCTGTTAAGATCGAAGAATTCAAACCAGTTAAGATCATCGCGGAAGTTCAGGTGCTCCTGATCAAATATCAGCCTCATCACCTCTTCCTTTAGTTTGAACACCTCTTCATAATTTACCTCAGGCGCTTTATTGGTTGCCAAAATTCTGAGCGCAATATTTTCATCTATATCAACCCCGGCTTTCCTCGCAAGTGTTTCCACGTCGAGATATAATGGATGAAAGGCGAAGGCTGAAACGGGGGAATAGGGATAAGAATCTTTTCGGGCACGCGTAACCGTTGTATCAAGTAAAGGAAGTAACTGCAGCATTTTAAAACCGGCGGAAGCTGACCATGACACCAGTTCTTTCAGGCTGCGAAAATCACCGATGCCCCAGTCGTATTCGCTTCTTAACGAAAATAAGGGCAATGACAATGAAGTTCCTTTCCAACTTTCCTGATTAAAGCGTGCGTACTGATGAAGAAAAGTTACCGTGTTCTTTCCAGTGGTGTGTAATATGCGATCCGCACCCTCCTCCCACTGAATTATTTTGCCTTCCACGGTATCGTAGATGCCATATTTAAAGGCGACAGATCTTTCTCCAGCCATATTTAGCTTTACCGACCAGTGTGCTGCCTTTCTATAAAGGAAAAGAGGTTTTTCTGTATCCCAGTTCCTGAGTTTCTTTCCGGTTCCTGTGATGCACAGTACTTTGCCCGGTGGGAGCGCCGGGGCAAAAACATTAAAGGCTACGGTGTAGTTTTTGTCTGCGTTCTTTTTGGCAGATTTGTTTTTAGGCTGATTCCATATTCGGAAGGCAGAGGTTTTGAACACTTCGGATATGCTGTCAGGCTGCTCAACTTCATCATATATTTCCAGCGCTTTCACATTTATTTTTCGGAGATCTATTCTTCGAAGCGGGAAAAGCGAATGTAGCTGTCCATCTTTTTCAAGTTGGCAATCATATAAAAGAATATTGGCTGTAAGTAAATTCTCTTCCTCAATTGCAAGATGCCAGTATTCCGCATTAAGAAACTGCATCTCAAAATTCTCTTCGGTTATCATCCGCTTGTCGTACAAGCGTAAACGAAGTGTTTCGCCGGGAATGGTTGAATACTTTATATAAAAATGAATGACCATACAGCCGGCAATTTAGTTTAGTTGCAGGTAAAAAGTGATCGTAAAAATTGGAAGAAAGAGCGGGAGCATTATATTTGCACAAATCTTTCAGCACATGCAAACTGCAAAAAAATCACGTGGACTTTATTGGGTGCTTTTCCTTCTCTCCGTAGTTGCCTTTTTTGGCGTGTACGCTGTTGCGGGCGGATATTGTTCCATGGTTCTGCCTTTCAATGTAACTTTTTTTGCACTGGCTTTGGATCTTATGTAATCAATCCGCTGTCGCTAATTTCCGGAAGCAACCACCAGCCTGCCCCGATAAATGATCGTGTCGCCTTTCTTTGACGCCAGTATGGTATACAGACCGGGCTGAAAATTGGCAACAGGCAATAAAATGTCTCCGCCTGCCCGGGTTGAATAAACTTCCCTGCCGAGAGCATCAAACACTTTCACTTTCAAAATTTCATTTGATCCTGTTTGTAAAACTGCACGATCTTTAGCAGGGTTAGGAACAAGGCGCACTGAAGAAAAACCCCTGCACTGCACCGTTAGAACCGGATGAAACTGGGTTCTCCCGTCTAAATCTTCGCTGATAAGGCGGTAGTATGTAATTGAGCTTCCTCCGGGCCCGTCTTCAACGCTATAATTTAACGGCAACGATGAGTTTCCACCGACAGCCTGCGAAGAAATGCGGGCCACATCAAGATAGTTAATTCCATCCTCACTTTTTTGCAGCACAAATCTGCGGAGGTTTTGTTCTGCATCTGACTGCCATGTAAACTTCACGGAATTGTTTGCGAGGCAATGATAATGGAAATCACGAATGCGAACCGGTACAGGGCCGGTAGCGCGCATTTTTATAATTCTGAATGGAGAAGTGTTAGTGGCGATATAGATATCTCCGTTTGGAGCTGCTGTAATATCCCTGAGGCGACCCCAGGTGAATGCGAAGAAATCTTGCTGGGACGTAACGGCATCTCCGGCGGCATTTAATCGCACCACATTTATCTTACTGGTTTTAAGAAATGTAATGAGCATTGCATTCTGAAACTCCGGGATGGATGAGTGCGTGTACCACATCATATCGGCTGGTGCCCACGTTGTTCCGGGCACAACATTCCACGATGTGAGAGGCTCTTTGATATTGTTTGAGGAGCAGTATGTTGATTCTCCCGCGCCAATATCATTATCGCAAAAACCCTGAACATTAGGCCAGCCGTAATTTCTGCCTGCTTCAATAATTTGAAATTCGTCATTTGCTGAGGGCCCGTGCTCTGTCGAGTACACCTTACCGTTAGGATGGAGCGCAAGACCCTGAGGATTTCTGTGGCCGCGGGTGTAAATGTAACTTGAGGGATCCGGGTTGTCTGCCGGAATAGATCCATCAAGATTCAACCGAAGTATCTTCCCGTTGAAAGTTGCAAGGTTTTGAGTTTGATTGGGAAGCTCTGCATCCCCGGTTGACATGAGCAGGGTATTATCAGGCAACACGAGCAATCGCGAGCCGTTATGTATATCCGATGCAAGTATATTTCCCCCATCAAAAATCACCTGTTCACTTGCCAATGAGTTGCCGGAATATGTGAAACGTGACAAGCGTTCACGATTTAAGCCGCCAGAGGTGTAGGTATAAACAATATATACGTAAGGATTTGTTGAGAATTGAGGATGAAAAGCAAAACCCAGCATGCCCGACTCACCCAGCTGCCACACACTGGCGCTATGATCGAGAAGTAAGGTTGCGCCGCCGTCTGAATTATGAATCCTGTAAACCCTTCCGTTGCGGGTGGTCATCCACAGTGAATCCCCGGGCCCATATTTTAACTCCCAAGGTAATTGTGCGCTTGTGTAAAGCGTACTGGTTTCAACAGTGGTTGTTCCAAGATTATAAAGTACAGTTTGTGCTTTCGATACACTCCCGTTGAATACGCAGCACAGTAAGGCAAGGCAATATCTTTTCATAAAAGAAAATTTGAAGGATGCGTGCCGGGCAGGGAGATATTCTCTTAAGCAGGAGATTTGGAGGGGCTAATAAGCCTTATAAATATACGTAATGTTTTAATCCGCCCTCTTATTATTGGGCGTAATTAATAAGGAAGGGCCTGGAAAGCACTTTAAAACTTAAGCAGGAATTATATCATTTTCCCCAGCCAAACCAGTCATTTCCATTTGCATAAAGCATCAGGCCAAGCAGTAACACCATGCCCGCTATCTGCGCATATTCGAGGAACTTGTCGCTTGGTTTACGCCCTGTGATCATTTCAATTAATGTAAAAAGTACATGGCCGCCGTCAAGCGCCGGAATTGGCAACAGGTTCATAAAGGCGAGAACGATTGAGAAGAAAGCGGTGATCGTCCAAAAATGTTCCCAGTCCCATGAATTGCCTGAGAACACCGAACCCATTGCTTTGAATCCTCCAACACCTTTATATGCGCCGGTTTCAGGAGAAAGAATTTTTTTGAACTGGTCGAGGTAAAAGCTCAGTTCCGCACCGGCACGTTTTACGCCACCGGGAATAGATTCTAAAAAGCCATATTTCTTTACTGTATAAGAATAAAACCCGAGGCTGTCGTAGTCATGCGGAGATGCGGGAGCGTTGAAGCCGATCTTTTCGTCGTATACAAGCGTGAACGGAATATTAAGAAGAGAGTCATTTCGTTTAACCGTTAACGTTACCTCGGAACCCTTCTTTTTACCAAGCATTGCAGCCTGGAACTGATCGTAGAACATTGTTGGTGAAGAATCAAGAGCAACGATCTGATCAGAGGGACGAAGCCCTGCCAGGTAAGCAGCACTCGTATCACTCACATTCATTACAATAACTGTTGTGCGCGGGCTGATCATTGGGCCATCGGCCTTTCTTCGTTTTTCTACCAGCGTGCCTATCAAATCAACAGGCATTTGCAGGTTCAATTGTTTACCCTCCCTGTCAATAGTAACGGATTCATCCACTACCAGCAGTTTCTTCAGCACGTCGGTATATTGTTCAACCGGTTCGCCATCAACTGCCAGCACTTTATCTCCATTTTTAAAACCGAGGTCTTTAAATATCGGGTCGTTAAAAGCGATACCATACTTCAAAGAGTTCGCCGGAACTTTTTTCTCGCCCCAAACCATCAATATCATTGAATAGATGATGAAAGCCAGGATGATATTGACCGTTACGCCACCGATCATGATGATCAGTCTCTGCCAGGCCGGCTTGCTGCGAAATTCCCAGGGTTGAGGTGGTTGTTTCATTTGCTCTTTGTCCATACTCTCATCAACCATCCCGGAAATTTTTACATATCCGCCGAGGGGAAGCCAGCCGATTCCGTATACTGTCTCTCCTATTTTTTTCTTCACAATTGAAAACCACGGATCGAAAAAGAGGTAAAATTTTTCAACCCTGCACTTGAACCATTTCGCGGTAATATAATGACCGAATTCGTGAAGTACCACAAGAATTGAAAGTGATAAGAGAAGCTGAGCAACCTGGAGGCCAACACTTCCCCAGTTGATCGCTAAAAAAGTAAGCATGTATGGTAAAGAATTAATGATAGAGTACTTAAATTTTCAATAAAGAGGCGGCAAAATTACGTGCCTCGCCATCGCTGTCAAAATAATCCTGCAGGGATGGTTTTTCTAAAAATGGTATTGCCGTCATTGTTTTTTCCACTACGGCGGTGATATCTAAAAAGCCGATCCTGTTCTTTAAAAACGCCCACACCGCAATTTCATTAGCCGCATTCAGAATGCATGGCATGTTCCCTCCACGATGAAGTGCATCCATCGCCAAACCGAGATTTCGGAAAGTTTTCAGGTCGGGTTCCTCGAAAGTGAGGGAAGGATATTTCCTAAAACTAAACCGTGGAAAGTCGTTCTTTATGCGTTCCGGGAAGCCGAGAGCATATTGTATCGGCAACTTCATATCCGGCAATCCCATCTGTGCCTTTATGCTTCCATCTTCAAATTGCACGAGACTATGTATGATGCTTTGCGGGTGAATGATAACTTCCACCTGTTTTGGTTTCAGGTTGAACAACCATTTTGCCTCGATCATTTCGAGGCCTTTGTTCATAAGCGTGGCAGAATCCACAGAAATTTTAGCACCCATGTTCCAGTTTGGATGCTGCAAGGCATGATCTCGCTTTACGTTCACAAGGAAATTTGGTTTCCTTCCAAGAAACGGACCGCCACTGGCCGTTAGAATAACCTTCTCAATCGGGTTGCGAGCCTCACCAAGAAGGCATTGAAAGAGTGCGGAATGTTCACTGTCTACCGGAACGATCGGTGAACGGTTTTCCAGCGCCGTTTGCATAACAATATCCCCGGCAACAACCAGTGTTTCTTTGTTGGCGAGTGCAATGATCTTTCCTTTATGTACGGCTTTTAAAGTAGGCTTCAAACCGGCGAAGCCCACGATAGCCGCGAGCATAACATCGTAGGTGTCAAAATCAGCAACTTCTTCGAGGGCTTCTTCACCACAGAAAACTTTGATATCCGTTTTTGAAAGCGCCGTTTTTACATTATCATATTTTTCCTCCTCTCCAATTACAACGGCATTCGGCAAGAATTCGAGCGCCTGGCTGATGAGTCTTTCATCATTACTCTGGGCGGTGAGAATCTCTACTTCAAAAATATCTTTGTGGGCGCGGATCACGTCGAGGGCCTGTGTACCGATCGACCCAGTTGATCCGAATATGGCTATGCGCTTTTTCGCATATTCCTCTGGCATGATAATGTAATTATTTTAAATTATATGAGCGGCAATTTAAGTTATTAAATGAAGAAGGATGATAAACCTTTGCCAAAATAGAAAAGCCATGCTGCATCATGATTTTAGAAATGGCCTGAGACCGTCGGCGAGAATGCGATCGTTACTTAAACGAGGCACCTTGTTTTGTCCGCCGAGTTTGCCAATGCTTTTCATATAGTCAACAAAACCATTTTTTCGGATTGGCGTTATTTTCAGTCGTTTTAAAATATTTCCTCTGATAAGATCGTCGTAGTATATATTTTTTCCCCTGAGTTGTTGGTCGAGTTTACTGGCAAAGGCTTCCAGGTCGCGGGGAGTTTCCTCAAATTCAACAAACCATTCGTGATAACTGTTCCCTTCATCGTCGTTTACCATGGGAGCCACTGTAAATTCTGTGATATGCACTTCTCCAGCCGCCGCATTCACCATTGCAGATTCGACTTCTTCACCGATAATATGCTCGCCAAAGGCTGAGATGTAATGTTTGATGCGCCCCGAAACGATCAACCGGTAAGGATCTGTTGAAAGGAACTTAACAGTATCCCCAATATTATACGCCCACAGCCCTGCGTTGCTGGAAATGATCAGCGCATAATTCTCTCCGACTTTTACATTTTCAAGCGTCAGCCTCGTAGGATGTTCGTTATGAATTTCTGAAACAGGAATGAATTCGAAAAAGATACCGCTATGAGTGTTCAACAGCATTCCCTCATGTTTTTGAGAATCCTGGAAGGCAAAAAAACCTTCGCTTGCGGGAAAGAGTTCGATCATGTCCACCGGGCGGCCGATACTTTCCAAAAGTTTTGCGCGATACGGTTCGAAGTTCACACCTCCCTGCACCATTACATTAAAGTTTGGGAAAAGGCTACCAACCTTTTTGCCTGATCGTTCCTCGAGTTTGTCAAAATACATTTGCATCCAAGGCGGTATTCCGGAGATGAGTGTCATATTTTGCCCGATAGTTTCATCAACTATCTTTTCCAGTTTCTGTTCCCAATCTTCAATACAGTTTGTTTCGAAAGAAGGCAGTTGGTTTGAACGCAAATATTTCGGAACATGGTGATTAACGATGCCGCTTAAACGCCCTGTGGGAATATCCCCTATTCTTTCCAGCTCAGGCGAGCCACTCAGGAAGATAAGCTTACCGCCTGCAAATGCGGTGTTCCCGGTTTCCGCCATGTAACAAAGCAGTGCATTGCGCGCAGTGTTGATGTGATTGGGGATAGAATCTTTTGTTATCGGGATGTATTTCACGCCACTCGTGGTACCGCTTGTCTTTGCAAAATAAATCGGGCGGCCTTTCCAGAGAACATTCTGTTTTCCTTCTTTAATAAGATCGATGTAAGATCGAAAGCCTTCATAATCCCGCACGGGCACAAGCTTCACGTAATCTTCATGGCTCTTAACCTGATCAAAATTGTGATCCTTTCCAAACTTTGTTTTTGCCCCAACCTTAATCAGTTGATTAAAGATATCCTGCTGGTCTGCCACCGCATTATGCATTCCCTTCCTTATCGCCCGATATATGTAATTGGCAAAAGGCTTTGCCAACAAACTTTTGAATTTCATTCCAGAGCAGTTTAATTTCGTTTAGGCTCTTACGTTAGTTACAGTTGCAGGGCCAGTCTTTTTCAAGATCAATGGCCGTTACCACCACTATCGCATCGGGCTTTGGCGCGTACACCACGCGAACCTGCTGCCCGTCCTTCGTAAGGCCTTCAATCGGATAGGTTATGCCTTCTGCATCCTCTTCAACCCGCTGAAAATTGATCTTCCCATTCATTAGTATATCCTGAACCTCCTCCTTATCAATCTGCCTGCAATCCATCCTGCATTTTGCATGTTTGCTGTAAGCGAGCAATGCAGTGTCGCGGGCAAAAGGTTCCTTCTCCGAGCTTTTTTCAACTCCAGTGATCTCTGCTTTTTTCTTTTCGCCTCGCTGGTTGGTTTTGATCCAATACAACAGGGCTGCAGCCGCTATACATAAAATAAAAGGGAGGTATTTTTTCAGCACCACGCAATTTAGGGAATGTTGCGGGATCAAGGTGCAGGTTAGGGTATAAGGTGCAGGGTGCAGGGT
>JAEZDA010000108.1 GCA_023433345.1 Bacteroidota bacterium | reverse complement strand
ATTCTTTTTTTGTTCAGGAGAGGTTAAACTGTTAGAAAAGAATGGTGGGATACAAATGATGAGGACGTATTTGCGCCCTTCCGGCGGAATAAATTCCTGGATCGGATTACAATGCAACCTGAGCCTTTTGCTCCATGGTGAATTACCGAAGTTTAACGAAGCTTCCAGTGAGGACTCGGGGTCTATTTCAACTGCATCTGTTTCTAAGAACATTTTTTGTGCAATCATCAAACTCAGCAAGCCTGTACCCGCGCCGATATCGAGCAGCGTGGTTGCTGATGGATGAATTACTTTCATAACGTGCGCTGACCATGCGCCAAACAGGCATGAGTCTGTACAAACTTTCAAAGAGCTGCGTTCCTGAAAAACTGAAAAAGCTTTAAAATGAAAAATATTGTTGCCCATCTTACCAGGTAGCGCGTGCAGAAGGAGTTACGTTCAGCGAAGCGAAATCTTTTCTTAAATATTTGTAATGTGCAGTGATCGCGATCATTGCGGCATTGTCGGTGCAATATTCAAACTCCGGGATATAGGTGTTCCAGTTATAAGTATCACCCCAGGCGATGAATTGCTTGCGCAGCTCACTGTTGGCACTGACACCACCTGCAATACATACTTCCTTAATACCGGTTTGTTGCACAGCCTTTGCAAGTTTTTTCATAAGGATGTTTACCAGGCGAAACTGTACACTGGCACAGATATCAGCAAGATTTTCGGAGATGAAAACTTTTTTTTGGTCCTCAGTTGCTGTGAAAGATTCCTTATAAACGGATGAAGTGCCTGCATTGTTCAGAAAATAGAGTATGGCGGTCTTTACCCCCGAAAAGCTAAAATTCAAACCATCAATTTTCGGTTCAGGAAATGAATATGCTTTGGGGTCACCGGCTTTGGCGAACTTATCTATAAGCGGACCGCCCGGGTAGGGAAGATTTAGCATCTTGGCTGTTTTATCGAATGCCTCACCCACAGCATCGTCAATAGTTTCTCCGATCACCTCCATTTGCCATGGCGATTTACAAAGAACGATTTGAGTATGCCCGCCACTTACCGTTAAACAAAGAAACGGGAAGGAAGGTTTTAGTTCGCCGATAAGATTCGCCAGTACATGGGCTTGCATATGGTGCACTGCAATAAGAGGTTTGTTGAATGCCAGGGCGAGCGACTTCGCAAACTCTGCACCCACCAGCAATGCGCCTATCAGTCCCGGTGCCTGGGTAAAGGCGAACGCATCGATAGAATTTAATTCAACATGTGCGCGTTTACACGCCTCCGTTACTACCGGTACAATGTGCTGCATGTGCGCCCGGCTTGCAAGTTCAGGAACAACACCGCCGTATTGCTTATGAATTTCCTGTGTGGCAACAACGTTTGAAAGAATGTTACCATCCTTGCATACTGATGCGGCGGTTTCATCACAAGACGATTCTATGGCAAGGATTGTAGGCATTAACAAGTTCTAAAATCTAAAATCTAAAATCTATAATCTATATTCTATAATCTATCTATAATCTCTACTAAGATCTTATCGCTACCACCGGGTCCATCTTCGCCGCCTGCGAGGCCGGAATTATGCCCGCAAGTATACCAACCACTATGCAAATCAACATAGTTCCAAAAAGCATGGGCATGGAAATAAAAACCGGAAATTCCATCGGCCCCGAGAGTATAAGCGTAAGAATGTATACCATCGTTAAGCCAAACACTCCGCCTAGGATGCAAAGAATAGCAGCCTCCAGTAGAAATTCCATGAGTATGGTTTTATTTTTCGCACCGATTGCTTTTTTAAGTCCGATCACCGGAGTTCGTTCTTTAACTGTCACAAACATAATATTGGCGATGCCGAACATACCAACAATAAGACTGATGCCTCCGATTATTCCTCCGACAATGTTGATAGTAATAAAAGACTGTGAGATAGCCTTACTAAAAGCTTCCACGCTGTTAAGGGCGAAATTATCTTCTTCGCGGGGAGCAAGTTTGCGGATCTGCCTCATTATGCCGCGCAGTTCCATGCTGAGTGAGGCCACGTTCACTCCTTCTTTACCCTTCACAATCAGAATGGGGTTTGCATTATCTTCAGCATAAATCTGTTTCATAAAACGATAGGGCATCATGATCGAATTATCATAGTCCCATCCGATAAAATTCTTGCCTTCCTTTTTTATGACACCTACAACCGTAACCTTTTTACCTCCTGCCTCTATTTGTTTACCAATTGCGCGGCTCGCAGTTCCAAAAAAACTTTCAGCATTCGTATATCCGATGATGCAAACATTGCTTCCTGAATTAAATTCGGAGGAGGAGAAATATCTGCCATTTTCAAAATTGATAGGTTGAATGTCGATCTGTGGCTCGTTGATTCCATACATCGCCACTCCCTCAAGCACATCATCCCGGTAAGAAATATTTCCCCGCGTTTGCATCAGGTAGGTTACACGATCAGTTAATTCCGACCTTTCCCGCACCTGTATAGATTCTTCATACCTGGGGCGCGGCCTGCTACGGTATTTCCACATCGGAATGTCATGACCGCCGGCATAATCCCATTTATCAATGTAGATTGTATTGCTGCCTAAAGACTGCACCTGATCCTGAATGTTCCTTTCAAGACTGTTAACAGTGGCCAATACGCCGATAATGCAAAATATACCAAAAGCAACACCGGTGAGGCTTAGTGCTGTGCGCATTTTATTTTGCCGCAGATCCTCGAAAGTGAGACGCAGGGAGGATGAAAAAATGTTGAGCAGTTTTCGCACGAATACAAAGGTAGGAGATAGTTTGGTAGTCTTTCGTTCTCAATCCTTAGTTGATAGTCAGCAAGTAAATCTGAAGGCATATTTGCACATCTCTAAAATTTCACATTTGCCATTTCCACTTCGCTGGCACCGAGACAGGTGCAGCGGCGTACCGATGTGCAAATCGGCATTCCGTGTATCTTTGCGCGCATTTATGAAATATTCAGACGAAATCAGCCGGCGGAAGACCTTTGCCATCATCTCTCACCCCGATGCCGGTAAAACCACATTAACCGAAAAGTTCCTCCTGTTTGGCGGTGCCATTCAAACCGCAGGCGCCGTAAAAAGCAATAAGATAAAAAAGCACGCCACGAGCGACTTTATGGAAATCGAACGCCAACGCGGAATCAGTGTGGCAACTTCCGTTATGACCTTTGAATACAAAGATCATTTGATAAATCTATTGGATACGCCCGGGCACAAAGATTTTGCTGAAGATACTTTTCGGACCCTTACCGCAGTTGACAGCGTTGTACTCGTGATAGACAGCGTGAATGGTGTAGAAGCCCAAACCCGCCGCCTTATGGAGGTGATCGCCATGCGCAAAACCCCGGTGATCGTTTTCATCAACAAAATGGATCGTGACGGTAAAAATCGCTTCGACCTTTTGGAAGAAATAGAGAAGGAGTTGAATATCCAACTTCACCCTATGACCTTTCCCATTAACAGCGGTAAAGATTTTAAAGGCGTTTACGATATACATAATAAAAGCCTGGTGCTTTTTACGCCCGGGTCAAAAACAGAGGAATCATTGCAAATACAGGGTTTCGATGATCCGATGCTTATAAAAAAAGTTGGCGAGCGCGATGCTGCGGTGATAAAGGAGGATGTAGAACTGATCGAAGGCGTTTACGGTGAGTTGAATGTTGATGATTACCTGACCGGAGATGTTGCCCCGGTATTTTTCGGGAGCGCGGTGAATAATTTTGGTGTGAAAGAAATGCTGGACACTTTTATTCGCATAGCGCCTACGCCACGGCCAAGGGAAACAACAACAAGAAAAGTGGAACCCGAGGAAGAAAAATTCAGCGGATTTATTTTTAAGATACACGCTAATCTTGATCCTAAACATCGCGACCGCATCGCATTCCTTCGTGTGTGCAGCGGAAGGTTCTCGCGTAACAAATATTATGAACATGTTCGTTTAGGCAAGGACGTTAGGTTCAGCAATCCCTACAGTTTTCTTGCCCGCCAAAAAGACGTTATCGAGGAAGCATATCCCGGTGATGTGGTGGGCTTATTCGATACCGGCAACTTTAAAATAGGCGATACGCTTACGGAAGGGGAAAAGTTTTTCTTCACTGGGATACCAAGTTTTTCTCCTGAAATTTTTAAAGAGGTGGTGAATAAGGATCCAATGAAAACCAAACAGTTAGAGAAAGGTTTAATTCAGCTGACAGACGAAGGTGTGGCACAGTTGTTCACACAGTTTGGCGGCACCAAGAAGATCATTGGCTGTGTAGGTGAACTTCAGTTTGAGGTGATCCAATATCGCTTGCTTCAGGAATATGGAGCTTCGGTTCAAATGAACAGTCTGCCTTTTTACAAGGCGTGTTGGGTGACCAGTAAGGATCCCAAAAAACTTCAGGATTTTGCTCGGTTCAAGCAAGGGAATATCGCCGAAGATAAAGATGGCCACATGGTTTACCTTGCGCAGAGTGAATGGTTCCTAAACACAGAAATAACCAATAACCCGGATATTGAGTTTCATTTTACCAGCGAGATACATAAGTAGTAGCATGAATCAGTCATCTGATTCCTGCTGATCGGGGTCGGCCATATTTTTGGCAATGGTCATCATCAGTTTGGTATGATAGGGCCGGTTAAAAAGTGTTTTGCCGCCGGATAATGCCAGCATTTTGTCAATCCGTTCCTGTTCATTTTCAAAACTGTCCATTACAACATAAAACGGCCCATCGCTGTACTCCTGAAAAAGTGGCTGCTCGGTGAGGTAAAAAAGGCTTTTGAGCATTGTATCTATGTCGCAGGTCAGTTCTACAGCGAGGTTCATCAACAGGTCAGTAAATGGGTCGTAAGCCACATACACATAGGC
>JAEZDA010000123.1 GCA_023433345.1 Bacteroidota bacterium | reverse complement strand
GAGTACCGGCGCCCACACTAACGTTGGAGGATATACGAAAAACAGGCACCTCCGGGGCAAGGTTAGTAAAGTAGGAAACGGTACCTGCAGTTTCAAATGCAAGGATGGTATTCCAGTTAAAAACAGCATCGGTATTAAACTTCACCTGTGAGGAGCGGGCGAAATCGTCACTCTGGGCATCGCCGGAGTTATTCACCACATGTACCATACCGCCCGTGTTCACCACTACATTCAAACCGGTAACAAGAGTTGGGATGTTGCCATAAAGTTTTAGTGTACCCGATACCGTTAGGTCGTCTCCGGTTTTGTCCACCATTGTTAAACGGTAACCTCCGTTTGTGCCATTGGTGTTTTCAAGGGTTGCGCCTGCGTCTATCGTCATCTTCGCAGCCGATTCATTTGAAACCATTGTAACCGTATGCGGAGAGATAATGCGAATTCCCGCTGCGGCAGATGTAGGTTTAAGATCAGATATCACCCATGGCGTTACGCCATTATCAGGAGAGTATTCCCATGTATTGGCATTGTTCCAGTTGCCGGTTGCGCGCGACCTGAAGTATCCTGACGGGCTCGCGGTGGCCGCAATGGTAGATTGCGAGGCGCTTGGCGGCACCAGTTGATAACAGGGTGAGCCCACGCCATTGTATTCGATGAAGTAAAACCGGTAAGTGGTGGATGGGTTTAAACCGAAAACAGTGAAGCTGCCGACCCCTCCGGGCGCAGGAAGAACTGTATTGCTGTTATAAACAACAAAACCGTTACCAATGGCATCTCCGGTTCCGAAGTTAGAGTTTGCGGCATATATCGCGCCATTAAAAGGGTTGGCACTAAGCAACGCGTTTTCAACTGCCACAACCATCAGCCCTCCGCCTCCACTGCCACGGGTGAAGGAAACATCCATTTGTCCCGGCAGAACATTCGAGAAACCAAAATTAGATGCACTGGTTGCAGGCGGCGAACACACTGCACCGTAAGTTGCAACGATGTTGATGTTATCGAGTCCAAATTCGTCGCGAGCTCCTGACCCGGTAACATCGGCGCCAGACCACCTGATATAGAAATATGAACCAGGAAGAATATTTTGCCCCGAGATAGTGGTTGACCGAGAGGGAGATAATCCGACTTGCACCCAACCATTAGCATCTTCAAATTCGGGGGATGTATAGTTTAACGCAGCTACTGTATTATAAGTAGCATCATTCGTAGACCATGAAAAATTGAAACTGTTGCCACGCGGCTGATCATTCCTTACAAAAAGGTCATAGTTAATTGTAAACTGAGTAATAGCGGATGTTCCATTATTCTGAATCCGAAGTGTAATCGTTCCGGGTGTGAAATCATTTAAACCTGGCTGAATCATTAAGGCCGGGTTTGTTGCCGAACCTGGTGCGCCCGTGTATGCGTACATACCGCCCGTGGTTTGTGCTACTGCGGAAGCACCCCTCCCAAAATCGGAAGGAAAAGCATTTGCGGTACCTCCAAAGGTGAAGCTATTAGGGGCGTCGGACCACCCGCTGACTGCCCAAGCTCCTGAACTAAGTAATCCCGGAGCAGCTGCACCTGGACTAAATCCGCGCCCAGTGTATGCAGTTGGCGGATTTGATCCCACACCCGCCGGTGTACCGGCAGCAGAGAAATCAATAAATGCACTTGGAGCTACGTTCGTAAGACTAACCTGTCCGAAACTGTTTAGTCCGAATAGCACCAGTATCAATAAAATGCCGGATCTAAGGATATTGATGCGCTTAAAAACCCTGCATACGTACATATAGGTCATGCCGTTAATTATTTAAATGCGGGTTTCCAGGGGGTTAAGAAAATACGAAACGGCAAATTTACTATATTCCCGCCTTTTTGAAATACCCCAAAGCGTTAAATTAATATCAAGTTTTCCACGGAAGGATTGAGGGGCGACTCAGTAATTAAAAAGACTATCTCAGAATCGTCACATTACCCTTAAGTGTATAAGGGATATCATTAAAGGGAACTACTTTTATCATATAATAATAGGTTCCGTCTGGCAGGTCTTTGTTTTTATATCTCCCTTTCCAGTCATTTCTATAATCCCTGGAATGGTATACAATATTGCCATAACGATTAAATACCCTTACCTCAAGTTTTTTAAAACAATTGTGGCCGTAGAGTATCCAGGAATCATTAATGCCATCACCGTTAGGAGTAAAGGCGTTTTTTAAAGTAATACAATCGCCAAGCCTTATTCCGGGCTTCAGCACTACAGTTACCAAACTATCGCAGCCAAGGCTATTCACTAAAGTAAGTTGATATATACCGGGAGCGTGCGCCGTTGCCCCCCATGGCAAACTATAAGCCTCACCTTCGGATATTGAATCAAGAATATTATATGCTGAAACAGCATTTACAGTCAGGTGTATCGTTTTGATTAGGCTGTCACATCCGGATATGCTTCGGATAGTATCTTGATAAATTCCTGCAAATGTTATAGAGTCGCCTGATGTTAACTGATAACTTTGATTGGAACAGATCTGCTCAGAAACATTTTCAAAGCTTACTTGAAACACAGAAAGATTTATAGCAGTGATGATACTATCGCACCTGTTCGAATGATTTTTTATTGTATCGCGATAGATTCCAGGAGCACTAACGAAGGTTCCTGAGGGTAATTGATAGGTTTGATTCTGGCAAATGGTAATGTCATTGTTTATTACCTCAGTTGCAACACAAGCTGAACATGTGTCAACACCATAATGATTTATATTATTAGGAAGGCCGGCCCGGCAGCGGCCAGGGCTTATATCCATGTAACGATAAATAAAATTACATGCTGTACCCAGTTGGTTGGGTTGATCAATAACAGAAACAAAAGTGGAATCAGCTATAGCCCCATAAATTTTATTATTGGGCCCAAGTTTTAACCCATACAAGTTTTGTGGGGTTGGCATGAATATCACTGAATTTTGAATTGCTGTTGCCGAACCAGCCAGTAAATTATATTGCGAAATGCCCCCACCGGTTATACTGTGTTCACTTACATACAGTTTACTGTTGTCAGGTGAAAATTCAACGCCATAAGAGTTTAGAGTAGACCGTAATGGAATAGCATTTGAAATGGTTCCCGTGGCATCATCAAAATCGCATAGTTGTGAGAAGCCAATACCATGTTTAGTGATACATAATTTGGTACGATCAGGAGATATTCTCATAGTGCCAACATAAGTTCCGGGAAATGATGAAGGGCCGGTATTTGAAACAACAGGCGTCGTACTAACTCCTGATGAGGTAACCGAGTAGGAATAGAAAGCATTGTTAAACCTTCGTTTTGATATCACCCAGTAATCAGTTCCGTTGGCTTTAAGAACTCCGGTGAGCCTTTCAGTAACTGAAGATTGCAAAAAGATATTTTTTGAAACAACATCGCCCATTCCATTGTCAAGATTCATATCGACAATAGAATAATTTAAACCCCAGTTATTTGTCCAGTCAGAAGCAGTGAATATATAATAGATATTGCAAGAGCCAGGCTTTGGTATAATTAAGGACCCTTGTGTGGCAGAAGGATGGCCCAGGAGCCCAAAACCATTTGGCATCATTGTTTGATTACGGTTATAAACAGTATCGCCATTCGTATAAAATAAAAGATTTCCATTATTGTCGCTGATAGTTGCTCCGGCTTCATCGCCCACCATCCCGGTAGTTAACAAAGAAGGTGGGCTTGTATTGAAATTAATTCCTGACCAAATGCCGAAGTACCAGGTGTTATTCTGGTTTTGCGAAAATGAACTCTGCAAACAAAAAAAGACAATAAGGAACAAGGATAATTGTTTCATAACCGTGATATAGACATCAGATAGTCGAAGCAATTTTGTTACTTGTAAGATAATTATATTTTTTACAAATAAAAGTTGATGTAACTACTGTACATATTACGACGCAATCTTATTGGGACTTTAGGAACTTTGGGGACTATAACCTGGTTTATCGGCAATTCGGCTTGCGTTGTTATCGTACATAGTTCATCGTAAGTTACCTTGATCATCCTACCGGCTTAGATACAGGAAGGTCGAATCTGTAAGGTTTCTAGATTCGACCGAGGTGGTGTATAGCTGTAAGGTAGCCTGATAATTCGTACATCGTAATTCGAAAGATCCCTCACTGCGTTCGGGATGACTTTTTGGAAGATTGTTCTGGCGGCAGGCTCGCCTGCCGCAGGTCGTACATCGTAATTCGTAAATCGTATTGGGACTTTAGGGACATTGGGGACTTTAGACTACAGACGACAGACTATTGACTATTGACTACCGACTACAGACTACAGACTACCGACTACCGACTACAGACTAATGCTGCTGCTCATTGATATGCCGACGAAGTGATTGCGACGCAACGATGCTGCCATGAAAAACCGCGGCTGGTATTTTAGCAAATAATCGTACATCGTACATCGTAAACGCTATTGGGACTTTAGGGACATTGGGGACTATAGACGGGTTTCACCCCCAGTTCCGGTTTTGCGTTGATAACGTACATCGTAATTCGTACATCGTAAATCGTACATCGTACATCGTAAATCGTACATCGTACATCATTTCCTTCTCTTCAACCATTTGTACACTTCAAACCAAAGCACTGAAAGGGCTGCTATTGACAGTGAGATTCCCATTTCATACAAACTAATGCTGCTTACGCGAAAGAAAGATGCGAAGGCGGGAACATACAGTATCGCGAATAGGAATACGAGTGTTGCAACTATGATGATGGGCAACAAGGGATTCTTGTTTTTAAAACTGCTGAACATGCTATAAACGAATGAGCGGTTTACGAGGCTCAGGAACACATTCGCAAAAATTAAAGTGGAAAAAACAATGGCACGCGTGGTGGCTTCGTCACTTCCATTACCTACAGCAAATCGATACGCGAATAAAACGCCTGCAGTGATCGCAAGGCCCTGGATGATGCTGGTGCTTAGTTCTTTCCAGTTCAGGAATGTATCTGTCATTTTACGCGGCTTTTGCAGCATTGTGTTCTTTTCCATCGGTTCATTTTCGTATACTATAGAGCAGGTTGGTCCCATGATAAGCTCCAGGAAAATGACATGCACCGGGGTGAAAATATTCGGATAGACCCAGCCCAGGAACAGCGGAAGCGACACCGTTAGTATGATAGGGATATGAATAGAAATAATGTACTGGATAGCCTTCTTGATGTTGGTATAGATTCTTCTTCCTGCCGCGATGCCCGTTATTAACTTATTAAGGTCGTCGTTCGTGATCACAAGTGCTGCCGCAGCCTTTGCAATCTCGGTTCCTTTCGTTCCCATTGCCACACCTATATGCGCAGCTTTCAAAGCCGGCGCATCATTAACGCCATCACCCAACATGGCAACCACCTCACCGTTCTTCTTCAAAGCATTTACCAATTCCAGCTTTGCTTCAGGAAACATTCGCGTGAAAAGAGATGTCTCTTTCGTTAAGGCTATCAACTCGGCTTCCGTGTGATGGATGATCTCCGCGCCGTTCACTGCAGGCGTTTCGTTCTTTATCCCAGCCTGTAATGCAATTGCATTCGTTGTTTCGGCATTGTCTCCCGTGATCACTTTCACCTTGATACCTGCATCGTATAATTTTTGAAATACTGAGCGGATATCTTTCTTCGGTGGATCATGGAAAACTACAAATCCCAAAAAGCTGAAAGAAAAACCCTGTTGTTCGACAGGAAAATCATTCCCGTTAAAAACCGCTTTCGCAACGCCTAACACACGGTAACCCTGCTTTCCGAATTCGTTAACATGTTCACGGAGCCGCTCTCTTTCTTCGTTTGTAAGATCAGACACATCAAGGATCGCTTCAGGGGCACCCTTTGCAGCAATGACCCTTTCTCCTGATTTAGATTCAAGGATGTGAGTCATCATTGGCGGTTTGCCTCCTAAGGGATATTCGTGTACCATTTTATATTCATTCCTCCTGTCGGCCGGCTGCGTTCTTTCATAAACCTGGTGTAACGTTTTTTCCATCGGATCAAAGGGAACGGGCTCACTGCTCCACATAGCGAATTGAATCAGCTCCGATACTTCAGGTGAATGAAAACCTGTATCGCTGAAAATTTTATTTGACCTGTGATCGTACAATAATTTAAGATGCATTGAATTTTCGGTGATGGTGCCGGTTTTATCTGTGCAAACAACAGTGGTACTTCCGAGGGTTTCCACCACGCTGCTTCGTTTAATGATGATGCCTTCCTTCATCAGTTTCCATGCGCCAAGAGCCATGAAGGTGGTGAATGCAACAGGTATCTCTTCCGGCAGAATCGACATGGCTAATGTTAACCCGCTAAGCAAACTAGCAATCAGGTCGCGTGACTGCCAATAGCTATACGCCCAAACCATCAGGAAGACAAGTATTCCAATAACTGCCATGCCTTTCACAAACTTTGTGATCTGGATCTGCAAAGGAGAAGGCACTTCGCGAATGCCGCTGATCGACTTACCGATTTTTCCCAGTCGGGTTTCGGCCCCGATCTTTTCTACAATGATCACTGCGAGGCCAGAGGCCACCAATGTACCGCTGTACACTTTGCGATCGTCGGTTTCGCGACTTTTAAATACGGAAAAACTTTCGCCGGTGAGTGATGATTCGTTTACTGAAAAATCGTTGCTGTGCACAATTTCTCCGTCTGCATTGATCATCTTTCCTTCTTCAACAATACACAGGTCGCCTACGGCAATTTCATTAGTAGGAATTTTCATTACGGTAGAATTCCTGACGACGGTACTAAGCGGTTCGTTCAGTTTTTCCAATGCTTCCAAAGCCTTTTTACTGCGAGTATCCTGGTAGAATGAAATGCCAGACACGGCGATGATCGCTGCCAGCATAAAGGTTGCTTCGGAATAATTTCCTACGATGACATAAATAACCGTTACTGCGAAAAGCAATAGCGGCATTGGCTCTTTAAGAATGTGGAACAGGATGGTGTACCAGGTATCTTTTTTTATTGGCCCTGCCTGGTTGTAACCAAATTTTATCCGCGAAGATTTCAGTTCTTCCGGTGTGAGTCCGGTGAGGGAATCGGGGATGTTATATTTCATTTTCCACTTTGGAAAGTTGAGATGCAAGATCTTGCATCCCGGCTTTTCAAGGAAATAAATTTATATATAGGATCGTTGGAATTCCAACCGTTTGAATCCCGATCTTTCAAAAAAATGTTCTGGGTGCGAGACCGGCTGTTTGAAATCCGATTATTCGGGAATGAAGAATACGATGCTGGCTTCGGTTATTGTGATTCTAAAGGCAACATATGCAAAACCTATTAACCAGCTAACACCTAAATTCCGGGTTAAATCATACGACTATATGGCTAAGTCCCGTTCGAACCCCTTCCCCTGTTTCCTAATTGAATTTTCCACAACGATCTGCAACATCCTACCTGGAGTTTGGCTGTGGGCCATCTTGAAGAAAAATTCATTGAGATACCCATTCAAATGCGCAAGGGAACAATGATGATGGGTTCCAGTGATCCAGCGTTTAAAGTTCCATAACAACATGCTAGTCCGTAATTCCTTAAACTTTCCCCGAACCAGCCTGCAAAGCTCCTTTTCATTGTTATCGTGTAAATATCGGGCACCAAGCTTTGATGTGTTGCTATGATATCTTCTGATCATTTCAAGATCCACTCTTTGAAGCCCGTTAAGATCTTTTCCCCTGTGCATAATAATAACTCCGTCGAGTGGAATCGCCGCTTTCTTTTCCTTCAGAATGCCGTCAGATGCATCACCTGTAGCCATCACATTTTGAACCTTATTTTTAAACTGCCAGGCAGTAGCCTGAATTACGCCAAACTCACGGGCCAGATCAACTGTAGATTTTCCTGTCTTCGAACTCGTAATCTGAAAAACCATCCCAAAGGCTGCAAGCAATGGGAACTTTATGCGGTGAAATATTGTGTGAGCCGTGCAGGATTCGTCGTACCCGCACAAAGCACATCTTCGATGAAAGTCTGTTCGGCCTCTCCAATACTTCGCGCTTCCACATTTGTAACAGTTGTATCCATTCTTCCACTTTAAATCGTAAAGGAACTTTTTGCATACGTCATTCGACGTAAAATGAGAATGAAACTCACTTGCATTTTCTATATTAAACATAACTGGTTTTTTTAGAAAATAAAGATGATCATCTTCTTGCTTCTATACAATTACCCATGCGGGTGCTTAACGGGGCTAATCCATATAATCGACGAGGCAACCCAATCTGGAGTGAAATACCTATGGTTTTTTCCTTAGGATGTACCTCAACACCCTCTCCCCGTCTTACCCCCTTCCCCCTTCCCACCTACCCTTGGTACAATTTTTTCTTACCTTCTTTTCTAAATCTTCCCCCATGTTCAAATTCCTCCTTCTGTCAATAGCTGCATCCTCCCTTCTTTACGCATGCAGCACCAACCAACCCGATAATTCCCAGGCCCGCGTCGAATCCTCTGATTCTGCCGCAGACAAAATCCTTCCTCCGGTAGAGTCACAAAAGCCGAATACCAACTATAAGCCCGCTTTTGCTGGACAAACCCGCATTGCGGGAGTAAAAACTTCTTCGCCATACCAGGCAAGAGCGATAGCAAACGGTCTCGAAAAACCATGGGGAATTACCCAACTTCCCGATGGACGGCTGCTTATCACACAAAAGGAGGGATCCATGCGCATTGCCACCACCGAGGGCGAACTGAGTGCACCCATTACCGGTATCCCTAAGGTCGACAGCCGCGGTCAGGGCGGTCTCCAGGGCCTTACAATCGATCCCGACTTTACAAACAACCGCACGGTGTATTTCATTTTCTCAGAACCATTTGAAAAAGGAAACGTTGCCGCATTGGCAAAAGGCATTTTATCTGCGGATGATAAAACAATGCAAAACGTCACCGTACTCTATCGCGCCACCCCTTCTTACAATGGCGATAAACATTATGGAGGCCGCGTGTTGGTTGCGTCAGATGGCAATCTTATTATGACTACCGGAGAACGTTCCGACCTGGAAACCCGCCCGCAGGCACAGCAACTGAATTCGGCGCTGGGAAAAATTCTGCGCCTCACAAAAGATGGCAAACCCGCAACCGGAAACCCTTTTGAAGGCAGGGAAGGTGCGCGTCCTGAGATCTATTCTTACGGCCACCGAAATGTATTGGGTATAGCATTTCACCCAGTAACGGGCGACCTGTGGAGCAATGAAATGGGACCCCGCGGAGGTGATGAAATTAACCTTGTAAAACCCGGAAAAAACTATGGCTGGCCTGTTATCACTTACGGCATCGAGTACAGCGGTGCTACTATCGGTAAGGGACAAACGCAAATGGATGGAATGGAACAACCTGTCTATTATTGGGACCCTGTACTTTCTCCCGGCGGAATGACCTTTTATCCCGGCGACGTAGTTCCTGAATGGAAAAACAATCTGTTCATTGGGGGATTAAGCAGCAAACATATTTCACGCCTGGTGATAAACAGCGAGAATAAAGTTGTCGGCGAAGAACGATTACTCGAAGGCGAGAAACAACGCTTTCGTGATGTGATCCAGGGCCGCGATGGAAACTTATACGCAATAACAGACGAAGGCCGCTTATACAGAATCGGCAAATAAGAACTTCCTGCACCTGCACCCTGCACCCTTTACCCAGTGCCTTGCACCCTGCACCTTGCACCCTGCACCCTGCACCCTGCACCCTGCTCCCTTTTCCGTACCTTCCCTTTATGATAGACATCGTCATCGAGGCGCGAACTGCATCTTTATCTACAGGACTAAACGTAAACCGAGTTCTTCCTTTTAGAAAGAGACGTATGGTCGGCCCCTTCATTTTTATGGACCATGCAGGCCCCGCAAAAATCGAATTGCCGCAAAGTAATTCAATGGATGTGCTCCCACATCCTCACATCGGGCTTTCTACCGTTAGCTACCTTTTCGGCGGACAAATGACACACCGCGATAGTTTAGGCGTTGAACAGATCATCCTACCCGGCGAAGTAAACTGGATGACTGCGGGCCGCGGCATTGCACACTCCGAAAGGTTCGAAGACCCTTCCGCACTTGCTGGTGGCGAACTTGAAATGATCCAAACATGGGTTGCCCTCCCCGAAAAAGATGAAGAAACAACGCCGGCATTCGATAACTATAAGCCAGATCAACTGCCGGTGTTTACAGATAATGGAATATGGTTAAGGCTGATCGCAGGTAACGCTTATGGTTTACGAAATGACGTAAAAACCCACTCACCTTTATTCTACATCCACCTC
>JAEZDA010000026.1 GCA_023433345.1 Bacteroidota bacterium | reverse complement strand
TGTCCTGAAGAAATTTTACACCGCGTGCGAGAAGGTCAGCATTTACATGCGGATTGTGAATCATTTCGCTCAAAAGGAAGATGCGCTTTCCCGGATTTTCATCAATTGTTTTGAAGGCGATCTCAATTGCATTTTCAACGCCATAACAAAAACCAAAATGCCGTGCGAGATAGATTTGGAGGAAGCCGAAATCGAGCAGGGACGGAGAAAAATCTTTTTTCATCCTGTCATCTTGCCGGCGCTTTTCCTTAATGCGCGCAATCATTTCACTTCGGTATGTAACCGGTATTGTAAATTGCTTCATGTGCCGCCGCAAAGGTACAGCCTTATATGAAAGAATTCAACGTGCCCGCTTTTCTTAACAACAGTAATATTTATGAGGTTAATATCAGACAATATACACCAGAAGGCACTTTCCGTGCATTTGCCGAACATCTCCCCCGCCTTAAAGAAATGGGAGTGGAAATATTATGGCTTATGCCAATTCATCCCATAGGAATTCCACACAGGAAAGGAAGCATGGGAAGTTATTATTCAATCAGCGATCACAAAGCTATCAACCCAGAATTTGGCACCATAGCCGACTTTGATGACATGGTATCACGGATTCATCAATTGGGAATGAAAGTGATCATGGACTGGGTTGCGAATCACACAGCGTGGGATCATGTATGGACGATTCATTCTCCTCATTTCTTTTCGCGCGATGAATTTGGTTTCCGAAGCCCATTCGACTGGACCGACGTCATTCAGCTTGATCATAATAACGAAGAGCAGCAAATAGCAATGATCGGGGCGATGAAATTCTGGGTTGAAGAAAAGAATATTGACGGTTTTCGTGCAGACCTCGCTCATTTAACTCCATTACCCTTTTGGAAGAGGGCAAGGACGGTAATTGACGAAATAAAGCCTGACCTGGTGTGGCTTGCAGAATCAGAGGATTCTTCCTATGCAGAAGCGTTTGATATCACCTTCACCTGGAAATGGATGCATAAAACAAGGGAGGTTTTAGGAAAAGAGAACGGTGTAGAGCAATTGACAAGCTTTCTTTCCGAAAACGACCTGCCCGGGTTGCGATTGTATTTCACAAGCAACCATGATGAGAATTCATGGAATGGAACCGAGTATGAAAAATACGGCGTATATGCGAAAGCGTTAGCAGTCTTTTCATGCCTTTTTAAAAATAGTGTTCCCTTAATATATTCAGGGCAGGAAGCAGCCAACATTCAACGCCTTAAGTTTTTCGAAAAGGACCAGATCAATTGGAATACGGGTGAGGACCTCGCCGGTTTTTATTCAGGTCTTTTAAAGCTACGTCATAAACCAGGCATTACATTTTCCTATGAAAGCGTAAAGATGATCCGAATGCCGGACCTGATTTCTTTTTATGTTTCAGGAGATGCGGGAAACATCTGGGTTTTCCTGCATTTGGGAACCAATGAGGTTACTGTCAGGCCTTTTGATATAGCAGGCACAGCCACGCACGATATTTTTGATGGTACTTTAAGGAACCAGGATTCCCCGGCGGTTAACATGAAGCCTGGAGATTTTATTGTATGCGAATCTTTCAGAAGCAGTGAATAAAAAAGATCCGGGAGGAAAGTCCCGGATCTTAAATTTTAATACTCTTTCTTTCTAACGATTCGTTTCCTTGAAGCGCCTTCATCACCGCCGGGTCTCCGGAAACCGCCATCGGCCTCGTTCATTCTAACGGTTCTGTTGTTATATTTCTTTCCGTCTATTGCCCGGATCATTTTTCCCGCCTCTGCCTGATCAACTTCCACCCATGTGTTCATTTCGCGCAGGTCAATTTTGCCCAGGGAATCTTTTTTCAAATTGCTTTCATCAAGTATAAACTGTAGAAAGCTGGCTTTGTAAAATCCGTCCTTTGTGCCAAGATTTACAAACAACCTTGTATATCCATTGTCTCTTCTGTTAAAGGATCTCTCGCTTCTTTCCCGCCTTTGATTACCGCTGTAGTTGCTTTCATTCGTTCTCCTCGCATCCTGTTTTGTATTCAGGTCTTCCGCGTTTTCATAGTAACGAAGGAAATGATCGAATTCCAATGCCGCAACACGTTGTAAAACCTCTTCTTTCGACATATGTTCGAACTTCAGAATAAGGTCGGGCAGATATGTTTCATAATCACCGTGTGAAATATCCGCCAGCGCAAGTTTATCCATGAAGTGAAAAAATTGCTTACGGCAAACATCTTTGCCACTCGGAATGTCCAGGCGATGAAAGGTTGCATTGATCATCTTTTCAAGTTGCCTGATCTTAAAAGTTTCGCGGCTGTGACAAATGGAAATACATATTCCCGTTTTGCCTGCACGTGCAGTTCTTCCACTGCGGTGAGTGTAAACTTCCATGTCATCAGGAAGTTCAAAATTTATAACGTGGGTTATACCGTCAACATCAATACCGCGCGCTGCAACATCTGTAGCTATCAGCAGTTGCAGGGTTTTGTTCCTGAACCGACCCATTACTTTATCACGCTGTTGCTGGGTAAGATCACCATGCAGGGCTTCAATATCATAGCCTGCCTTGGAAAGACGTTCGCTTATCTCCTGCGCATCGGCCTTCGTTCTTGTGAAAATTATACCGTACATGCCCGGGTTAAAATCTATCAAACGCTTTAGCGTTTCATAACGGTGATGGGCAGACGCCACGTAATACTGATGGTCGATATTCACGTTGCCACTGTTCTTTTTCCCCACGGTGATCTCTTTAGGGCTTGTCATGAAGTTCTTGGAGATCGCCCTCACAGCAGGTGGCATCGTGGCGCTGAAGAGCCATATACTTTCACGGTTGATCGTATTTTTCAACACGAAATCGATGTCATCCCTGAAGCCCATGTTGAGCATTTCATCGGCTTCATCGAGTACAACATACTTCACTTTTTCAAGGTCGATAGCTTTACGTTCGATAAGGTCAATGAGTCTTCCGGGCGTGGCAACAACCACCTGCACTCCTTTCCTGAGGTTGCGTATCTGCATTGAAATCGATGCGCCGCCATAAACAGCTTCCACAGCTATACCACGGGAATGTTTCTTGAATAGTTGCAGGTCGTTTGTGATCTGGAGACAGAGCTCTCTCGTGGGGCAAACGATCAATGCCTGCGGAAACTTGTCTGCCGCATTGATAAGTTGAATTAAAGGAAGCCCAAAAGCTGCGGTTTTGCCGGTGCCTGTTTGCGCAAGTCCAACAAAATCCATCGTGCCCGAAAGCAGCACTGGTATTGCTTGTTCCTGAATAGGGGTGGGCGAAGTGAAGCCCAGTTCTGTAATGGATTGCACGATTTGCTCGTTCAAACCCAATGTTTGAAAATCAGTCATTGTTTAATTTAATTTTGTAAAAACACCGTAATGCAAATGCATAACACGTGGCTTTAATGGTCACATGTAATGCTGCGGGCGGTTGATAGAGAGAGGCCTGATGTTAAAAACACGTCAACTGCAACTGGGCATTCATGCAATTTCAGTAAATGCGCCGCGAAGCTACGAAAAAATCCTTATCCATATCGTTAAATAATTGCCTCGTAATCATTTTTAATAAAGATCATCTGCGTTACTGTATTTGTTCAGGTTGTTCTTTTCATCCAATTATAACATTCTTAACATAAATCCTCAGGTCTGAATTCTAATGGCATATAACTTGAAATGAATTGGCACAACACTTCAAAAGTTACTTATGAAAAAATTATTCTTCCTTACACTGTTAATTTCAGCTTTAGGCAGCGCATCTGCGCAGAATTTTAGAATTGGGATAAAAGGGGGAGCCGATCTTCTCAAATTAGATGGCAGGTCTTTTACAGAACAATTTGCTTTTGGCTACCAGTTGGGTGGGTTTGCGGAAATTGGTATCGGTGAAAAATGGGCGATTCAACCCGAGGTTTTATTCGGGCAGGTTAATTTAGATACAAGCAGCAACTTCAGGGACCTCTACAACTTCGACAATCTTTCTGAAATCAAACTCACTACTTTAAAGATCCCATTGATGTTGAACTACCGGGCAAATAAATTTGTTTCGGTACAGGCAGGTCCGCAATTTGCCGCGGTGATCAACCAAAACCTTTCGCTGGTAGAAAATGGCCGCGAAGCATTCAGTAAGGGGAATTTTAGTTTGCATGCCGGGCTGCAATTGAATATATCAAAGCTCATGATATACGGCCGTTATGGTGTGGGATTGAGTAATTTGAATGATATTGATAACCGGGAGAAATGGAAAAGCCAAACCATTCAGATCGGAGCAGGGTTCCGCTTCTAAAATAAGCCTGGCGAAAATTAAGAGTTGTTTTATTTCATGGTCGGAGGATGGTGAATGACTGGTCATCATTAATTCTGATAACACTGCTTGGTATCGCGCGAACTGTTTCTTCCTGGCGGTGTTTTACAACATAGTCGACGCCTTCGATGATCTGCCGGTCGATGTCTGCAAAAATACCCGGCGGCGGGTAACCGCTAACGTTAGATGAGGTGGAAACCACCGGTTTGCCAAATTCCCTGATCATTCTTTTGCAAAACTGATCTTCCACGATCCGTATCCCTACGCTTCCGTCTTTATTTATAACATTATGAGCGAGGTTTTTTGCGCGGCTGTAAATGATTGTCACGGGCTTTCTCACCCCCTGTATGAAATCATACACAGCAGGGTTGTCATGATCAACATAGTCTAGAATTTCACTTTCATCAGCGAGAAGAATGATCATGCTCTTCTCTTCATTTCTTTTTTTAATTGCGAAGATCTTTTCAACTGCATGGCTGTCGGTAGCATCACAGCCGATTCCCCACACAGTGTCTGTTGGGTAGAGGATGGTTCCGCCCTTTTTTAAAACGCGAACACATTCCGCTATGTCGTCATCAATTTGCATCAGGCGAATTTAAGAGTTGTTGCGTTTCTATTGTGTAGGCGCATTTGAAATGTCCCAATGGGCAGGCTTTTCGGCCATGAAGTCCACAAGGCCTGCATTCAAGATCAAGGCGCGTTTCAACAATGATACTATTATCTGCCAGCGGATAAAAACCGAAGCCCGGAATCGTGGAGCAGAAAACCGCGGTAACCGGGGCGTTCACCGCAGATGCGAAATGAAGCGGGGCGCTGTCATTCACATAGTTCATTACTGCATGCTTCATTAATGCAGCGGATTGAAGAAAAGAAAGCTCGCCAGCGAGCACTGTAACTTCTTTTCTGCCGGCCCGCAGCAGAAGATCATTTGCTTCTTCAACATTGTCCTTTCCTCCCAGAATGTAAATGTTGAGGTGAGAAGGAAGTTGCCTGATGAGGTCAGCCCATTTTTCAATAGGATATTGTTTTGTAAACCACACGCTGGATGGCGTTATCGTAATGAAGGGCTCAGTTATGAAAGGACCTACTTTTATTTCGTCCTTACCAGATGGATACAATTTAGGACGAAACACTTTTTCGTCAGTCAGGTCTTTAATCAGTTCGTTTATACGGGAAATTTCGTGAACGGATTTTTTTGGATCGATAACATGCGGGAACTTTTTGGTGAAGCCGGCACTCATTGGATTTTTAGCATAACCGCGGGTTTCTTTTGCTCCGGATAAAACTGTCATTAAGCCTGTTGAAAAAAAGCGTTGAAGGTTTATAACCATGTCATATTTCCTCTGCCTCATCTCGCCAACCATCTTCAATAAGGTCCTCCATTTGCCTGATCTCTTATCCCACACAAGAGTTTTATTAATGAAGGGGTGATTCAGAAGCAATGATTCATTTCCCTTGCGAACGAGTACATCAATTTGTGCGTCCGGGAACCAATGATGCAACTTCTCAACAATGGATGTTGCTAGCACAACATCGCCAATAAAGGCAGTTTGTATGATCAGTAATTTTTGCACGGAGCAAAGATAGTTGGTAGTTGGTAGTTGGTAGTCGGTAGTCTGTAGTCGGTAGTCTGTAGACTGTAGTGGGTAGTCGTTAGTCTGTATTGGGCACCTTCCGGGGTCTGCTCATTTAAGTGTGTCATTTTTTAGAACGCGATCACCGAAGTGGTTTATTAACGCCGACCTCACATGCGCCCAGCCATACATCTGACCCTCCCATTTAGTATTGGCATTTAGGGTTGCAAGATATATTTGTTTTACGATTGCATCTTCTGAGCTGAATGATCCTTTAGTTTTGGTCACCTTACGAACCATTCGGTGATAGCTTTCAATAGGATTGGTTGTATAAATTATTTTCCTGAGGGCAGTGGGATAGTCGAAGAACCGGCTTAACCTTTCCCAGTGTGTGCGCCAACTTTTAAAAATGATTGGATATTTACCTCCCCATTGCTTTTCAGCTTCATCCAGATAGTGCAATCCCATTTCGCTATTCACCGCATTGTAAATCTTTTTGAGATCTCTTGTACACGCTTTTTGATCTTTCCATACCATGTATTTCATTGAGTTGCGCATCTGGTGTACAAGGCAAAGTTGAACATCGGTTTTGGGGAACATGTCTTCAATCGCCTGTGCAAACCCTGCTAGATTGTCGATGCATGCTATGCAGATATCCTTGATGCCACGCGCTTTCAGATCATGTAATACGCTTCGCCAAAAGGAAGCTCCTTCCGTTTCTCCAAAATAAATCCCAATTACTTCCTTTTGGCCTTCAGTTGTTACCGCAAGAATGGAATAGATGGCTTTGCTTTTAACTACACCATCCTGGCGAACTTTGAAGTGTATTGCATCCAACCAGATGACAGGATAAACACTCTCCAAAGGACGATGCTGCCATTCCTTGATCTCAGGTAGCAAACGATCTGTAATAGCCGTCAATGTTCCATCAGAGATGTCAAAGTCATACATCTCTTTAAGATGTTTTTGAATATCGCCATACGACAGGCCATAACCAAACAGGCTTAGTATTTTACGATCAATGTCTTCACTGATCACACGCTGTCGTTTGCCAATCGTTTGGGGTTCGAAGCTTGAATTGCGGTCGCGAGGCGAAAAAATATCGAAGCTTCCCAAAGAGCTCGCGATATTTTTTTGAGCATGGCCGTTCCGCCTGTTTTTTTCCCCTTTACGCGTTTCTTCCAGATGAGCATCAAGCTCTCCCTCAAGTGATGCTTCAAGCACTTTCTTCAGCAATGGTGTAAAAACCCCATCAGCACCGGTTAGAGGCTTGCCAGATCTTAGTTGCTCGCCAGCCTGCTTTACGAACGATTCAAAATCGAATTTTTCTTTTTTCATTCTATATCAATTTAAATAATTTTAAATTGACACAGTTAATTGAGCATTCTCAGCTTAATGGGGTGATCGGTCGTTATTCAGCATTCAACATCCAACATTCAAAATCTCTAGTTCCACATCCCACAACCCAAAACCCACAACCCAAAACCCCCAACCCCAAACCCACAAGTGGTATCCCACAACTCATCACCCACATCCCTCAATTCATCCCTTTCATCAAAATATAATTCAAATCAATATGATTTTTTTGCAAAGTTTACTACTTTGGCGCTCCCTTAGTTAAAAATGCGTGGGATAGATCATGCCTGCGTAGAACCAAAACCAGCAACTGCTATGAGAACAAGTGTACTTATTACACTGTTTGTGTGTACTTTTTTTTCTGCATTCAGCCAAACGATCTCACCATCAGGAACAGTTAATCTTTGCCCCGGCGATACCCGCGTAATAACAATTACGGGATTTTCTGGAACATTTCGCTGGGTGAAAGATGGTGTTGTAATTCCCGGCCAAACGAACAATACGTATACCATTACATCGGCCGGGCGTTACCAGGCCGTACTGATCGATGGCACTAACATCGATACATTAGGTCCCGTAAATGCAGTAGACCGTCCGAATCCGCCGGCTGCTTTTACGTTTAACCAGGGCAACACTTGTTCTAACTCGCCGATCAGCTTTGCTTTTACCGGCTCACCCTCGGGGCTTGACTTTCTATGGAATTTTGATGATCCTACTTCCGGTTCTGCGAATGCAAGTATCATACACAGTCCCTTGCATACATTTGAGGGCACCCCGGGCAACGGCTCTCAATCTTTCTCGGTCCGATTGACAACAACCAACAGTTTTGGTTGTTCTGCATCTTCAGTGCAAACCATAACTACACGCCAAACGCCGGGAACTCAACTCATAGGAAACAATCCCACAACTTATGGCGGCTTTCAATACTTCACTGAATGCGGTGCAACATCAGCAACGTTTTCCTTTCTGAATAATTCAAGTACGCAGGCTACCAACACTACCTACCAAATAAAGTGGGGCGATGGAACTCCCGATTTCAACGGAGCTTCTTTAACCACTATCGATCACGACTATCCGCTTGGCAACTTCACTTTGCTTTTTATTATTAATGGCCAGAATGGTTGCCGCGATACCGGCGTCTACAAGATCTTTGTGGGAAGCAATCCCGCTATAGGATTTGCAAACCCCGGTAGCAGTTCAATTTGTTCAGGAACGCCGCTTACCTTTCAGGTGAGCAGTTTTATAAATAATCCGCCCGCAACTATCTATACCGTCACTTTCAACGACGGTACTCCTCCTATAACTTACAACCATCCCGCGCCAGATAGCGTTACACATCAGTTTAATGTGACCTCTTGCGGAACATCCGGGGGAACTTTTGCTAATTCATTTTCCGCCACCATTGAAGCATCCAATCCATGTAGCCGTTCTGTGGTAACTGTGGTGCCGATCTACGTTTCCGAAAAACCTGATCCCGACTTCACCATATCGCCGCATGATACCGTATGTGTAAATAACACGGTAACACTAAATAACACCGGCGGTGGCGCCAGCAATAACAACAACGGAACATGTACGCCCGGTAAATCAGTATGGAGTATAAGCCCGGCTACCGGTTGGACAGTTACCAGCGGCAGCTTAGGAACCGATCTCAATTCACCTAATACGAATTTCTGGACCTCGGGTACAGATGTATTGGGATTGAATTTCACCGCTCCGGGATCATACGCAATCAAACTTAAAACCGGAAATTCCAATTGCGGAAAGGATTCAATTGTAAAGATCATTTGTGTCAACCCTCTTCCTGCAGGTACGTTCACTTTGAGCGAAACCAATGGTTGCGGTCCATTAGATGTATCAACAACAACCAGTATTAATTCACCGCTATGCGGAACATACCGGTATCAATGGAGTGTGAGTTATTCACCGACGAGTGGTTGTGTTCCTGCTACCTCGCAATTCAACTATATAAATTCCACCAGCGTAAGCTCTGCTCAACCTTCGTTTCGATTTATTAACCCGGGTATATATACTGTTGCACCAACGCTCATTGGCCCGGGCGGCTTATGCCAGGTACAGCTGCCTTCCCAAACCATCACGGTTAAATCAAAACCTGTTGTGAGCTTCTCTGCCTTTCCACCCAATCTCTGCCAGGGGCAGGCCTTTACGCCCTCGGCTTCGGCTGTTTGTTATGTAGATGGTAGCAGTACATATGCGTGGACTTTCCCTGGAGGAGCACCTGGCACTTCCTCAAACCCCAATCCGGGCCCGGTGACCTTTAATAACGGTGGGGCGCAAACGATAACATTGGCGGTGACGAACAGCTGCGGCACAACAACGGAAACGCAAAACATCTCGGTTTCACCAACGCCTTCCTTTACCACGCCCGCTAATAAAACAGTTTGCGCAGGAGAGAATGTAGCTCTATCTAACCTTAGTGCGACGCCAGCAGCGGCGTCGGTGAGCTGGACGAACAGTAATTCTTCTATCGGCCTTGCAGCTTCGGGCACAGGCAATATTCCCGCCTTCACCGCAACCAATACAGGAAGTTCACCCGTAACAGCTACTATAACGGTGACGGCTACACTAAACGGCTGCGTGAATACCGATACTTACACCATCACCGTTAACCCGCGCCCGCAGGCACCGGCAGCAGCTAACGTGGCCTATTGTTTGAATGAAACGGCTACAGCATTAAGCGCAACTGCCACGGCTGGAAACACATTACTTTGGTATACCACCTCTTCCGGAGGAACAGGTGCGGCAAGTGCGCCTACGCCTGCAACTACTACCGCAGGAAGCACCAACTACTATGTGAGCCAGGTGAACACGGCATCGGGATGTGAAAGTGCGCGTACAATCGTAACCGTTACAGTAAACCCTATTCCTTCAATCGGCGGTGTAACGCCGGTTAATCCCACATTGTGCGGAACGGCAAACGGAGGGTTTAACATTACAGGGCTCAGCGCGAACACATCATATAATGTTCAATACACCTCATCAGCCGGGGTGCAGAATGTTACACTCACTTCTTCAGGATCGGGTGTGATAGCTGTCACAAACCTCGCGGCAGGCAACTATTCTGATATCAGCGTGAGCCTTGCGGGATGCAGGTCGAATATACTTGGTCCGGTATCTCTTACGCCGCCCTCAGCTCCTGCCGCACCTACAGCAGGAAACAGCGGCCCGGTGTGCGGCGGACAAACCCTCAACCTGACAGCCTCCGCCGTAGCGGGAGCCACTTACGCATGGACCGGCCCTGGCGGATTCACTTCATCAGATCAAAACCCGACAAGACCGAATGCCTTGCCCGCATACAGCGGAACATACAGTGTAACCGTAACCGTTAGCGGATGTACATCTCCCGCTGCAAGCACTACGGTTGTAGTGAACCCGACGCCCGTGATCACTTCGGTATCCTCCAACACACCGGTATGCGAAGGTCAATCCATCTCTCTGCAATCATCAACTTCCTTTGCGGGCGCACTCACTTATGCCTGGACGGGACCTGCAGGTTTCACTTCTGCAGATGAAGACCCTGTCAGAGCAAATGCTGCACTGGCACATTCAGGAAACTATACGCTGGTGATAACAGCAACCACCGGAAGTTGCGCCTCTGCAGTATCAACGACTGCTGTTGTGGTTAATGAGCAGCCCGAGATCACGGGCATTACTGCTGTGCAACCAAACCTTTGCAACTCAGCAACAGGAAGCATTACCATAGCAGGATTAACTACCGGCAACGCCTACACGATACGTTATACAAAGGGAGGTGTAGCGCAGGCCCCACTTACCTTAACGGCAACAGCACCGGGAATTGTAACCATACCCACGCTTACGGCAGGAACCTACGCAGGATTTACCGTGGAGATCAACGGATGTTCGGATACTGATCCGCAAACCATTGTGCTTGCAGACCCAAATCCGCCGAATGCGCCAACCATCGTGCCTTTTTCAACATTGTGCAGCGGACAAACATTGACTCTTTCCGCGTCCACATCATCGCCAGGTACGGCTTCATACCAATGGAACGGACCCGCAGGCTTCAGCAGTACGCAACAAAACCCAACGATCACTAACATCAGCACAACACAGGCAGGATCATACAGCGTGGTAGCGATCATTGATGGTTGTACTTCGCCGTCTACCTCGGTTACAGTGGTTGTAGATTCAACGCCAACAGCACCGGTGATCATTTCAAACTCTCCGGTGTGTTCAGGTCAGTCGATCAATCTTTCCGCCACTACAACTTTTGCAGGAGTTATAACTTATGCATGGACTGGTCCGGGCGGATTCAACAGCGCCGATCCAACACCTTCAATTCCAAACGCATCGTCCGCCAATGGAGGAAACTACCAATTAATAATAACTGCGCAGCAAGGTGGTTGTGTATCGCCATCAGCAACAGCAAATGTTACGGTGAACATCACTCCGAATATCACAGGTTCATCTTCTGCAAACCCTACACAGTGTAATACACCGACAGGCTCGATAACCTTGAGCGGATTAATTGCGGCCTCCTCCTACGTTGTCAACTATACAACTTCTTTAGGCCCGGTTTCTACAAATATTACGGCGAACGGAGCAGGCGAGGTAATTATATCGGGGCTAACAGCCGGCACTTACGGTAACGTGTACGTGCAGTTGAACAATTGCTCTTCGAATACTGTTGGTCCGTTTAACTTATCAGACCCTAACCCGCCAGCAGCTCCCACCGTTAGCAGCAACAGCCCGATCTGTATTGGTCAGGATATACAATTACAGGTGAGCACATCTGAACCCGGAGTTCCCACATTTTCGTGGACAGGTCCTGATGGATTTGTAAGCAGTTCAACCAACCCGCTTATTACGAATGCGACTACGGCAAACGGAGGAACCTACCAGGTTACGGTTACCATTAACAGTTGCACCTCGCCGGCCGCATCAACAGTGGTGGTGGTAAATCAACTGGCTGCGGGCCCCGGAGTGGTGAGTCCGGTGGAATATTGCATTAACACTCCTGCAATAGCTTTAACCGCTACTCCGGCAGCGGGGAGCCCGCTTACATGGTACACTACCGCAACAGGCGGTACAGGTAGTGCAACAGCACCTGTTCCATCTACAACAACCGCGGGCACAACAAACTATTATGTAAGCCAGACCAACAGTTTCGGTTGCGAAGGCGCGCGTGAAGAGATCAGCGTTATTGTTCATCCTGATGCAAGGGCGGTGATCAATCCTGTGGATACGATAGGTTGCCCTGCATTTAATATTACAGGAAGCAATATCAACCTGCAAACTTTCCCTGCGCAGAACGGTATTTATGAATGGTATGCAGATAACGTGCTTATTGGAACAGGAACGACATTCCCGGGATATACAATCGCGAACGAAAACGATTCGGTAACAATAAAACTCAAAACCATTTCACCATTCGGTTGCAGGGCAGACAGTGTTTCGCAGAAGTTTTATACATACAAGCTTCCTCATCCTTCATTTGAACTGATCGATACGGTGGGCTGCGGACCGCTTGATGTGCAGGTATTGAATACTACGCCGGATATTAGTTTGTTCACCTACTTCTGGGATTTCGGAAACGGGCAAACCTCTACTGCGGAACAACCGGGAACGATCACCTTTCAACCAAATCCGCAATCGGGAGATACCATATATACAGTTCGGCAACAGATCTTCTCGATATGCGACACGATAACGGTTACGCATACGCTAAGAGTGAAATCGAAACCGAAAGCACTCTTCTCACCATCCCGTACAACAGGTTGTTCCCCAATGCTGGTGAACTTTGTAAATACCACAAGGGGCTTTGGCACAAACTTCAAATGGGATTTTGGCGATGGAGCCACATTAGCGACAAACAACACCAACGATGTGCAGCATACTTACAACTCAGGGTTGGTGGACACCTTCACTGTTAAACTTATTGCTGAAAACGAATGTGGCAGTGACACCGCGCAGTTCGATCTGGTGATAGCGCCTAACAACATTAACCTGAACTTCAACATGAATGGTCCTGATGCATTTGGTTGCGCACCGCATGTGGTTCCTTTCATCAACAACACCGTGGGCGCGAGCATTTACAATTGGGATTTTGGCGATGGAAACGTATTGAGTACCACGCGCGGCGTAGATACGGTTACGCACGCATTCATTAATCCGGGCACATACACCGAGAGCATGACAGCCGTGAACAGTTGCACTGATACTACTGCAACACGAATAATAGAAGTGTTCCCCCGGCCACAGGCGTCATTCACGAAAGACCGTGACAATGTATGTATCGGGCAGCAGGTGCAATTCACTAATACATCAGGAAGCGCAACATCTTACCTGTGGAATTTCGGCGATGGAAGAACGTCGACTTTAGTTAGTCCTGCGCATACCTACACCGCATCGGGAACCTACACCGTGAAACTTTTCATCTTCCGATTAAATGCGCCGGGAAATATCTGTTCGGACAGCACTGAGCAAATTGTAACGGTGTCATCAGAGCTTCCGGGTTCATTTACCATGAGCGATTCCACATCAACCTGCGTGCCGCTTACCGTTACGTTTGTAAATCAGAACAGGCCATCGGTTTCAGCGGTGTGGGATTTTGGAGATGGTAACACGGGTGCAGGTGATAGCATATCGCATACTTATCAATTTGCGGGCATCTATACTGTTTCTCTGATAGTTCGCGATGCGGGCGGTTGTACTTACAGGAGTTCACGCCAGGTTCGCGTGAATGGCACTTCGGGCACATTCAGTTATGCGGGAGGATTTGTTTGTCATCCTGATCAGACACGCTTTGAAGCGACGGGTTTGAACATCGACAGCCTTGTTTGGAATTTCGGTGACGGCACGATCATGACCACCAACCAAAGAGTTGTGTTTCACCAGTACAATGATCCCGGCGTTTATATTCCTTCGGTAACGTTAAAGAATAATGCCGGTTGTCAATATCCTGTTGCGGGTATTGATACGATAAAAGTGGATAAGATCATATCCGGATTCACCGTGCAATTACAGAAAAGCTGCGGTGTAACCAAAGTTGTGTTTACCGATACGTCGAGCGTATTTTTCGGTAAGCAATTGGTGAGCTGGAATTTCGGTGATGGCAATACAGGTTCAGGAGTTAGCGTAAGTCATGACTACTTTGCCACCGGTGATTATGAAATTGAAATGATAGTAGTTGGCAACAGTGGTTGCCGGGATACGGTACGAACTATAGTCCCGATTCATGTTAATAACATACCTGATGTTACTATCGTTGCTGATACAGAACGTTGCACAAGAGAGAATGTTCTCTTCATGGCGGCGATCGCTTCGGCAGACAGCGTGAACCATATCCAATGGCGCATAAACAATGGAGCGACAGGTTCAGGTGAACAATTCACCTATTCCTTTGCAAGTCCTGGAAATTATACAGTGCGCCTTATAACGGGAACGGTTAACGGCTGTTTCGATACGGCCTTTCATAATATAACGATCCGGCAGAGCCCGGTGATCACGGCAAGCAATAACCAAAGGATCTGTTTGGGTAATTCGGTGCCGCTAACGGCAACGGGTGCACTAAGTTATCAGTGGAGTCCGGTTGAAGGATTATCGTGCACTAGCTGCGCGACGCCGCTGGCCTCTCCTGTTGTTACAACACCGTATGTGGTAACCGGAACGAATGCGGTTGGATGTACATCAACCGATACCGTAGTGGTAACGGTGATACAACCCTTCTCCATGAGCGTTTCGCCGAGTGATTCAATTTGTATCGGACAGTCTGCCAACCTGATGGCCAGCGGTGCAAGCACTTACACCTGGACGCCTTCGATAACACTAAACAGCGGAACGATATCAAACCCTGTGGCAACGCCGACGGCTACAACTACCTATCGTGTGGTTGGCCATGATGGATTCAATTGCTTTTCAGATACTGCTTTTGTGGTTGTTGGTGTAGGGCAGTATCCAACTGTAAGGCTGGGGCCCGATGTAACCCTTTCTACAGGCACTGAATTACCGCTGAATACAACGGTTACAAACGGACCAATCCGGGATTGGGTGTGGACGCCTTCGGAGGATCTGAGTTGTGATGATTGTCCGCTACCAATAGCGACCATCCGTAACACCGGTGAATTCCGCGTATTAGTGAGAACGCATTATGGATGCGAAGCGAGGGATACGATAAAAGTGAAAGCATTTTGCCATGATGCGCAAGTGTTCATACCGAATGCATTTACGCCGGACAATGACGGCATCAACGACATATTGATGGTTCGAGGAACGGGTATAGTGAGTGTTAAGAGTTTCAGGATATTCAATCGCTGGGGCGAGGTGGTGTTTGAAAGAAGCAGCTTCCCTCCGAACAATCCAGCTTATGGCTGGGATGGAAAAGTTCGTGGAAAGGTTGGCGGACCTGATGTGTATGTATATACAGCAGAAGTGATCTGTACTAATGGAACGCCCTTCTTCTATAAAGGAAATGTATCAATCATAAAATAATTAAGTGACCATGTATAAAGTATTAATCGCTTTCCTGCTGACAATTTTTATGGCAGGAGCAACCCCAGGTCAGGATATCAACTTTTCGCAATTCTATGAAATGCCTTTGTTGCGCAATCCTGCACTGGCGGGACTGTACAAAGGAGATGTTCGTATAACCGGCGCCGTTAGAAGTCAATGGGGAAGCGTAAGTGGTGTGCCTTTTCAAACGCAGGCTTTGGGAACGGAATTCAAATTTGCATTATCAACCTATTCGAACGATTACCTCGCGGTAGGGCTCCAGTTAACGAACGACATGGCGGGAGATAGTAAACTCGGCAGAACGCAGTTGTTGCCTGCGGTCACTTTTCATAAATCGCTGGATGAGGATACAGACAGTTATCTTTCATTAGGATTTATCGGCGGTGCGGTGCAGCAGCGGTTTGACCCAACGAAGCTGAAATTTGATGATCAGTTTGTGAATGGATCGTACAGCTCCACCAATCCGACGCGGCAAACCTTCGGCAATACCAATGTTACTTACTGGGATGCATCGGTGGGCATGTTATACAGCACTGAAGTTGGAGGGAATGTGAAGTTCTACCTGGGCGCATCTTATTTTCATTTAACGAAACCGCGGGTGGCATTTAGTCCGGATAACGACGTACGCCTGAATGCAAAGATGATGCTGAATGGAGGCATATCGGCACCATTAAGTGATTACGACAGGCTGATACTTTATGTGGATGCTTTTAAGCAAGGTGGAAATCAACAGGCGCAGGGAGGCTTCATGGTAAAGCATGATCTCGTACAAAGTGATGATGATGAAACGATGAGCATTTCCGGGGGCGGGTTGATGCGTTGGAATGACGCGATAATTCCTTTAGTGAAACTGGATATTTATAAACTCGGCATTGGTTTGAGTTATGATGTGAACATAAGCAAACTGAAGGCGGCTTCTGAAAGCAGAGGTGGATATGAGGTCACAATGAGTTACCGGAGTTTTTTGAACATCCGCAACAGTTCGATGGATATGATGCGGTGCCCGGTGAATTTCTAGTTCGTAGTTTCTAGTTCGTAGTTCCTAGTTCGAAGTAAAACAGTATTTAATCAATTCCGAATCACAAATCTCATCACCCAGACCTTTCCCCTTATAAAATATTTAACTTTTCTCCGCCGTTAATTCACATAGCGCAATGGAACGGTTACACTTCACTGGTAGTTTTGCAACTTATCTTAAAGTTTATCAATGAAGAAATTTTTCGTGTATGCGGCAGGGTTAGAACAGACCGGAATTTACCTGGCAAGAATCGGATTGGTGATCGTATTGCTGTGGATCGGCGGGTTGAAAGCATTCCGTTATGAGGCGGTGGGCATTATCCCTTTTGTGGCGAATAGTCCGACGATGAACTTTTTTCTGAAATACGATGCACCGGAATACAAGAAGCACACGAATAAAGAAGGCGAATACAAACCGGAGAACATCGCATGGCATAAAGAAAACAACACTTACCTTTTTTCGTACGGCCTTGGAGCGTTGATCGTTCTCATCGGGTTGATGATAGCAGTGTATCCCTGGTTTCCCGGCGTTTCTGCTTTGGGTAGTTTGCTGGCGTTTATCATGTCGCTTGTAACACTCTCTTTTCTCATCACCACACCGGAAACCTGGGTGCCGGCACTGGGCGATGAACACCACGGATTCCCTTACTTAAGTGCTGCCGGAAGACTAGTGATAAAGGATGTGATAATGATGGGCGCGGCGGTAGTTACGATGGCACAGGCGGCGAGGAAGGCTAATTTGAAGAGATGAAGATGATTTGAAAATTTGCTGATGTGCTGATTTGGTTCTGAGTTTTGGGTTTTGAGTTTTGGGTTTTGAAATCTGAGATTAACCCGCAATCCAAACGAAAGCCTGCACCAGGGATAGACGCTTGTAGCCCGGTGAGGTCCTGTGACGGGCCGTTGTGCCGGACTACCAGCAAATAGCCCGGCCCCGCCCGAAGCGGCGGGGAGGTGCCCAAACTATTCTGATTTGAGACCGACCCTATCAATTTGAGCAGTTCTTCGCCAGCAAATTATCAAATTATCAAATTAATATTACCTTTGCCCACTTTTCCGTCATGCCGTAACATGACCTTACCTTAATCGGGGGCCTGAAGTTGCTGATAACCCGGCAATTGCGAGCATGCGGTGAACAAAACTCTACATTGCATGAAATTATCCCAGTTTCGTTTCGATCTCCCTCTGAACCTGATCGCACAACATCCCACCAAAAAAAGAGAAGACAGCCGAATGATGGTGGTGCACCGCAAGACCGGTGAAATTGAAAACAAGAATTTCCGCGACATCATGGAATATTTTGATGACAAGGATGTATTTGTTGTAAACAACACAAAAGTTTTTCCTGCGCGCATGTATGGCCGTAAAGAAAAAACGGGCGCGAAGATAGAAGTGTTCCTTCTGCGCGAATTGAACAAAACCAACAAGCTTTGGGATGTGATCGTGGACCCCGCCCGTAAAATTCGTGTGGGCAACAAATTATATTTCGGCGATAATGATGAACTGGTTGCAGAAGTGATCGACAACACTACCAGCCGCGGAAGAACGATCCGTTTCCTTTGGGATGACTCCGACGAATCATTCCGCCAGATGCTCGACCTGATGGGTGAAACGCCTTTGCCCAAATACATTAAACGCAAACCTGAAGAAGAAGACAAGGAACGTTATCAAACAGTTTATGCAAAGCATGAAGGAGCGGTTGCAGCGCCTACTGCCGGATTACATTTTTCAAAAGAACTGATCAAACGTTTGGAAATACAAGGTATCCGATTCGCAGAAGTGACACTTCATACGGGGCTCGGCACTTTCCGCCCGATAGAAGTGGAAGACCTGAGCAAACATAAAATGGACGCAGAGTATTACAAGATCGATGAAACCGCATGCGCGATCGTAAACAAGGCGAAGGAAACGAATCATCGTATTTGTTCAATCGGCACCACTACAATGCGTGCGATGGAAACTTCTTATACTGCACAGAAATTTTTAAAACCTTCAGAAGGCTGGACGAACCATTTCATTCATCCTCCTTATAATTTCAATATTGCAGACTCACTGGTTACAAACTTTCATCTTCCAAAAACCAGCTTGTTGATCATGGCCTGCGCCTTTGCGGGATATGACCTGATGATGGAGGCATACAAGAAGGCGATAAAAGATAAGTACCGTTTCTTCAGCTATGGAGATTCTATGCTGATCATTTGATCATGATAAATTGTTCGATTTTTTAAGGCCTCTTTTCGGAGGCTTTTTATTTACTACTTTGGTGGAGAGGTAAGGGGTCTTCCCAATAAAGTACCTTTTTGCTTTCCATAAAAATTCGTTTTTTGATTCCGGGGAGGAGGATGGCGGACCCCTGCGATAAGATGGGGATTTTGAGTAAAAAAAAGGGACCGCGATAGAAATCGCAGTCCGTATTAATCCAATATCCTATGAAAAACCAAGTATAAAACGGCAGGTGGTTTCTTTTTATTGCATACGGGCTGAAAAAATTTCAAAAATTTATTCGCGACTTCATTAAAACTGAAAAAGCCAGAAATAAATTAATTTTAAAACAAACCTATTTCATGAAACGAATGCAGGAGTTGCTTGAGGAATACGGTGAAAGTCACCGTAATGAAACCAACAAGTTGATTCACTGGATCTGTGTGCCTGCTATTTTCTTCTCTATAACGGGACTGCTTTACTGCATTAAACTTCCCTTATATATCAATGAATTTCGGATTAACCTTGCGGTGATAGCCCTAGTAGTTGTGTGGGTGTATTATTTTAGACTATCGCCTGCACTATCGGTAGGAATGCTTTTCTTCGGTGCGGCATGTATTGCCCTCTGCCATTTTATTGAAGTTCATGGCTTTGCTCCGTTGTGGGTGTATAGCGTATTGATGTTTGCGCTTGCCTGGGTGGGACAGTTTCTGGGGCATAAGATTGAAGGTAAGAAGCCTTCTTTTTTGAAGGATGTGCAGTTTTTATTGATTGGCCCGGCGTGGCTGATGAGTTTTGTCTACCGAAAAATGGGACTTAGGTTCTGATTGAGGGCCGTGCCAGCCCTTTATTTGGGAAGAGAATCCAATCCCCACTACTATTTATGCGGTTATCCAGCCCGGCCACCAGGCAAGCTTGGTCGATATTGCAGGATGATTCATAAAAAAATGCGCAAAATTCCGGCGGCAAATCATGTCGAAATATTTGCTAAATGGCGATATCTATTGAAAAAATGATCAATCAAAGGTTATTAATGCAAATTCTGCTGAACTTTTTGAATGAGTACTGGTATAAATTTTTAGTTGGGCGCTCAGCTGGATAACCGTTAAAGCCCTGAAACTAAAGGGGGTTGGGAGTTATAGGAGATCTAACCCAAATTTTCCAGCAAGCAAGTTCAGATCCTCCACAACTGACCCTTCTAAAAAAATTCCTTTTTCCCGTCTTTCCCTTTCGGCCTCCCTTTCAGGGTCCCCGGGAATAACCACCGGTTGCAACGGATCAACGGCGGGGGCCTTACGAAACTCGGAGATCCAAAGATCCATGTCACGTTTGAAATTATCAGCCGGCCGGAAACCGTCTATCCGCATTGCTCCAAAGAAATGACCAATGCCCTTGCCCGGCATAAATGATGGCATAGGTACATATGCAGGAAATGGCGGTACGAAGGGACCGAAATTCGCACCACTCAATACGCCTGAAAAAATATCAACTATGCTACCGAGCATAAATCCTTTATGACTTGCATGTTCACGATCGCTGCCAAGGGGAAGCAATGATCCCCCCTCCTTTAATTCATGCGGATTTGTACTTGGCTCACCAAACTTCGTTTGTACCCAACCGTTAGGAACCTCCTTGTTCAGGCGTTGCGCAATTTCCAACTTTCCATTTGCTGCAGTTGTTGTGGCGAAATCAGCAACAAAAGGAGGTTGTTCACCTGCAGGTATGGCCACGGCAATCGGGTTGGTTCCAAGCATTCTTCCGGTTGAAAAAGTTGGTGACACCAGCGGCGATGCATTTGTAAACGCCATTCCTATCATATCCTTCTCCAGGGCCTGCATCGCATGTATGCCCGCGATACCAAAATGAGAACTGTTTTGAACACTCACCCAGCCGCTTCCATATTTCTCTGCTTTCTGTATCGCAACCTTCATCGCATAGTCAGCCACAACCAACCCAAGCCCCTCGTCACCATTCACAGATGCAGTTGTTGGCGATTCATGTATTATGAAAGGCTTTGCTTTCGAATTTATTCTACCTGCATCCCATAAACGTACATAACCTGAAAGCCGCGCCACTCCATGGCTATCCACACCACGGAGATCTGCACTTAATAAGTTAAGGGAAGCGGTTATAGCGTCATATTCAGCAAGTCCGATCTTTAAAAATATTTCTTCTGAGAATTTCAATAATCTCCGGTACGATACATTCATTATTCGAACCCAATGTTGATTGGCCGAAATTACAACTTTATCGCGCCGCATACCGGGAGCGGTTGAAGGGAACAAGAATACCTCTCATTTATTACCTTTGCAAACTCAAATAAATATAATAATGGGTCGCATATTTGAAGTTAGAAAAAGTGCCATGTTTGCCCGCTGGGATAAGATGGCGAAGAATTTCACCCGAATCGGGAAAGAGATCGCAATTGCAGTAAAGGCCGGCGGACCTGACCCTGACAATAATCCCGCGCTACGACGCTGTTACCTGAATGCCAAGGCTGTGAATATGCCGAAAGACCGCGTTGAGGCAGCCATAAAACGCGCCATGGGGAAGGATACAAGCAGTTATGAAGAACTCACCTATGAAGGATATGCACCTCACGGAGTTGCAGTAATGGTGGAAACAGCTACAGACAATCCCACCCGTACCGTTGCCAATGTGCGTATGCATTTTACAAAGGGAAACGGCGCTTTAGGAACCAGCGGCTCTGTTGCTTTCACCTTTAACCGAATGGGTGAATTCAAAATAAAAAATTCTGGTCAGAATATTGAAGAACTTGAACTAGAACTCATTGACCATGGCCTTGAAGAAGTTGGAGAAGACAGCGAAGGAAATATAATCATCCGAACTTCTTACAATGAATTTGGAGCAATGGCAAAAGCATTGGACGAAAAAGGTATTGAGGTGATTACTGCTGAATTAACACGCATTCCCACAACTACGGTGGAATTAGGTGAAGAAGAAGCAAACGAAGTGCTTAAACTCGTCGACCGGCTTGAGCAGGATGAGGACGTGCAAAAAGTGTATCATAATTTAAAGTAGCATTTTAAAATTCCATTAAATGCAGGACACGATCACGGTATCAACCATTGTTAACGCTTCGAGGGAGAATGCCTGGGCTGCTTTCACTGAAGCCGCGCAAATTGTAAAATGGTACCATGCAAGCGAAGACTGGCATGCGCCTTATGCAGAAAACGATCTGAAGCCAGGAGGTAATTTCAAAACAACTATGTCTGCTCGTGATGGCAGCGCCTCTTTCGATTTTGGGGGAATATACCAGGATGTTATTCCCGGTGAGTTTATAGCCTTTACACTTGGAGATGGAAGAAAAGTTAAGATCACATTTAAAGATGTTGCACCGGGGAAAACAGAAATAACCGAAGAGTTTGATCCGGAACAGGAACATTCCCGGGAAATGCAGCAAAACGGATGGCAGGCGATCCTGAATTCATTTAAGAAATACGTAGAAGAAACGGGTTCATAGGTCGTAGTTAGTCGCGCGAAATCATTTCGATCGGCACATTTCCAAATCTCAAATTTTCAAATTCCAACTCACTCTTCTTTGAACCTCACGAGAATTCTTGCATTAGTTTTGAAATCGTAAGAAGCGTGCAGTTCGTATCGCTCCTTACCGGCATGAATTACTAAAAGCGCCGTATTGGGCGGAATAGACCCGAGATTATTTGCAAACAAATCTATGCTGTGCACACCAGTGCGGCTAACCGGTAAGGTGAGTACTCTGGCTTTTTCTGAAATGCGCGCTCTGTCTAACACAACCTTGTCATCGAAAAACACGGTGACCGTATCTCCATCCACTTCACCATTATCGTAAATGAACAACTTTATGCTGTCAGTGCTTGTATAAATTGTACGCATAAGTTTCGACTCACGTGTGAGCTTTTCCCTTACTATGTATTCCGGAACAGGCAAAGATTGAACTTCCACCGGTTTCGGTGCCGGCGCTGGTTTCTGCGTTGGCAATTCCTGCTTTACCGGAGGCTTCGGAGCAGGTTTAGGAGCTGTCGTGGGCTTTGGAGCAACCGGCTTTGCTTTCGGCGGTGCGGGAGCTGGTTTTACCGGCGGCTGTTTAGGTGGTGCTGGCGGAGGGGGAGGCGATTTTTGTTTTACAACAGTGTCCTTACTCACTTTCAGCAATTCGGGCTTTTTGCTGATACGTTTCAGCCATTGCCGCTCGTGTCTGGATGGCTCCTTTCCAAAAATATTAAGTATACCTTCAATGATAGCATCCCCGGCGTCAGAGTTAGCAACAAGATAGTCTCCATCAGGCCTTCTCACAAAATTCCAATCATAATCGGTCAATACGTGGTTGGGAGAGTGCTCAAGCAAAATTCCGCCCCGGCCCGTTACTCTTTTTCGAACAGGAGAATACGCACCGGAGAATGAAGCATAACAGAAGCCATCTATTATATCGTGGGTATAACCAACCAAGCTATCTTCCCGATGGCGTATTACGAGTTTAATATAATCTGTGCCGCCTCCTGCTCCTACCCATGTTCCGGTAAGATTCTGCGCTTCACCGCAAAACGGAAAAACAAATAAAATGGCAAGGGTGAGTACGGTGCTTTTCATTGCAATAATTTATTCCTCCATCATGGTTTTCACCATGCGAACGATATCTTCAGTGTTGGGCTTCGAAAAATAATCTCCATCACTTCCATATCCCGGCCGGTGGGCCTTTGCTGTAAGTGTTCGCGGTGCAACATCAAGGAAACGGTAACCGCCCTGCTCTTCCATCACCTTATTAAACATATATCCTGCAGCGCCACCCGGAACATCTTCATCAACAAAAAGAATGCGGCTTGTTTTCTTTAATGATTCAACAATGGAATGATTAACGTCAAAGGGCAATAATGTTTGTACGTCCACAACCTCGCAATCGATCCCTTTTGCTGCAAGGGTTTCAGCCGCTTCCTGCACAATTCTAAGTGTTGAGCCATAACTCACGATCGTGATATCATCACCCTGGCGAATAACTTCGGGTATCCCTAACGGTATGGTATAATCGAGAAGGTTGGACGGCAGTTTCTCCTTTAACCTGTAGCCGTTCAGGCACTCAATGATAAGGCCCGGATCATTACTTCTAAGCAGCGTATTATACATCCCCACCGCCTGCGTCATATTCCTTGGAACGCATACGTACATACCTCTGAGAGCATTTATCACAACGCCCATTGGTGATCCACTGTGCCAGATACCTTCCAGCCTGTGGCCCCGGGTTCGAACGATCAATGGCACACTCTGCTGACCGGCCGTACGGAAATGTGTTGTACACACGTCATCACTTAATGGCTGGAGACCGTACAGCAGATAGTCGAGATACTGGATCTCTGCAATTGGCCTCAGACCGCGCAGGGCCATTCCGATGCCTTGCCCCATAATGGTAAGTTCACGTATACCGGTATCAAATATCCGTTCTGCACCATGCTTCTCCTGCAAACCAGAAAAACCCTGGTTTACGTCTCCGATATAACCAAGATCTTCACCGAATGCAGCCACCTTATCGTTTGATTCAAAAAGCTGATCGAAATATTTATTGAGCACCTCGAATCCATTAACCATTGGAGCATCGTGCTCAAAAACGGCGTCAACGGCCTGAACATTCAAGGCAGATTTGGGTCCTTCATTGTAAAGGTGAGCACTATAAAGCTTTGATTGCGCTGCTTTCAGATTTTCGTAATAATCTTTCAGCTCGCCATTATCTCCTGCGATTCCGATTACAGTTGCCATGGTTTTCAGAATATCACGACGCATCGGTTCACGGATCGCTTCAAGACCTGCTGCAAGCTTTTCGATCTCTGCATTACCTGCTGCCACTGTGCGTATTAATGACAGTGCACGTTCGCGCATGGTAAGTATAGGTTGAAGGTATTTTTGCCATGCCCTGTTTTTAGATTCCCTCACATATGAAACAGCATTTTCCTCAATGGCTATTAATTCCTCTGCCGTTGCCAGGGCATTAGTGAGGATCCATTCCCGCATGCGCACTATTCCATCCCAATCTTTCTCCCAGGAAAGCCTGTCGGCCGTCTTATAACGTTCATGGCTACCCGAAGTTGAATGCCCCTGCGGTTGTGTGATCTCTTCCACATGAAACAGGCAAGGCACATGTGTGGTGCGTGTTTTTTCAATGGCGTGTTCAATCACTTCGCACATGCCTGCATAATCCCATCCTTTCAATTTATAGATATCGATACCGTTAGTGCCTTCTTCTATTTGCATCCCTGCGAGGGCATCCGAAATTGATGCCTTGGTTGTCTGAAATTTTTTAGGAACAGATATGCCATAACCATCATCCCAAACAAATACAGCAAGCGGAACCTGCAGCACGCCTGCAGCATTTATTGTTTCCCAGAAATGACCTTCACTGGTACTTGCATCTCCAATTGTGCAAAAACAAACTTCATTTCCATTGTCGCTTAATTCTGTTTGGCCGCGCAACCGCTCAACGTTTCTGAACATCCTGGAAGCAAAGGCGAGCCCCAGCGCACGCGGCATCTGCCCGCCCGTTGGTGCAATGTCACTTGAAACATTCTTCAACTTTCCAAGCGGAAGCCAATTCCCTTTCTCATCAACCATTTTAGTGGCAAAATGTGCATTCATCTGCCGGCCGGCGCTGAAGGGGTCGTGCTCAACGTCAGGGTCTGCATATAATTGGGAAAAAAATTGTTCGGGCGTGGCAAGTTCACTGGCAAACATGAAAGTTTGGTCACGGTAATATCCTGCCCGAAAATCGCCCGGCCTGAAAAACTTTGCCATGGCCACCTGCGCCACTTCCTTACCATCACCAAAGATTCCAAATTTGGCTTTGCCGGTCAAAACTTCCTTTCTGCCCAAAAGGCTTGTTTCCCTGCTTTCGCAACAAATACGGTAATCCTTAAGTACTTCATTTTTAAATAAGTCGAAGCTTAGGTTTTCCTGCAGGTTAATGTCCATTGTATTGTTCATGTCCATATTACTAAAGTAAGTCGCAAAAATATTCAATTTGGCTGCCCAATTGTTAAATAATGTAAAAGTCGGGTACAATATGTTTCTTATATTTTCGATTTAGTATCTTTGGTAGCTCAAAAAAATCATCTTAGAATATGAAAAAAATACTACTCGGTTCTGCATTAATGCTGGCCGCATTCACTATTCAGGCTCAAACAAAAGAAGCTGATCCGCATGCTGGCCACAACCACGCGCCGGTTGCCACTACGAAGAACACAGCAACAACAGCCACTGCTGAGGCTGCTGCTCCCGCTCAAACTTTAAAAATTGAGGAGAGTTATGATTTTGGAAAGATCCCGCAGGGCAAACCTGTTAATCATGATTTTATAGTGTCTAATACAGGGGCAGCCCCGTTGAAGATCAATAACGTGCAGGCGAGCTGCGGATGCACCACTCCGAGCTGGGAAAAGGATAAAGCAATCGGGCCCGGCGAATCAAGCAAAATAACCGTTGGTTATAATGCCCAGGCTGAAGGTGCTTTTGCGAAAAATATTACCATCACTTACAACGACAATGTTTCAAAAGTGATCACTATCAAGGGTGAAGTTTTTAAGACACCTGCGGCAAGCGCTCCTGAGAACAAGGCTGCAGCAATCAAGAATTAATCATCAATAAAATATGTTCAGTATGAAGAAGTTTTTAGTTTCCCTTTCCCTGTTGGTTTTCTCCTCTGCTGTTATCGCCCAGAAGAAAGCTGACGATGTGGCGAAGTTTAAGTCTGAAGTTGTTGACCTGGGAAAAATTGAGCAGGGTAACCCGGCAACTGCTACCTTCTATCTTTCGAATATCGGTGCAACGCCACTTATTATCGAGCAGGCCAATCCTACATGCGGTTGCACAATTGGCGATTATACCAAATCTCCGATCGCTGCCGGAAAAGAGGGATGGATCAAGGCAACATATAACGCCGCCAATGTTGGCGCATTTGATAAAAAGCTTTCTGTAAAATTTGCAGGAGTTGATGAGGTAAAAAGCATCACCATAAAGGGCGAAGTTCTTACGAAAGAAGAGTTTTCGAAAACAAAAGGCAAAGCAGCCAATACGAGCGCTAAGCCGAAAGCATAAAAATATATTCATCATTTTTAAAGGCTCCCAGGTTTCCGGGAGCTTTTTTTTGTAACCAAAGGCGCTAACTTGCAATAAACTAAATACCGATAAATGTTTGTAGACGCCATTGAAAGAGTAGCTTGTTTCACCCGTCCTGTGAATACAATTATGAGAAATTATGGCGGGGGTCCGGTGATTCCGGGTTCGGCGACCTTGTTTTTTGTAAATGAAGAAGGCTACGCTATCACCTGCAAGCATGTGGTAGAAATGCTTGCGGCTTCTGAAAATATAAATGAACAGTACAGGAATTTTTCCCGCGAAAGGGCGAAGATTCCAAACGACAATAAAGCTAAAGCAGCAATAAAAGGGCTCGAATTAAAATATAAGTATCAACCTTTCAGCACAGCGCAGCTTAAGGTGAATTTTCTCGATTGTGTAGACACCATGTCTGGGTTTACATGGCACTCTCATCCCACCCTTGATCTTGCATTGATCAAATTCAATGGTTTTAATAAGTTGTATTATCAAAACTATGCAACCTTCATGTCAGACTCAACAAAAATAAAGCAAGGTATGAGTTTGTGCAGACTCGGTTTTCCTTTTCCAGAGTTCTCTAACTTCAAGTTCAATGCTGAAACTGATGATATTGAATGGACGACCGAAGGCCTCAATCAGTCTCCTCGCTTTCCCATAGATGGAATGGTAACGCGTTTTTTAGCCGACGGTCAGCAAATTTATGGAGTTGAAATGTCTACTCCCGGGCTGCGGGGACAAAGCGGTGGTCCACTGTTCGACAAAAACGGAACCATATGCGGAATGCAGTTCTCCACCAAACATCTGCATCTTGGCTTTGATATGGTTGATAAGGACATCGTAGTTAACAACCAGCACAAAAAGATATCCGACTATTCCTTTCTCCATCTTGGGCAGTGTATTCATGTTAACGCTATCAAAGACTTCTTAAATCAGCACCAGGTTAAGTTTTACGAAGAATAGCAAACATGAAATCCGATTAATCCGTTTACTTTTGCGCCATGTTATCAATCAGCAAAAGAGGCATCGAAATGCCCGCCTCTCCTATCCGCAAACTCGTGCCTTATGCCGAAGCAGCAAAAAAGAAAGGAACGAAAGTTTATCATCTTAACATTGGCCAGCCAGATATCGAGACTCCCCGGGAGTGCCTGGATGCAGTTCGTAATTGCAACCTCTCAGTGCTCGAATACAGTCACAGTGCGGGAAACGAGAGCTACCGTAAAAAACTTGTGGAATATTATCACAAGAACGGAATAGACATAACGGCAAACGATATTATTGTTACTACCGGCGGAAGTGAAGCGATCCTTTTTGGCTTCATGGCCTGCCTTGATGCAGGAGATGAAGTGATCATTCCTGAGCCATTCTATGCGAATTATAACGGCTTTGCAATACAGGCAGATGTTGTGGTAAAACCCATCGGCAGTAACATTGAATCAGGCTTCGCTCTTCCCCCGATTGAAGACTTTGAAAAAGCCATCACCCCGAAAACCAAGGCAATTGTTGTTTGCAACCCAAACAACCCGACCGGATACCTGTACAGCGCCGAAGAAATGGAAACATTAAAAACCATTGTTTTAAAACACGACCTGTATTTGTTTGCCGATGAGGCTTACCGGGAATTTTGTTACGAGGGATCGCATACCAGCGCAATGCATTTAAAAGGCGCCGAACAACATGTGGTATTGATGGACACTATCAGTAAGCGATACAGCGCCTGCGGTGGAAGGATCGGCGCATTTATAACACGCAACCGCGAAGTATTGAATGCCGCAATGAAATTTGCCCAGGCGAGACTCAGCCCGCCATATTATGCTCAAGTTCTCGGTGAGGCCGCTGTAGATCTTCCGGATAATTATTTTGACACCACTAAGGCGGAATATAAACTCAGGCGGGACCTTCTCGTGAAACGCCTTAACGCAATGGACGGTGTGTTTTGCCCCAATCCCGGCGGTGCATTTTATGCAATGGCGCGGTTACCGATAGATGACTGCGACAAATTCTGCCAGTGGTTGCTTGAATCATTTTCTCACAACGGAGAAACTATTATGCTCGCTCCCGCTACCGGGTTTTACAGTACAAAGGGTTTGGGAATAAACGAAGTTCGCCTGGCCTATGTATTGAATTCTGACGCCATTAACCATGCGATGGATTGCCTCGAGGTGGCGCTGAAACAATATCCGGGAAGGAAGTAAAATGATCCAAAGCATCGCGCCATATTTCGGATATCTCGCTTCTCTCTTTCTTATACTTGCGCTTGTTGTAAACACGGAGCTTAAGTTCAGATGGTTCAGCGGTTCGGGGAACGTTGCATTTATTGCGTATGCTATTATGATCTCAGCATTTCCGGTACTGATCACGAATGTGATACTGTTGTGCATCAACATCTATTATTTAAAGAAAATTTACTCCCGCAAAGAATACTTTGACCTGATCGAATTTAAGGGTGAGGAGCAACTTGCTCTCCGATTTTTAGAGTTTTATAAGAAAGACATCACCCTCTATTTTCCGCAGTTTTCCCCTGATCAGATAAAAGGGAAGCTGAACTTCGTGGTGCTGCGAAACCTGGTTATTGCCAACATGTTCAGCGTTGAACTGAATACTAACGGAGACGCATACCTGATATTGAATTACACTCCTGAAAAGTACCGCGACTATAAAGTGGGCAAGTTCATTTTTGAAAGGGAGAAACAATACCTGTTGTCTAAAGGTATCAGGAGGGTTATCTACCGCTTTGAGCCATACAAAAAACACCGGCAGTTTCTTGAAGCGATGGGCTTTGTTCGCGAAACTGCCGGTGAGAATGTATATGTAAAAACACTGTAATGATTATCGCGCTCCAGGCTCGCAATGTTTCCTGAGGAAATTAGTATACAAGGTTGTGAGATGTTTGAAAGTCCCTCTTCCCTCACTTAAACCGTGCGTGCGGTTCGGATATGGCATGAAGGTAAACTGCTTATTGTGTTTTATCAATTCGTTCAAAAGCATCTCTGCATTACTGTAATGCACATTGTCATCTCCTGTACCATGAATGAATAAAAGATTGCCTTTTAAATTTGCAGCATAGTTAATTGCCGAACCCTTTTCGTAGGCTTCTCTATTTTCTTCGGGAAGCCCCATGTAGCGCTCGGTGTAAATGTTATCGTAATTGAGAAGGTTGGTGATAGCGGAAATCGAAATTCCTGTTTGAAACAGGTCCGGGTATTTGAAAAGTATATGAAGCGTTGTTGCGCCTCCACCGCTCCATCCCCATATCGCTGCCCGCTTTTTATCAATAAAAGGAAGTTCAAGAATTTTTTTTGCGCCCCCGGCCACATCGGAAATATTCACCTGGCCGTTCTTTGCATAAATAGCTTTGCGCCATTTGGCTCCTTTTAGCACAGGAGTTCCGCGACAATCAACACTTGCCTGTACGTAGCCTTCTTCACGCATATCTCCTGCATAAAGGAAATTGTTATGCTCACCATATGAGTCATTTACAGTTGAAGAACCAGGCTCGCCATATACATAAAACACCACCGGATATTTTTTTGAGGGATCGAAATTTACGGGCTTGTTGATCCAGGCATCTAACTCAATTCCATCATCGGTTGTCACTTTAAAATATTCAACCTTACTGTCATCATGAATTTTCAAATTTTTCGCGATCGACTTCGAAGCATTTACGGGCCGTCCGTCGGGCAAAGTGATCCACTCTGCTACGGGCGGTGTGTTATGGTTGCTGAAAGTATGCCTTGCCATTTTCGAAGTTGGTGAAACTTCATACGAATGCGTCCCTTTTTGGGATGCTGTTGAAAGCAGCTCCGGAGAATTTTGTGAACCATTTATTTTAACCCTGTATAAATATCGCTGCACCGGGTTATCAGGAGATGCAGTGAAATAAACGAAGTTGTTAGCCTCATCTATTGATTGAATTTCATCAATATCGTATTCGCCCTTTGTAAGCAAAGTGGTGTTTTTTCCATCGCGGCTGATCTTGTAAATGCTGCGCCATCCGTCTTTTTCACTTACCCATAAAAAATCCTGGCCTTTATTAACCCAATTCCATCCCACCGGGTTATCAGTATTCAAATCAACCCAGGCCTCGTCGTTCTCAGCCCAGAATGTTCTGGTATTACCATCCTGCGCATTGCAATACATCAGTTTGCTTTCCTGTTGCTTCCTGTCCAGTTGTTGAATGATAAGTTCATCAGGGCCGCTCCATTCCATTCTTGTAATATAATGTTGCGACGGATCACCCTCCGGTTTCATCCACCTTGTAACGCTGTTGGCGAGCGACACGACACCTATTCTTGCAGGAGATGGCTTCTCTCCCACCTTTGGATATTCCACAGGTATAATTTGTGAATAGACCGAATCTGTGTTATTGATCATGTAAAAATCCCGGATGGCATTTGCATTGATCTGCCAATAAGCAATGTTCCTGCTATCGGGGCTCCAGCGGAAACCATCGCGCAGATGAAATTCTTCTTCATACACCCAGTCGAATGTTCCGTTTATCATCTTCCTTGTTCCGTCAATCGTCAGCTTCTTTTGTATACCTGAATTGATGTCTTCAGAATAAATATTGTTACCGCTCACGTAGGCAACCTGCTTCGAATCAGGTGAAATTTTCGCAAACATCAAAGAGCGTGGTGCGAGCGTAGATCCCACCTGCCTCAATTTTTGAGTGGCGAGGTCCATCAGCCAATAATCACCACGTGTGTTGTATCGCCAAACCTTGGCAGTATTTGCAAACAACAACACATACTTACCATCTGAAGAATAGTGAAAGTCCTGAACCTTCAAAGGTTCCGTTGATCCCGCGGGTATAAGCGATTCACGCTTGAACAGGATAGATTCGGCATCAGTTTTCGGATCAACCTTAATCATATTGCCGTCTTTCAAACGGGTATAATAAAGCCCGTCGGCCGTCCAATTTACTTTCTGTGCCCAACCGGCAGAGAAGGAAAAGACAAAGAGAAGAAAACTGATAAAATGCTTAAGACGCATAGCTGTTGGTTTTGGAATAAAATTAGCCGAAAGTGACCATTTAAATGTTCCATTCATAAATAAAGCCTTTCAACTAAGAAAACGATCGATATCAGCTGTAGGAAATTTTTAAATACTTCACTTTAAATTCCCCGGCGTTTATTCGCGACCAGTGAAGGCGGCCTTCTTCCATTAATCGTAATTTTGAACTTACAAAAAGAAGTGATGGAAAAAGAAAAATTAAGATTGGACAAATACCTGTGGGCGATCAGGATCTTTAAAACCCGCGCATTAGCCGCAGAGGCATGTGATAAAAATAAAGTTCGGTTTAATGGCAACCCGGCTAAAGCCTCAAAACAGGTGCACGTTGGTGATGAGTTTGATATTAGGGCAGAAGCAAGGAAGTGGGTGATAAGAGTAACGGCCTTGTTACACAACCGGGTTCAATATTCAGAAGCTGTGAATTATTATGTGGACCTAACCCCGCAGGAAGAAAATGCGCAAAACAATGTTCAGGCTTCCGCATTTCATACAGGAAAAAGATTGAGTAAGATCGGCAGACCAACGAAAAAGCAAAAGCGCGAACTGGACACTTTCTACGGCCAGGAGGGAGAAGAGCAATAATTACATATTTAAACTTTCGAAGTGCATATTGATATTATTAGCGTTGTACCGGCTCTTTTGGAAGGGCCTTTCTCACACTCTATTTTAAAGAGAGCGGCAGATAAGGGGCGTTTGTCCGTTAACGTTATTAACCTTCGTAAATACACGAATTATCCCCGGGCGCAGGTTGATGACTATCCTTTCGGAGGTGGAGCAGGCATGGTATTGATGGCCGAACCACTTGTGAATGCAATTGAAAGCTTACAGAAAGAAAGAAAATACGATGAGGTAATTTATCTAACGCCGGATGGAAAGACATTCAACCAATCTATGGCCAACATGCTTTCGCTCAAAGAAAACCTTTTAATGATCTGCGGCCATTACAAAGGCATCGATCAAAGAGTGCGCGATCATTTCATTACCAGTGAAATTTCCATAGGAGATTATGTGCTTAGTGGTGGTGAACTTGCGGCTGCCGTACTTACAGACGCCATTGGAAGACTGATTCCGGGAGTTCTTAACGACGAAAGCTCTGCATTAACCGACTCTTTCCAGGATGATCTTCTTGCACCACCTGTTTATACCAGGCCGGAAAATTTTCGCGGCTGGATGGTTCCGCCCGTTCTTATGAGTGGCAACCACAAACTTATTGAGGAGTGGAGGCATCAGGAAGCCGTAAAGCGAACTGAGGAAAGAAGACCTGACCTATTAGACTGATCATTTTTTTTCAACCCAGAGATATTCCGCAAAACCAAGCAGGTCCCAAAAAATATTTCCCTGCAATTTCTTCCCGCGAATAAAAGATCCGAGCACCCTGATTGGCGTTGCAACAATGAACCAACCGTTTCGCCGCATTCCTTTCTTTAAAACCTTGCAGCCATTCGTTTCAAAAAGAGCGCTTAGCTCATTGGTTGAATAGATTCTGACATGAGTGGGATCATCGTAAAAATTCAACGTGCCATACATTGATGGCAGCTTTGTACTTTTTCTTCCCGGGTATTCAACATACATTTTTCCGCCCGGCTTAAGTTTCGGGATTAATCCCTCTATTACTTTATCGCCGTTGTGCAGATGCTCAATAACGTGCACCATCCAGATCCCATCAAAGTATTCAGGAGGAATAGCTGAAAAGTTCAATTTTGTCAGATCCATCTCATAAAAAGCCTTCATGGCCTTAAAATCATTTTCGGAATTATTATAATCCCGCTCCATGTCAACGCCATGATACTCGCATCCTTTAAACAATGAAGTTGTTTTGGTTGCAGAATGATTTCCCGCGCCAATATCAAGCAGTCTGAATGGCTTGTTGCCAAAAGACCTTCTCATAAAGCTAAATTTGCTCACGAGGGAAGATGGGAAACCTTGTATATTCACCTTTAAAAAATTATCAGCAAAAGTAAAGGCAGATACTAACATCCGGTTAAAAACTTCAAAAAGGCAACAGCATTATATGAATAAGATCCAGGGAAACATTGTTGACATAATGAACAGGGAAATTTTTTACGGAGAAATTGTTTTGAGTGATGGAAGAATTCAAAGTATCAGCAGGCTGGATGAACTTCCCGACTTCCCCGCTCCATTCATTCTTCCCGGCTTCGTAGATGCTCACGTACATATTGAAAGTTCCCTGCTCATTCCTTCAGAGTTCGCACGCCTGGCAGTATTGCATGGTACGGTTGCTACCATAAGCGATCCTCATGAAATTGCGAACGTGTGCGGCATTGAGGGAGTTCAGTTTATGATCGACAATGGCAACACCGTTCCTTTTAAATTTCATTTCGGCGCCCCAAGTTGCGTTCCGGCAACAGTTTTCGAAACAGCAGGCGATGAAATAACAGTGAAAGATGTAGATGACCTCTTAAGCAGGCATGACATATATTATCTCAGCGAAATGATGAACTTCCCTGGCGTGCTTAATGATGATGAACAAGTTCTTGCAAAGATCAATTCCGCAAAAAAGCATGGTAAACCTGTAGATGGCCACGCACCCGGTCTGCGTGGTGAAGATGCAGGAAAATACATAAGGGCGGGAATTTCTACCGACCATGAATGTTTTACCGAAGATGAAGCTGCAGAGAAACTTTCGCTGGGTATGAAGATCCTCATCCGGGAAGGAAGCGCAGCCAAAAATTTTGAAGCGCTTGCAGGCCTTATTGATGAACATTATGAAAATATGATGTTCTGCTCAGACGATAAGCATCCCGACAGCTTACTCGAGGGCCATATCAACCAACTCTGTGCAAGGGCAGTTGCAAAAGGTATAAATCTTTTTAAGATACTGCAGGTTGCATGCGTGAACCCCGTTCTCCATTATAAGATGGATGTAGGGCTTTTGCGCGAAGGTGATTTTGCAGACCTCGTTATTGTAAAAGATCTGACGAAATTCGAGGTGCTGGAAACTTATATTGATGGGAAGCTGGTTGCACAAGGTGGTGAAACAAAGATCGACCGCCAGCAAAATGTGGCCATAAACCGTTTCAATATAAATGAGATAGACGCATCGACTCTGGTTTGTAAGAGTTCTGATAAACCACAGATACTCGTTATCGGTGCACTCGACGGGCAACTTATAACGGAAAAAATTCTCTATACCAGTAATGTGGAAAATGGGAAGTTGGTTTCAAACACATTGGATGATGTGCTTAAGATCGTTGTTGTGAACCGGTACAAACCCGCCCCTCCTGCTATTGCCTTTATTAAAAATTTCGGCCTCATGGAAGGAGCCATCGCTTCATCGGTAGCGCACGACAGCCACAATATTGTTGCTGTTGGCGTAGATGATGAAAGCATAGCTGATGCAATAAATAAGGTGATACGGCACCGCGGAGGATTATCTGCTGTTGGAAAAGGCAGAGAACCTCTCTCATATACACATCTGACGCTGCCGAC
>JAEZDA010000109.1 GCA_023433345.1 Bacteroidota bacterium | reverse complement strand
AACCGGTAATATTTTCCTGCGGCCCATTGATCAATGAAATTGTCATAGAAGCGGCTGCCGGGGTTGCCGCTCTGCCCGCCCGGGTAAACCCCCCAGGCCTCGGTTTCTTCAGTTAGGTTCACGATCATTCTCCAACTTGGCCCGTTGTCTTTCTTTGTTGCATTAATCATGAATCTTCCTCCACCATTGAGAATATGCAGGCGCGAAAAAGGTTCGATTTTCGCCAGGTGCATGATCCTCGTATCCTTGTATCTTCCCCACTCCAGGTTACCGGCATTTTCAACTCCGCGTATTCTTACAAAGGCAGAATCCAAAGCACCGGAAACAATTTCGGAAAGCGACTCAGTTTCAGGTGTGGAAACATTATCAATAAAAAGGTAGGCAGAATCTTTTAGCAAATATTCAAGCAAGGTACTTTGATACGGCATTGCAGAGATCTTTGGTGCCTCAAGAAACTCGTCAGCATACACTGACCTGTAAATCTCCTCCCAAAGAATTTCAAATACTGTTGCGCCCTTTGAATCAACATCATTTCTTAAATTCCAGTTACGTAACATCTCGAGGTAAGCATCCATCTCCGGGTGCGATCGTGCCGCTGATACATTTCGAAAAATGACTGGTAAAGCCATTTCTGCAAACACATTATAGTTATCATTTTGCAGAGCCATCATTTCCTCCACGGTCATCGAGGAATCTGCCGATAGAAGCCGGTTTATAATAAAGCCCCGCGGTGTTGGATAATCGGTTCCGAGGTAATACGGATAAGTGGAATCTGCAGGACGCTGGTTTGCGCTGCTTACAAAACCTCTCGCAGGGTTAAACTGAAATGGGGTTTCCTCATCCGGAATAAATCCCTGCCACATATAGGCGCTGTCTGCCCCGGGCATCACGAAATCTCCCTGACCTTTCCACCTGGCCGGCCACCTTCCCTGCGTGCGCATGGCTATGTCGCCAGACTTCGACGCATAGACGAAGTTTTGCCCAGGGGTTTTCATGTCGCGCACAGCATCGAGATAATCAGAATAATTTGATGCTTTATTCAGCTTGTTAAACGTTAGCAATTCGTTGCTCGCATCATGGGCCGTCCACCGAACAGCGTAAGCTTTCCCATTATACACACGATCTCCGAACCTGGTGTCGTACATTACCGGCCCGTGAACGGTGTATGCAACCGTATCTAAAACATCCTTTCCATCCTTTATTTTAAACCTCTCAATTCGGAAGTCGGTTTTCAGCCATTCATTATTGAACAGATACTCGCTCCTGCTTTCATCTTTAAAAGTGATTTCATAATAATCGCGTACATCCCTCCCACCGTTAGTAACGCCCCATGCAATACTGTCGTTAAAGCCGATCGGTACTGATGGCGCGCCGGGAAAAGTTACTCCATAAACATTCAGTCCGGGTGCAGAAAGATGCATTTCAAACCACAATGAAGGAAGATTAAGCCCGAGATGTGGGTCATTTGCCAGCATCGGTGCTCCCGAAGCCGAACGCCTTCCGGAGATGGCCCAGTTATTACTGCCTTTATCACGGTCTGGCATAAACGAAGAATCGACGGCGAGTGATCCGAAACTGATCGTATCATAATCAACGCGCCGCTTTAGTTTAACACGGGGAGTATCGGCAAAGCGCCCGGGAACTATGGGGTCCAGTGAATCCTGCTTTTCGGGAAAAAGTAGTTTGAACTTTTCTGCACCGAAATAACTCCTGGTGTTGGTAAGCTCAAAATCCTTCTCCCGTGCTGCAAGGTCGTATGACATATATTTAAGAAACAGCGCGGTTTTAAGATTCGTCCATTGCACGGGATAATACCCAATCAATTTATATTCTATTGGCAGTTCGCTTTCAGTAAGCGAGGAAATGTATGCATTCACCCCTGACGTATAGGCATCACATTCTGCCTTTGTGGTGTCGTTGGTTTCAATTTCTTCAAGAGCCTTTTCTGCTGCATACACCATACCGAGCCGGCGGAACTCACGGTCATGGTTAAGCGCAGCACGTCCCACTACTTCGGTCGCTCTGCCCGCAGCTGCTAATGCCTGGAGTTCCATTTGCCATAGGCGGAATTTTGCATGCAGAAAACCCTGAGCATAATAAGCATCAGTTTCATGTTCTGCAAATACATGGGGCACAAGCCTTTCATCTAAATAGATCTCAACCTTTCCTTTCAGCCCGGCCGCCGGGATAGTTGCAGAAAATGTTGCATTTTTAGATTCTGCGTTTTGCCAGATGCCGTGTTGCGGCGAAAGCAGTTTTCCTAATGGAGCCGGCAGTACAGCTTTGGAATTGAGAACTACGCACAATGCCACGGTAAGAACCGTCGTAAGAATGAAAAGAAGTATTCGCATAGTAGTTTTGGAAGCACCTAAATTAGTGAATAGAAACGACATGGCGGCAGGCACTATTGGGCAAGGTTAAAGCAATTACGAATTAAAAATTAAGAATTACGATTTCTCACTTAAGAATCTAAAAAAAAACGCAATCCCAGTCGCAGCCTTTCCCTGTTTGGTGAAAACACTAATTTCGATGCGAGACATCCGATCTGCGAACTTGCACATTCTTTTACTTTTGACTTTTGAATTTTAACTTTGTATGCACGACCTAAGCGACCACACCCGAAATATCCTTGGCCTGAAGCTGCCTACCGACCCGCGCTGGGTAAACCTTGCCGAAATATCTCTTGAAGATATCCTTACAGACCACGCATGGTGTGAACAAAAAGCAGCCACCACCTGCATTTCCCTCATTCAGAAAAATCCGGAAAAAGAAAAACTGGTTGAAGAACTAAGCCCCATCGTAACAGAGGAATGGGGTCACTTCCGGGCTGTGATCAGCGAACTCAGGAAAAGAAACCTCAGGCTTGGCAGGCAACGCAAAGACATCTATGTAAATAAACTGCTCGAGTTTCAAAAAAAAGGCGGGAGCCCGGATGAAAGATTTCTCGACCAAATGCTCATCATGGCACTCATTGAAGCCCGCAGTTGCGAAAGATTCAAACGACTGAGCGAGGGAATGGAAGATGCTTACATGCGAAAATTCTACCGCCGCTTCATGGAGAGTGAAGCCGGCCATTATACGCTGTTCATCACACTGGCTGAACACTACCTGCCAAAAAATATCGTGCGTAAACGCTGGCAGGAATGGCTGGCTTATGAAAAGGAATTAATGAATACGATGGAAGTGCGTGGAGACAGGATACATTAGTTTGTAGTCGGTAGTTGTAGTTGTAGTTGATAGTTGATAGTTGATAGTTTGTCAATGCCTGGAAAACGTTGACCGTTTTTTAAGTTATATGTACTCAAATTTGCCGTCATTTGTAAATGATGATTTTTCAGGTCCTATAACTCACGTCCCCAATCCAGTCGGCAGTTAATTTCCCTCCGCCAAAAATTTGATCTCCGCACTCAGATCAACATGTTCATATTTTTCCGCCAGTCTTAGCGCTTTTTCCAAATAAGTCTTTTTAAAAGCGGCATGTTGGGCAGAATCCGGGTTAAAGGGCTTATGATTTACGGCAGACAGGATCCCAGAAAGTTCTTTCATTATCGCCTGGGCTTCTTCGTCTATACACGCCGTTATGAACTTTTCCCACACATAATTTGTTGCCGCGTAATTCGGATGAACAAGATCTTCAGCGAAAAAACGGTAGTCCCTCAAATCATCTAACACAAGCTCATAGGCAGGGAAATAAAAAACTCTATCCTGCTCCAGTAATTCATGCACCGCGCTGATAAGAACGGCCTTACTCCGGTTGTTCTCGATAAACCCTTCCCGAAGGTGACGAACGGGGCTTATAGTGAAGATCACTTTCAAATGCGGGTAGTTATCCCTAAGCAACAAAAGCATTTTTGAAAGCTGTTGTACAACTTCCTCCTGCCTTAACAGGCGCCGGTTAAATTTATCTGTGGGCACCTTGTGACAATTCGCCACCACATTCTCGTGATCCTTACCGTCAACATCCATTAGCTCATAAACAAATGCCGACCCCAGTGTGAGCATCAACCAATCACATTTCTTAAGAAATTCATGCGCCTGCGATCGTTCAGCATTTATTTTATTTATCGTAACCTCTGCATCAACAGATGAGAAGCGGGTATGATGTTGCCAGCTTCCCCACAACTCATTTGAATAAAAGAGATCTTCCTTTACTGCGGGCTTATTTCCTGCATACGATTCAATGGCCCCGCAAATACTTATGGGGTTAAACAAAATGCCATTGGGATTTTGCAAAACCTGGAATTTATTATTTGACAATTTTCCGCCGATCTGCTCAGTGAAACAACTGCCAACGAGCATCAGGGCATCGCTGTGCCTTATCTTCTTTGAAAACGCCTTTGGGAAAAATTCTGCCCTGAACTGCATCAGGCAAAATTAAGGAATAGAGGCATGCTCCCTAAAAACAGGAGGCCATCCTGCCAGACAGCCTCCTGAAAATCGTCAAAGCTTTACGTAATGCAAGCTTAAAAGAATTATTGCTTAATGATCTTCGTCACCCTGCGATCCTTCCCCTGGATCATTTCAACAAAATAAATGCCCGGCGCCAGATCCTTTCCAAAACTTTTCCTCTCTCCCGGGTACATCCTCATCTGCGTTTGTGCCACACCGGTAGTGCTTAAAACTCTTACAGAAACAACTTCTTTCCTGTCGCTCTTTATTTCAAGTTGAAAATCGCTTGGAGATGGAATTGGAAAAATCTCCGCTTTTAAAGAACCATCACTCTCACCCTCTGCATTAACAATCAATGATTGTTTTGGTGCTGGCGGGCAACCAGGCAGTTTCACAGCCACCGATCTTGTAGCGCTTGACGCACATCCGTTATAGCTTGCAGCGGTCACATTTCCAATGATGGCACCACTGCCATAACTCACCTGGATGCTTGAAGATCCCTGCCCAATGTTTATAGTGCCGCCCGCAGGAACATTCCACTGCACACCTGTGGCATTCGCAGGTAATTGGGCCAGGGAATAAGTGTATATCCTGTCGGGGCAACTCTGTGTAGCCACCACATCAATTGCAGCAGGCGTTGCGGGATTATAGTTCACCATGTTTAAACTCCTGGCCGGGCTGACGCCACAATTATTAACCGCCGTCACGCTCACAGCTCCTGTGGTGAAGCCCGATGTGAACTCAACTGTGATAATGTCTTCAACACCGCTGGTAATGTGGTTCACAATATTTGCTCCCGGAGGAACCGTCCAATTATACTGGTTTACATTGTCTGCCCTCAATACACTGAAAGTTGCAGGCACACCGGAAGGATTCGCAGGCGTGGGTTTGAACAGGCACACGTTGTAAGAGCCAGTGATCAATCCCGGGGTGGACGGACTTATCTTTTTTACAACCACACTTCTGTTGGGGCTAACACCGCAATCATTTTCTGCATTTACAGTGAAATTTGATGTTACAAATGCATTGCTGAAGGAAACTTCAATGCTATTACCATTGTTATTTATAACGGTTACGCCTGGTGGCAGCACCCAGTTGTATTCAGTGGCCCCGGCAACTTCAGGAACACTGTAGATCGCTGTATTAGGTGTACCTACGAGGTCGCAAACATTTGTTGGCCCGGCGATCGGCAATGGCGTTACCGGCATCTGTGCTGCCAGATATTTTATGCTCATCGGGGTGTTTCCGCAGGCAGTGGTTCCGGTAACACGGATCTGTTTATTGGGGTTTGATATAAATCCGTTAAGGATATGAACTGTAAGAGTTCCCGTTCCCTGGCCGCTCATGATTTGTACAGTCGGTGGTACCACCCAGTTATACGATATAACATTAGGATCAGGAAACACTGTAAAAACCACGTCTTCACCTGTTCCGACATACTGGCAAACATTTTTCACTCCATCTATAAAGGGTGCAGCCGGAATACCAGCTTCGAAAATATCGAAGGGTGCCGATGTTACGCTTTCACAGCCCTCGTCGCTGAGTACAACCACTTCAAATGACCCCGCTCCCGCAACTATCGAAATGCTTGTTTCTGCGCGCGGAGAGCCATTTTCAAACCACGCATAACTTCCTCCCGGTGGCGCAGCGGAAGAAGTGATAGTGGTTGTACCGCCCGTGCAAACCGAATTACTACCCGATATTACAGGCTGGCCCGGAACAGGGTTAACTACAACTTCAGTAGCATCGGATGTTGTAACGCAGCCGGGGGCTTCTGTTACGGTCACGGAATAATCTCCCGATTCTTCAGCTGTATAGTTGATTCCGGTTGCGCCTGCAATCGGGTTACCATCAAGGTTCCATTGATTACCTGATGGAGCGGAAGATGATAGCTGCACAGAGCCGCCTTCGCAGAATGTGATTGCTCCGGCTGGAGTTATTGTAACAATAGGCGGAGTACAGAAACTAAATCCTCCGAGCGTTGCCGAGCCTGCCAAAGTGGTAACAACTACATCACCGGAGCCGCCCGACCCTACCTGGGCTGTTATTGTTTGATCATCCACTACGGTAAAGCCTGATGCAGCAATGCCCCCGATCGTAACGCCCGTTGCGCCGGTAAAGTTGATACCTGTGATTGTAATCGTAGCGCCTGTTCCGGCTGTTAAAGGATCGAAAGAGGTGATCTCAGGCAATTGCAGATCGTACACGGCAAAAGCTTCCCGCACCACGCCACTAAGCGCTGTGAAATCTCCGCCGATATAAAGCTTAGTTCCGTTAACATAGAGCGATCGTATCACGGTGGCAGAAGCGGCGGGGTTCCATGGAAGCACGGCCCCTGTGGAGAGATTCAATGCTGCGAGGCGGCTGCGGGGTTGTCCGCCAACATTAATAAACTGGCCTCCAACAATTAATTTCCCTCCGCTTATCTGGAGCCGGGAGGCCGTTCCGGTTGCGCCCGGATTCCATGGCGTGGCTAAGCCCGTTGTGGCATCGATAGCAGCAAGGCGCGAGCGCGGTTGCCCGCCAATATTGGTAAACATACCTGCCGCATACACGATGTTGTCCTTTACTTCAACGTCATGAACGATGTCATCAGCATTCGGATCCCAGGAAGTAACCACGCCGGTGTGTTTGTTGATGGAAGCAATTTTCCACCTGGTGATTCCGCCGACTGTTACGAAATCTCCTGCGAGGTAAAGCAGATCACCATCCACGGCAATGGAAGAAAGTTGACCGTTAACGCCAGTGTTCAAACCGGTAACTGAGCCAGTTGTAACATCTATAGCAGCTAGCCGGTCGCGCGGGATGGAATTGATGGCAGTAAAATTTCCACCGACATAGAGCGTGTTTCCATCCAGTTTCAATTCAATTCCTGAGCCGCCTGTAAGCCCGGGGTTCCAGGCTGTGGCGAGGCCTGTTGTAAGGTCGATCGATGCTATGCGTGATCTTGCATCAGCGCCTACCTGGGTGAAATTTCCGGTGGCATACAAATTTCCATTTGCAATTGCAATCGACCATACCTCCTGGTCAAGGTCAGGATCCCATGGTGTCAGTTCTCCGGTAATGGCATTTAGTGCAGCCAGGTAGTTTCTGCGTTCACCCCCTGTGCTGCGGAATGATCCTCCATAATATATCATGCTTCCGCCGCCGGCAATGGTATTTACGGTATCCCCTGCTTCAGGCTGCCATGAGGTGGGAACCGCCGTGGCAATATCAAGCACGGCTATCCTGCTCCTGTTTTCTCCTCCGATGGTTTTAAATGAACCTCCCGCGTACACGCGGGTTCCGTCAATTAATAAAGATTGCACACTGCCATCAGCGCCGGGATCCCATGCAATAGGGGCCCCTGTGGTATTGTTGAGTGCCGCGATCCTGCTTCTTGGCTGGCCCGAGATAGTGGTGAAAGTTCCCCCGGCGTAAATCGTAGTTCCATTTACAGCGATAGCGTAAACAGCAGAGTTCGCATTAGGGTTCCAGGTTGCAAGAGTTCCTGTGAGCGTACTCACGGCTCCGATATAGTTTCGTGTTGAGCCTCCAAGGCTTGTAAAGCTTCCTCCCGCATAAATCCTGTCTGCAGAAAAGCAAAGAGTTTTCACTGTGCTGTTGGCACCAGGATTCCACCCGGTAGGTACGGCAGTAGTTGCATCAACGGCCGCGATCCTGTTACGGGGCTGCCCGTTTATAACTGTAAAGTCTCCGCCGACATAAAGAATTCCAGATTGATATTCCAACGAATAAACCCCCGAATTTGCACCGGGGTTCCAGGACGTAGCCAACCCCGAAAATCCATCCAGGGCAACGAGCCGGCTTCGCGACTGACCACCTGATGTAGAGAATAAACCACCTGCGTACACCACGCCGCCATTCACCTCGAGGGCATAAACTGTATTATTCGCGCCCGGGTTCCATGCATTAAGGGTGCCATCCGCATTTATACGTGCAAGATTATTTCTCGTTTGGTTTCCTACCTGCGAAAATGAGCCACCAATATACCACCCGCCACTGCCGTCGGGAACAGCAGTATGCACAATTCCGTTTGGATTGATAAAGTTAAGATCCGGCTGCCCGGTGATCTTATTCGCTGCAGCCCCGAACGGTTCCACAGGGCCGACATAATCGAAAAAACCGCCGAGGTAAACTGTATTGTTTTCCCTGGCAATTGACGTAACATCCGAGTTTGCTATCCACCATTGAGATTCTGTTTGAGGTGATTGAGCAAGGCCGAAAAGAGAAGCCGTTACCGCTAAAAGGGTGAGGACCTTTTTCATAAAAATTTGTTTTAGATGAAGGATTAATTAGGCAAGGGCCTGCCAGCACTGCATTCCAGCGCAAACATGTTCCTACCGCTTTTTCCTCAGATTGGAGAGAGTAAGGTGCAATTGTTCAGGGTGGATAGATAGGAAAAAACGAATATATATTTTACATATGATAAAAAAAATACCTGAGATCAGATATTTATCAACACATCAGGATTTTTTTGGATGTCCGGTATAGAATTTTAGCTGATCAGTTAAAAATTGAGGCTGCCATTAGCGAAGCCTTTTGTAATTCAGAATCGTTCAGGGAGATATTCAGTCCATTGCTTCTGAAATGGGAGATCATAAACTCTGTGTCCATATTGCCAACGAGTGCATCACCTGCCATCGGGCAGCCGCCGATCCCCTTTATTGCGGAATCAAAACGCCTGCATCCGGCCCGCAAAGCGGCATCCAGCTTTTCCGCCCGGTCGTGTGGCGCAGAATGAAGATGGACTCCGATGGTAACACCCCGATATGCTGGTATAACCTCCTTCATTACGCTCTCCACTTCGTTCGGGTTTGCCACACCCACGGTATCTGCTATGGAAATGATCTTTATCCTTTCTTCCACCATTCTCCCCGCCCAGTCTGTCACCGTTTTTGGCGAGTAGGCGTCACCGTAAGGGTTGCCAAAACCCATGCTGAGGTAAACGACCATCTGCTTTTCATTCTTTTCGCAGATATCGCGTATATGCTTAACCGTCATGAAGGCTTCATCAACCGAGGCATTTGTATTTCTTTTCTGAAATGTTTCTGAAATTGAAAATGGAAATCCTAAAAAGCTGATTTGCCCGAAAGATGCAGCTTCTTCTGCACCTCTTACATTGGCAACAATTGCAAGCAACTTTGTATCGACTCCGGCAAGATCCAGGCGGTTCACCACCTCCCTTGTGTCTGCCATTTGAGGAATCGCTTTTGGTGAAACATAACTTCCGAAATCCAATGTATGAAAACCCACCTTTAGCAATTGATTCAGGTATTTGATCTTCTCTTCCGTTTCAATAAATTTCGGCCAGCCCTGCATAGCATCCCGCGGGCATTCCACCAACTCAATTTCATTTCTGTTCATAACGTGAAGTTAGAAAGGAATTTTAAGTGTTCGGCAATGTCAGTGAACTGGGAGTTTCCAGGCGTACCTCTGGCCGATGTATGCGCAGTTTGACCTTATCCCGATCATGATCCGTTAACGCTTGCACCCTGCTCCCTGTACCCCTATTTTCAAGTCACATTTCCCAAACCAGCTTTGTATCTTTACCAGGCAGCAACTACAACATCAGAGAATGGATTTAAATCGTCACATAGAAACCGAAATTCTTCTTCGAAACAACTCACCGCATGAAGATTTCCTTGGCCTGTCGCCAAACCAGATGCATCAACTCATACACGACACTTTTGGTGAGGGATCTCCCGTGCAGATGCGTAAGAAGATAGATGATGAAACGCTGGATAAGGCTCTGCTTTTTCGGATAAGTGAAGAATTGCTGAAAATCATACAACGTGAGAAGCATGTTAAGCTGACCAAGGGTGGCGCACTTCCCCGGAAGGTGGTTGTAGAGCTTTACGAGAAAAAATTTATTCCGGAAGAGATGATAGACTCCGGCATTAGAAACCTGTTAAGGGAAGATGACAGCGAGTCAATAAGCCTGGCGCGGGAGATAACGGAGCTTGCAGGTTTTACGGCTATTGATGGTGGTAAAATGACGCTCTCCCCGGCAGCCGTAGAAATGATCGGTAACAATGACCGGTACGGATTGTTTAAAAAATTCTTTGAAGCTTTTACCGAGGGATTCCATTGGGGAAACCTCGATAATTTCACCGGGGCCCCGGTAGGCCAGGTGGGCTGGGCATTCTCATTGATGATGCTGAACAAGTTCGGAGAGAAAAAGCCTACCGATTTCTATGTAGAAAAATATGCAAGGGCTTTCCCGACCTTGTTCTCTTCCATGCCCGGCACCTTCCCTTTCACCCCTGAACTATGTTTTAGCTTTTGCTACAACCGTCGTGTTTTCGACACTTTCTTTCCCTGCTTCGGCTTCATAACATTTCATGAAATAAAAAAGGATAAGAAAGGCCGATCAGAATTTGAATTCCGGAAAACGGATGTGATACAGAAGATGTTTAAGATCGAGAAGTTCTAGGTGAAATGAAAGGGTTCAAGGCATAGGCTACAAGGTGCAAACTTTAGGCTTCAGGGCCCAGGCTACATGATACAAGCTTTAGGCTTCAGGGCTCAGGCTACATGATTCAAGCCTTTTACTTTCTACTTTTTTATTCCCCTGTCGCCTGCACCCTACTCCCTGTTGCTTCTTCGTGGCCTTATGTATTCTCAGTCGCCTTCGAGTAAAACACCGAAGCCTTAAGGAACAGGCTACCTGGTACAAGCTTTAGGCTTCAGGGCCCAGGCTATATGATTCAAGCCTTTTACTTTTTACTTTGGCTTTCCACTGTCACCTGCACCTTGCTCCCCGCAACCTGATCTACAGCTTTACTTCCATTTGAATATTGCATCTTTCATAAGGTGTTGGCCTGCCATACACACGTTCAAAACCAAGTTTATAATAGAGGTTGATAGCGGGCACCAGTTTGGTATTGCTTTCAAGATAAAGCCATTGAGCACCAAGTTCCTTTGATCTTCTCAACGCTTCACGGCCCATCAGCCAACCTATATTTCTCCCGCGTGCTTCAGGCGAAACAGCCATCTTTGCCAGTTCGAATTTGTATTTAGGATCATCCATCTTTATTAAAGCGAAAACTCCGGCCGGCTCTTCTTTATATAAAGCAACAACGATTATTCCGCCCTGGTCTAAGATATATTCCTGCGGATGATCAAGGGCTTTATGATCGGCTTCCTCCATTTTAAAGTTCTCCGAGATCCATTGTTCATTTAAGCTCCTGAATATTTCTGCATATTTACGTTCATAATCTACAAACCGAACAGCAGGACGATCAATTGAATGTTCCATGAAGCGAAGTTAGTGTGAATTGGATTCGAGGCGTGCGAAGTGCCATGAGTTATGAGTTTTGAGTTCTGGGTTATGGGTTTTGGGTAATGAGATATAGTTATGAGATGTGGGAACTCGTGAAGGTTCAGGGCATAAGTTACAAGGTACAAGGCGTCTTTACATTTGGCCTTTACCCTATTGCTTGCAGCTTGATGCTTCTTCGCGCCTTCGTGTGAAATGAGTTATGAGTTTTGGGTTATGAGTTATGAGATGTGGGAACTGGTGAAGGTTCAGGGGATAAGTTAAAAGGTACAAGGCGTCTTTACTTTTTGACTTTTACCCTATTGCTTGCAGCTTGATGCTTCTTCATGCCTTTGCGTGAAACGCCGAAGCTTCAAGGCACAGGCCACATGGTGCAAGGCCTTTTGAATTTTTACTTTTTACTTTTGACTTGTGCCCAAATCCCCCGCAAAAAAAACCTTTGCCGATTTAATTCTTCATCGTAATATTGCAATATTAAATTCAAAACATGGGCGCTACTAAAACAGAACATTTTTCCACAAAACAAAACTCGATCGCTACATTAACCAAGGCTCTCGGCCACCCGGCAAGGATCGCAATAATTGAATACCTCGCAAAGGTTGACACATGCATTTGCGGAGACATAGTAAATGAACTTCCCCTCGCCCAGCCCACCGTTTCCCAGCATTTGAAAGAATTGAAAAACGCCGGCCTTATTAAAGGTGAAGTGGAGGGCAACAGCGTTTGCTACTGTATCGATGAGAAAGCCATCTCCAGGCTGCAGACTTATTTCGACGGACTCGCAGCAAAAATTGAAAAGAAAAATAATTGTTGTTAATAACCATAAACAAATCAAAATGCAAAACTCAGACAGCCTGAAAGAAATAGTAAAACAGAAATACAGCGAGATCGCTCTGCAAAGTAAAGAAACCAACCAAAGCTCATGCTGCGGTGCGGGCGGTTGCTCCACCGAAGTGTACAACATCATGAGCGATGATTACACGGAAATGGAAGGTTACAATCCCGATGCAGACCTTGGCCTAGGCTGCGGCCTCCCTACCCAATTCGCAAAAATTAAAAAAGGCGATACGGTGATTGACCTGGGCAGCGGTGCAGGAAATGATTGCTTCATTGCAAGAGCCGAAACCGGAGAAGATGGCCGCGTGATCGGTATCGACTTCACTCCTGCCATGATCGAAAAGGCAAAGTTGAACGCACAAAAACTTGGCTTTAGTAACGTAGAATTCCGCCAGGGCGATATTGAGAAAATGCCGGTATCTGCAAATACGGCTGACGTAATTGTAAGCAACTGCGTGCTCAATCTTGTACCCGATAAGGATGCGGTGTTCAAAGACATCTTCCGCGTTCTCAAACCCGGCGGACACTTTAGCATTTCCGATGTGGTGCTGGTTGGCGCTCTGCCTGAAGGCTTGCGCAAGGATGCGGAAATGTATGCAGGCTGCGTTTCCGGCGCGATCCAAAAAGAGACCTACCTGGAGCTGATAACTGCCAACGGGTTCAGTAACGTAACAGTTCAAAAAGAAAAAGCGATCAATATTCCCGATGATATTTTGAAAAATTATCTCAACGAAGAAGAACTGAATAATTTCAAAACCGGCAACACCGGAATTTTCAGCATCACGGTGTATGCGGAGAAAACAAAATCATGCGGGTGCGCTACGGATTGCTGCAGTTGAGTGGTTTGTGAGTTGTGGATTATGGGTTGTGGGATTTGAGATTTGAGATGTAAAACTCCGTAGCCGTATGTCTTCTTTGCGGCTTCGAATGAAACGCCAAATCTCCAGGGTACAAGCAACATGGTACAAGCTTTAGGCTTCAGGGCCCAGGCTATATGATTCAGGCCTTTTTACTTTTTCGTTTTCTCTTCCCCTGTGGCCTACACCTTGCTCCTTGATGCTTCTTCGTGGCCTTATGTATGCTTCGCGGGCTTCATGTGAAATGTGAAGGCTCCAGGGTTCAAGGTACAGGGCGCAAGGTTTTGCGAAATGACTCTTTACTTGAATGCCTGGCTTCTTTGCTTCTTTGCTTCCTTTGCGTTTTTGCGTGAAACCGGAAGCCTTTTTCACACGAAGGCACGAAGTGAGCGGTAAAATGGTTTAAAGAGAATCCGTTTTTGAACAGCATCTAAATCAAGAATCAAAATTTAATATCGCAAAGAGTGATTTCAAATTTTCAAATCGTAATTCGTACATCGTAAATCCCTTTGCGCCTTATGATTTCTTTGCGCCTTTGCGGGAAACGTCGTGGCTTCATGGTACAAGGCCTCTTGAATTTTTGATTTTGACTTTTGACTTTCCCCCTGTGGCTTACACCTTGCTCCTTGATGCTTCTTCGTGCCCTTATGTATTCTTAGTGGCCTTCGTGCGAAAAGCCGAAGCCTTAAGGAACAGGCTACATGGTACAAGGCTTTTGAATTTTGCCTTTTTATTTTTGAATTTTGAATCTAGCTTGCACCCTGCATCTGTATCCAGCGCTTACATCCCAAATCCCATATCCGATATCCCACATCTCCTCACCCACAACCCCTTACTCAAAACTCATAACTCATAACCCAGAACCCCCTTGGCACAATTTTTACTCTCACTCCTCCATGAGCCAGGCATTTGTAAAAGAACAGGATGAAGAATGGCTGCACGACATACAACCTACCATGCAGGCCCTCATCAATTACCTCACCCGCCAGAATAACGGTATCCGCGTGTATGAACAAAAACAGTTTGTTAATGAGAAAACGAACAAAACGGTGTACACCATGAGCAACGGGTTGGATTATACACTGGATGATGCAGGCCGTTGGACGATCATTTAGCCTAAATTGGAAGGAGAACGTTGAAATTGATAGCTGATTTCGCCGCTTTTTCTTTTGATATCTACTTTTTCCTCATTAGCTTTAAGCTGTCTGCCGGATTTCTTCACCTAATCGTAAACGTTATGCACTTCAAAAACCCGTTCATTTTTTCTCTATTAATTGTCTTCCTCTTTTCATCTTGCAAGAAGGATAAAAATGAACAGGAACCTTTACCTGAACTGGGCACCTGCGCTTCAGTAGCTCCATCATCAGGATTTCAGGTTATTGAAGAAGGGTTGTATGAATTTAATTCAGGCACTAATACATCTATCAAAATAGACACGAGAGTAGTGAGTGGACAGAGAAACAGCACCTTCACCATCACTTACAAGGGTTTGTATACTATCCAGCTCTGGGGCGATTTTCCTGATGCGCCGGGGTCTGCCCTGCATGAAAATTTGAATGGCAAACATTTGAAAGACCGGATCGGAAATAACCGTACCGTCATCACTCCCGATGGCGTCAAGATCACACTTGTAGCTGCAGGGGATGACGCCCCGGTAACTGCTTTTTCCATTTATCATGAAGGAAAAGCCTTCCATGTGAATGTAAACTGCAATAGGCTGGAGTACGGTGCGGATAACATGGAGATTGCCACCCGCCTCGATGCTCAACAGGCAGATGGAGAAACCAGCATAATGGAAGAAACCGATACCCACATTAATTTGTACAACAGCTACAATGAAGACACGCCAGGTAATAAAGTGTATGAAAGAGTTGACCTGGGAAATATTCCCAAAAACATTCTCACCCAGGTAAATGATCTGTACGACGATCCACGGCTTGGGCACACCTGACTCTTGATAGAATAGAATTATTTACAAACCTTAGATACCTTGCATCTCGGCAAAATTTCGTTAACTATTTTGATGCCGTTCCCCTCATTGCTCTTTAAACACTCGATTGTAATGGTAACCGGCTTGCCGATCTGCTCGTAACAAACCAGCCAAGTCTGAAATAAAGAGCATTGGCAATGATGGATTCGGAGATCGCTAAATCAACCAAATCATTAATCAATGGAAACAAAAAAAAGTAAAAGTCCCATTGAATCCGGCATGCCGGCTCCGTTTGCTCAAACCTTTTTTCATGGTACAAAGGCAGACCTGAAGATCGGCGATCACATCAGCGTGGGCTTTAAATCCAACTACGATAACCGGAAATTGAAACACGTATATGTTGCGGCCACATTGAATGCAGCCATGTTAGGTGCCGAACTTGCAGAAGGCGAAGGTCACGAAAGGATCTATCTTGTGGAAGCTACAGGCGAAATAGAAGATGATCCGAACGTTACAGATAAGAAGTTTCCCGGTAATCCAACCATGTCCTTTCGTTCCATTAATCCATTTAAAGTGGTAGGCGAATTAAAGTCTTGGATAGGAAGGACCAAGGAAGAAATTAACTCAATTAAAGACGGTTTGAAAAAGCTCACCGAGCAAGGCGTGAATATTATTTTGGATTGATAAGTACTCTTTCTTAAGTGGGAAACACCAGAAAAGTGAATCCGGAAAGATCAGGGCTGTTATTTCTTTGGAAAGACAGCAGCACTGTTTCCAGGACAACATTGATCTCTAACAGATAACAATAAAAAAATCATGACAGAAGAACTCCTGATCGCACAGTTCCAAAAAATTGATGACGAATTTAACGAGGCTGTTATCTCAAACAAGGTAGAGCAAATAAAGAAGTGCGTCACCCGCGACTGGGTGTTAGTGGACGGCATGGGCGGCATAATTCCGCAGGAGAGATTTTTTGATGTGCTTGAACAAGGACTACTCTCCCACCAAACGATGACTAAGCAGGTTTTAAGAGTAAAAATTTACGGTGAAGTGGCGCTTGTTACGGGTCGTGGACAAAATACGGGTGTATGGCAGGGACAACCCATGCAGGCGGATGAATGGGTCACCGATGTTTATATAAAGGAAAATAACGGGTGGCTTTGTGTGTTGACGCACCTAACTCCTGTGAAAGCGCTATAGTATAGTTCAAACTCTTCCTGTTCTTTTTGCTGGTCTATAGTACAGGCACACCGCCTTGAATCTATCATAAAGAAGCCGCCTCCCTAAGGAGACGGCTTTTGTGTTGTAAAGGCACGATGCTTCGTGCGTCGCTACGATGCCTCATACCGCTACGCAGGCAAAGTATCCTGGTGCTGGCGTACAGCGGTGATAAAGAGTTCGACCTGTGCAAGCTGCGCGTCGATGCAGCCAATGTCGAATTCTTTTTCATACTGGGCTAATGCACCATAGTTGTCGCGGCGGTCTTCAAGAACGAACAACTGGTATTCGGCCTTTCTTTGTTTGGAGATCGCTGCTTCTTTCGCCGGACCATCAGGAAGATTGTTCACGATGGTAGTCCAGCTACTTAATTCAACGGTGAGCCTTTGATACTCCACATCAATTTCAATGGAGTTCTCTGCCGTTACCCTGATCCTGCGTTCAAGAGATGTTTTCTTGAATGCCAGGTCTTCTTTCTCTGCTAGAATCATGTCAATCAGGGATTAACATTCCTCACGTGAAGTGAGTCGTGTAAAATTTGTCATGTTTTCAAATTTTAATTTTTACTTGAACAATATTGTTCGCCTATATGATGGAAAAAAGAGAAAAAGGTTTAATGTGTTTTCGTTCATTAACGAAACTTTATCATATCGTTCCACTAACGGTTAGTGTAGACGCACATTGTTTAAATACATGAGCGGACGATTATGCTTATGGAATACGGTGGAAGCTGGGAAGAGTGGAATTAGCTATACGTTATTTAATAAGATTCGAAAGTTTCCCGCTGATGAACGCAGATTGAAATGCACCGCTGATTTACGCGGATCCTGTAACTAATCAGCGGGAATCAGCGAATCAATCCCCGAAAATCTGCGGGAAAATATTCTGCGATCATCTGCGAAACAATCGGCCGAATCAGCGGGAACATCAAATACATTTCCCGCTGATCTTCGCAGATCAAAATACACCGCTGATTACCGCGGATCCTGTAAAAAATCTGCGAGCATCTGCGAAACAATCTGCGAGCATCTGCGGGAAATATCAGCGCCCTCTGATGAGTCGACTTTTGTATTCTTATTGAACAGTTGTATATTGGATCAAACAAATAAGATCTGTTGCACCTGCGCCGGCAGACATCCCCATAGCCCTCGCATGCGAAACGCAACTTTGATCATAAAACATGACAAACCCATTGTGTAAAGCGGTACTTGTTGCTATGAGCGGCGTTAGAGTTTACAATCAAAAACTCATGCAGCTTGGCCTGACTCTCCCCGGTTTTGTTGATCGAAGCAAAGTAATAGGGAGTCTCCCAAGTTTAGGCCTGCTCACCATTGCCGCACATTCGCCGGAGAATTGGGAAATCGTCTATAAAGAAATAGACGACGTTTTAGAAACTTCATTTTCCGAAATTCTGAATGAAAAACCTGACCTGATCGCCTTTTCATCTCTAACAGCAAGGATCGACGAAACCTATTCCCTGGCCGACAGGTTCAAAAAGGAAAACATTGCCGTGGCTATTGGCGGACTTCACGTTTCCGTTTTACCGCAAGAAGCGATGGCGCATGCAGACTGCATTATCCAGGGTGAGGGAGAAATTATTTGGAGCGACTTATTAAGAGATTTTGAAAACGGCAGTCTTAAACCCTTCTACAGCTCACTGACTGCTAAAAAATATTCATACCATTTCAATTCCGATAAAATACCAAGGTATGACCTGCTGGATATAAACAAATACAACAGGCTCACCTTGCAAACTACACGAGGTTGCCCATTACACTGCATTTTTTGCGCAGCATCCAGAATGATCAGTAGTTATAAAAAGAAGCCCATTGAGCAGGTTGAAAGAGAACTAAACAAAATTTTTGAAGTGTGGCAACGCCCATTTATTGAATTAGCGGATGACAACACTTTTGTCGACAAACGATGGTCGAAGCAATTATTAAACTTGTTTTCAAAGTATAAATTGAAGTGGTTTACGGAAACAGATATATCTATATCGGAGGACGATGAACTGTTAGAACTGCTTGCCAATTCAAACTGCGCTCAGGTTTTGATTGGCCTCGAAACCTCCAGGGCTTCAACTTTGAAAGGAATTGACAGGAACAATTGGAAATTCAATCAATTCGACGGCTACTTGAAAGCAATCGAAAAGATTCAATCCTATGGCATCTCTGTAAACGGATGCTTTATTCTTGGTTTTGATTCTGACACAAAGGAAACTTTTATACATACCGAGCAGTTCATCAAAGACAGTAACCTATCGGAGGTGCAGATAACCTTGCTAACACCTTTCCCTGGAACAGATCTGTACCGGCAGCTAAAGGCGGAGCACAGGCTTTTAGAGGAAAAATTCTGGAACAAATGCACCCTTTTCGACGTAACCTACACACCGAAAAATTTTACAGTTGTCGAACTTGAAAATTCATTTCAGAATTTGATGATGAACGTTTATGCGGATAATAATGTAAAGCAACGCAAATCGAATTTTAAAAAAACCCTAAAGAGCAAATTAACATCAGCCAATGCTTAGAACCATTTGGAGATTACTCACATTTAGAATTTCGCGGGAAGAAATGCTTCAATTTAACCGGAAACACTTCATTGCCGGTTTGATTGGAACCTGGGTAGTTGGCATCGGCCGCTATTGGGATGATGAAGGGGCATCTTTGTTGCAACACCTGGGCCTGGGCTCTGTTATTTATATTTTCCTTCTTGCGCTTTTTATCTGGTTGATAATAAAACCTTTCCTGATAGATCAATGGAGTTACTTCACAGTAGTAACATTTATCAGTCTTACCTCATTTCCGGCGATCTTTTACGCCATTCCCGTGGAAAAGTTTTACTCCATGGAAACAGCGAACTCAATAAACGTTTGGTTTCTTGCAATTGTTGCCACCTGGCGGCTGGGCCTGCTTTTTCAATTTTTGAAGGTATTTACAAGGTTAAATTTGTTGAATATAATTACAGTCACATTGATGCCGATTTGCCTGATCATCACTACGCTGACTATTTTAAATTTACACCGGGTTGTTTTTGATGTAATGGGTGGCCGACGAAACTCAACTCCGCATGATGGCGCATACTTAGTGCTCGTGGCCCTCACCACTATCTCCGCATTATTGATAATACCTTTACTGGTAACCTATGGAGTGGCAGTATACAATGCGAGAAACGCCAAACGATTGGCAAATCACAATTGAGAGATGCGGGTATCACCGAAAACATTTGCATATTCTGATGGTGATCCGAAATTTTCCCGCTGATCTTCGCAGATTAAAATACATCGCTGATGATCGCTGATCGAGTAAAGAAATCAGCGTCCATCTGCGAAAAAATTTGCGGAAATCTGCGGGAAAAATTTCAGCGCGATCTGCAAACAAATTTGCGTTTTCTTATGGTGATCCGAAATTTTCCCGCTGATCTCCGCTGATAAAAATACACCGCTGATGAGCGCGGATCAAATACACCGCTGATTACCACTGATCGAGTAAGGAAATCGGCGACCATCTGCGAAGAAATTTGCGGACATCTGCGGGAAAAATATCTGCGCGATCTGAAGGAAGTCTGCTTTTTCTTTTAGTGATCCGATTCTCTCCCGCTGATGTGCGCGGATACCATACAACGCTGAGGAATTTGAAAGAAGGCGAGAAGTCGTGATTTATGACTCTTTCAACATATTCTCAATCGCTGAGGCTTGAGAGAGCAAATTTGCAATATGCAACCGAATTATCATACGCGCATCTGCATTGTAACGTTTAATTCTACCCGGTAGAGCCCGCTGCTGTCGTGCAGCCCATGAATGCACGCTTTTATCCTGACGCTTTTTCTTCAAAAGTTGCAACAAAACCGGGCCTAGTTTCAAGAGATTGGCATGCAATAACACCATTCGGTCCAACCTGGCTTGCAAAACTCCGGCCCTTACACGATTAGCGACTGCCCTTTTTGCGAGCTTTCTCCTAAGTGCTGCACTAATTGAATCGCCGGATTTTCCTATATCATCTCCGTGTTTTTTTATTAAATCTACCAGAACTTCAAGACGGAAGGCAGCGTCTTCCGGAAGATTACGGGCTCCACTTTCCCACATGGCTAATGCACTTCTGGACATTCCAGCCATTTTTGAAAAATCTTTTTGGGTAAAGCCAAATGAATTTCTGATATCGCGTGCTTCCATAGTAATGAATGGTTTATTTAACGGTAAACGGTTGGACAAGCTGATAATTCATTTTATCTTTGTGTTTCAAGATCGGACTACGGTTCGATTACCCCCCAGCAGCGATGTTGGGGTTTTTTATTTCTGTAATCTTTCCACCCGGATCAATTATCAAAATAAACATGGCCTTTAATTAAACACAGGTTTGTGCCTGAGAGGTTTGCCATTTAAAAGATGTTCCATGCCTACGATTACCGTGATATCTTACCCGCCATAAACGACCCCACTTCTTTAATATCGAGCCTTTTTGCAAACTTTATCTCAAAAACCCCGACCCCTGATACCCAAATCTTGAAATCGGAATCGGAATCAAAGAAACCGGCAGTTTCAACCGAAAAAGAAGAAATCTTCGAGTATGGGAATATCCGATATTCCTTTTTAGATCCTGTCAGCCCCTGCACATCGTAGCAAACTATTTTATAGGAAGTGAATATTACCTTATCCCGCACATTCTTAAAGGAGAGAAAAATCTCTTCCTCTGTTGCAAGAAATGGAGCAAAGAGATCTTTGCTATCGTCAACGTTTACTTTCTCAACAACGCTGAATTTTGCAATTAAATCCAATCCCATAATTTGAGTTTTTTGAAGTTTATTTTTACTGTTAATATAATTGTACTAATCTATCACCCCTCCCCTTCCACAATCGCAATCTCCTCCTCCGTTAATCCATAAAGCTGATATACAATTTCATTCAATCGCTGTTCACAATAATCAATTTTGTCATGAATAAGTCGCAGTTTGTTGGGGAGATTGGTTGTTGCAGCTTCTTCCTTGAAGATTATTATCTGATCAACTAACTTAATTATTTTATTTTTCTTGTCGATGTCAGAAGATGCACGCGGGAGAAATATAGAAACTTGCTTTACATAGCTAATTTTTAGTCTGTAAAACCCTCCTTGAACCTTGTCGCAGATATTGACTAATTGAAATTTTGATATTTTTGAGTTTAGAATTCCAAGCAGGAATTTGTCATCCGAGGCAATTATTTGATTGTTATCATTCCCATAATAATGATTCTGATCTAGAGCGAACGCCGTTATTTCCGCGCTTATGCCGGGCCACAAAATCTTACTCTGCTCAAATACCGGAAAATATTCCACTGTATCTTGAATTTCAAACCATTTGTAGGGTCCGGGTTTTCTTCCGTCCCACTTATCACCTTTGAAATCCTTTGGCTTGGGCGTTAACCATTTTTTATATTCTGCTAAGTGCTTCTTGATTGCAGGAAACCGTTCGATATCTATGCCTCTTCTTGTAAAAATTAAAAATCTGTTACTTGTTGGCTTTTGAAACCGTTTAATATCCTTTCCAACTAAAAATGGTTTAATCACCTCCGCACTTCGTGGGTCTTCAGCAATCAAACGACTTCTTGTTTCCTCGTCAATCACAAAGGCTTCGTTTAATCCCGTCTTGATGCCATAGTAAATTTTTCCGTTTACATACTTTTCCAATGGCACCCCCGTGTTCTTTAATTTATTAAGGAGATTAACTTCGGCTTCAGAAGCAAGGTTCCATCCCTCGTTCTCTAAGGAACTGAACCTGATCTTTTGCTTCTTATCTGCCAGAAATTCTTCCAGGTTGCCGAAGTCAAGCGACTTCACGTTCACTATTTCAAATTCCTCCTCATTCCTGCTTTTGGAGGCAATCAAAATACAGGGATAAGTTGTTGCACTTTCAAACACCGGAAGATCTCCAAAATCAATGATCTCAATAATGCCCTGCTCTTTCAACCACCGGCGCAATGGCTCTCCATAGTTGGCCCGCATCCATTTGTTAGCAACGATGATCCCGAATATTCCGTCCTTGTTCAAAAGCCCGATTCCTTTTTCTATGAAATAACTGTATAAGTCGGCTACACCGTGATAAACTTTGTAATGTTGTTGGAAATAAACTTTCAAAGTTCCCAATAACTCCTGCCTCACATAAGGCGGATTCCCGATCACCGCATCAAAGCCGCCCTGTTTGAACACAGCAGGGAAAGCTTTCTGCCAGCTAAAAGGTTTTACATTCCGTTCTTCACCGAAGTCAATTTCATTGGAATAATAGTCCAGGTCAACAAGGCTATTGCCGCTTTTTATATTATCATCCAGCGTTGGCAGAATGCGATCGTGGAAGAGCGCCATCTGAGAATTTATGCTGGCCTCAGTTTCCCCCTCCATACATTTCAATAGCAGGCTTAGCTTGGTCACTTCAACGGCATTAGCGTCAAGATCAACCCCGAAAATATTATTCAGCAGAATGCGCTTCTTTTCCGCAGTAGACAAATTGCCTTCGGGCGTGAGTACGCTTCCTTTCGCGCCCTTGCTTTTTATTCCTTTTGCAGCGTAGTGTTCGTGGTGCCATTGCAGCAGGTAATGATATGCGCCAATGAGAAAGCTGCCGCTGCCGCAAGCCGGGTCAACGATCTTTATGCTGCTCACCTGCTCCGGCGTTTTATTTTCCACCAGCTTACCAACCGTGTTTTGCACGATGTAATCAACTATATACTGTGGTGTATAATAAACGCCACCTGCCTTACGCACTTCGGGCTTCTCTTCGATCTTTGCGCGCCCGCCCTTGCTAAGTGAGATCGTTTTACCCAAAAACTGCTCATAGGCGCTGCCGAGTATCTCCACCGAGATCACGGAAAATTCATACGGACTTACCGGGTAATAAAGTTCATTGATGATGCTTTTGATCACCTTATCGTCGATGGTGATCGCAGCGCTTATTTTGTCTTTCCTGAAATCGAAAAGGCCGGAGTTGTATTTCTGATCGGCGCTGTGGAAGATGCTGAGCAGTTGTTTGTAATAGTTGCCCGATTTTAAAACGGATTGCAGGTTTGCGTAGGGCTCCACCTTCCTGTCTTCCGCAATGCGGAGAAATATCAACCTGTCTATAATGTGCTGCACCACATAATTCAATTCATCTTCCCCGATCTCGTTTCGAAGGGCTATGTTATTAGCTAAAAGCGTACGCCAACCATCCAGCGATTTCAAAAACTCGTGATCTACGGTGGCTGTTCCTTTTTTATGCCTGTCGCTTTGAAGGAACCTGTCGAAGCTGCCCTTTAATACGCTTTGCTTGCTGAACGTATCCCAGATGAAATCAAATTCAGCGATGTATTCCTTAAAGGTGAAGTATTTTATGCGGCCGTGGCTGGCCTTGTCTGTAAGATTAGGCTTTTTAAGGCAGTCGTAAACGGCGAATTCTTCAAAATCTGTAATGATGCTGATAGGCATTTTGGCGCTCCATCCATACCTGCGAACCTGGTAGGCTGGCGTGATCTCATCTTTAATAAATACACTTGGCTTCTTCGCTTCTACAAAGAACAATCGCTTACCACCCGGGAGGCGAAAGGCATAATCGGGCGCCTTGGTGGCACTCCCGATCTTCAGCTTGTCTTCATGAATAACTTCGCGATAAGTTTCTGCATACCCCTGCTCATTATCTACATCCCAGCCGAGGGCTTTAAAAAACGGGTCGATAAAATCTCTCCGGGCAAGGGTTTCATTATATTCTGAACGGCGGTAGAAATCGTATTGTTCTTCAAAACGTTCAATCAGGGCAGTAATTTTGGTAAGGGCCTCATCTTTAGGGGTCATAGCCAAATATAGGAAGGTTTACTTTTTCCTTACAGAGTAGGCCATTTTAAAGAAAAGGCCAGGCTATTCGAAGTCTTTCCAATCAGAGTCCTTGGAAAGCTGTGGCGAACATTAGCGAAAGAAATTTTTTCAGGAAAAATGACGAACGGCTTGAAAACAATTTGCCGTTCCGCTTTATTTCATTTACTTTGTTTTTCAAAGTGCTTTTTATCCATTTTAAAAGCATCTAAAAATTAAAAATGAAAAATGATATCGGTAAGGGGCTAAAAAATTCGAGGACAGGTTCTATTATCACAATTTTGTTGGCCATCGCCTTATTAGTTTACATGATAACCGTTGAGGGCGAGTTGGGCGCGCTGCCTTTGCTATTAATGCTTACAGGCTGCATATGGTTTACTGTTACTCAACTTCAAATCAAAAAGGCAAGGAGAAACAGCAACTAGAACCTATATAAGTCCGCGAAAAAAGCGAGGAACATCTGCGGCAGAAGAAATACATTTCCCGCTGATCTCCGCAGATAAAATACACCGCTGATTGTCGCTGGTCGAGTAATGATATCAGCGAAAATCTGCGAATAAATCAGCGAACACCTGCGGGAAAAATTCTGCGAGAATCAGCGAAACAATCACCGGAAATCTGCGGGAAAAATTTCTGCAGCAATCGGCAAACATCTGCGGGAAACAAGTCCTTAAAAAGAAACCGCCCCCGAAGGAGGCGATCTCTCTTTCTTCAATCAAGAATGTAAATTGTACCGATGAAAAACACCTTTTGTTTGAGGCCCTTATTTATACATTAGACCAGGAAAACGTAAAAAGGTTTAATGCGGGCATACTTGTTAACGAAACTTTTTGATTATAGCCAGCAAACTGATAGGCGTTTACCATTGGACCCGAAATATTTCCCGCTGATATCGCGAATCAAATGCATCTCGGAAGGCGCGGATAAAGCGGAAACGAAGCATTTTCAATTCTTAATTCTTAATTCTTAATTTCCACCATCCTCTCCAACGCCTCCGCCTCTGCCAACAACCCTTCTATCTTACTTTTTAAAAGAAACTGCGCATCCACACTGCATGCTTTCATTTTCACCGGTATCTCATTTTCCTGTACAGCGAGCCATGCAAGTTGTATCCTGTCTTGCCCGGAAGCTTGCAGCAGTTGTTGCACCGTTGCGGACATCCTGATCAAATGCTGATACGTTGCCTCCATCCGTTGCAACTTCCGTTTAAGTATTGTCGCCTCCCTTTTGCATTGTTCGATCCTTTCCCTCACCACTGACACTACCCATTCATTTGCCGGTTCATCCACCGCTCTATCCTGATTTCCTCTCTCCCCAATGTATACGATCAGCGCCTCCAACTTCTTTAATGCATGAACGTTGAGCGGTCGCCTGCCCTGCTCGAACATGGCGTAAGCGCTGCGTGTAATGCCCAGGTACTGCGCCGTCTCCTCCTGTGAGAACCCGAATTGCTTCCGTATGTGATCAACCGCTTTCATTTGTGTCGCTCCTTTTAACTTCCAAAACTCCCGACACGTTTTTGTGTCGGCACTTTGTGTGTCTGCCTACCACCGACACACATTTCTTAGACACAAATTGCTAATAGAGGTTTAAAAGCGAAATGTTAAGGGGATGGGAAAGTGGTGAGGCAAGGCTTCGTGGTTATAAACTGCCTCCCTTGGCTGAAATTTTATTGAAAAGGGCGATAACGGCTTATGTATCAGAAATTTTTATACTTTTAAGGGGATTGAAAAGCTGCTGCTGTTTTAAGTTACATAATGGTAATGCGAAAAGAGAAATCAAAACAATGGCTCAAGTGCAATAGCGCATTAGCAAAGATGCGGATATCTATTTAGGTGCAGTGCTTTGACAAACGTACTAAAAATATAAAACGACAACATAAATTATGGGATTATTTACAGAAGAAAGACTTAGATCAAGAGTTGAAGATGAACTTAGAAAGGCCTATTCTGGTTCTATTTATGAAAGCTTTGACACTAAAGCTAAGAACATTTTAAATGAATCAATAAATCAGCAAAGGACATTTTCTGCTACTACAAAAACTTATGACATCTTTCTTTCTCATAGTTCTAGTGATGCAGGTTTAGTTGCAGGACTAAAATTAGAACTGGAAGATTTAGGATATTCCGTTTATGTTGATTGGATTGAAGATCCTAAGTTGAGTAGGACAAATGTTACCAAAGACACAGCCTTAGTTTTACAAGCAAGGATGAAGCAGTGCAAAGCACTGATTTATGCTTTCTCTGAAAACGCTACTAATTCAAAGTGGATGCCTTGGGAGCTAGGTTACTTTGACGGGATAAAAGGAACGGTAGCAGTATTACCAATTTCGCGAAATAGTAAAAGCAGTTTTCAAGGCTCAGAATATTTAGGTATTTATTTCTATATCCAGATAGACACAATCAGTGGAACAAATAACACTGCATTATGGGTACACGAAACATCAACCAAATACACCTTATTCAACAACTGGATTACAGGAACACAACCAACTCAACGATGAGATTCAACAGAGAAATAGAATCATTCATTAAAGAATTCGTCAAAGACTTAGCAGAGAATAATGTTGCAGTTTTTGCAGGTGCAGGAATGTCAAAGTCCGCAGGTTTTGTCAATTGGGCAGACTTGTTGAGAGACATTGCAACTGAACTGGGGCTAAGCGTAGACAAAGAACACGATTTAATTTCGCTTGCACAATATCATGTGAACGAAAATAGAGGTAAAGCAAGGATCAATAAAAAAATCCTTGAAGAATTTGCACAAGAAGCAGAGACTACAGAAAACCATAAAGTTTTGGCAAGACTTCCGGTTACAACCTTTTGGACAACGAATTATGATACGTTAATTGAGGATTCTTTGAAAGCCGCAAACAAAGTCGTTGACATCAAACATCAAGTTAAACAGCTAGCGAGTACAAGACCAAAAAGAGACGTGGTAATTTATAAAATGCACGGAGATGTTTACCACCCTGCTGATGCGATACTTACTAAAGAACAATATGAATCTTATTACAAAACCCATGAGGCATTTGTCACAGCTTTAAGTGGAGACCTTATTTCCAAAACATTTCTTTTTGTAGGATTTAGTTTTACTGACCCAAATCTTGATTATGTTTTAAGCCGATTAAGTATTCAGTTTGGAGAAAATAGTCGTCAACATTATTGCTTCATCAAGAAACAAAGCCGAGGAAAAGATGATGAAGAAATGTTTAAATACAATTTTAGAAAACAAGAGTTAATGGTAAACGACTTAATGCGGTACAAAATAAAAACTCTATTAGTTGATGAGTATACTGACATTACAGAAATTTTAGGGGAAATTGAAAGGAGATTCAGAAAGAAAACCGTTTTCATTTCTGGAAGTGCAGAAGAATATGGAGCGTGGAGCAGAAACGAAGCACAAAGTTTTATTCATACATTAAGTAAAAGTATTGTTTCATCAGGATTCAGAATCGTAAATGGTTTTGGATGGGGAGTTGGTAGTGCTATAATTAATGGTGCGTTAGAAGCTGTTTATGAGAAACCTGACAGGTATTCTGAAGACC
>JAEZDA010000003.1 GCA_023433345.1 Bacteroidota bacterium | reverse complement strand
GTGATAAGGAAAGCGGGCAAAGTTGACGAGAATTTCATGAGTATCATTCGGGATAATATTATTACCGGCAATATAGCCGCTGCCCGCAATCTTGCGAAAAACACCCAGCATCCCGTAGCCCGTATCATAGACAAAGGAATTCAGCGGATCGGTAAACCGATTGATGCAATTGAAAAAAGCATGGAGAATGTTGGCAGGCTCGAAATGTATAAGATGGAAAAGAATCTTTCTATTCTGTCTGTGATAGCGCGTTTTGCACCCCTCTTCGGTTTTGTGGGAACCATCGTGGGGCTCGTACTGTTACTTAAACAGTTTGCCACAATTGCCAACCCTTCCATTACACAGATCGCCGACGCCATGTATGTGAAACTGATCACTTCCGCCACTGGTCTCATCATTGGTATGTTGGCCTACCTCGGTTATAGTTATCTTGATACACAGGTGAACAGAACAGCCAATATGATGGAAAGTGCGAGCAACGATTTTATTGATATGCTGCAGGAGCCAACCAAATAAAGAACAGTAATGAGCTTAAGGAAAAACAGATTGAGGGAAGAGAGTGGCGAGGTTGATACCGGCCCATTGAATGATATACTGTTCATTCTTTTGATGTTCTTCCTGATGATCTCAACACTGGCGAACCCTAATGTAATAAAAATGAGCGTGCCCCGCGCAAAAAGTGATACGCGTTCAAAGCAAAGTGTGGTGGTGAGTGTAGACAAGGAAAAGCGTTTTTTCGTGGGTTCGAAACAGGTTCCGGCTGATTCACTGGAAAGCGCTTTAAAGAAATATATTATCGAGGGCGACAGTACCAAGCCTGCCGTTGTGATTAATGCAGATTCCATTGCTCATTGGGGTGAAATTGTCCGCGTGATGAAGGTGGCGAGAAGGCTCGGCGCAACAACTTCAGCAACAGTTACTGGTTCAGATTAGCCTTTACCATTCTTTCATTTCCACTTATATCTTTGATCACTTCGGCAGAGTAATTTGCTTTTTCAAAAACGCTCGCAGTTTCCTGTGCAAAGTGCTGATGTACTTCCAGAAAAATCACTCCGTCTTCATTCAGATGTTTTCTTCCGAAGGCAGCGATTGTTTTGTAGAAGATCAATGGGTCGTCAACAAATAAAGCGAGGTGAGGTTCAAACAGGGTAACCGAATCAGCCAGCATCTTTTTTTCTGAATCAGGGATGTATGGCGGGTTTGAGATGATCATGTCGAACATTCCCAGCTCATCATGCCAGCGCTGGTCAAGGAAATCCATCTCTATGAATTTCACCGGCGAATTATTGTTGCGTGCATTTTCTTCTGCCAGGGCAAGAGCGGAAGTGCTCAGGTCTATGGAGGTGGCCGACCAGCCTTTCACATTTTTTAAAAATGAAATGGGGATGCAGCCGCTTCCCGAGCCAACATCCAGCATATCTCCAGTTTTGCCGCTGGCATATTTTATCGCTATTTCAACCAGCTCCTCAGTTTCCGGGCGTGGAATCAGCACACTCCTGTCTACTTTAAAACGAAGATGGTAAAACCATGTTTCCCCGGTGACGTATTGTATGGGTTCTCTGTTTCTTAACCTCGCAATTGCTCCATTGAAGCGGGCGTTCTCAATTTCATTGGGTTCTTTGTTCAAAGAAAAGATCATTTGCTGCCTGCCTATACCAAAGCAATTTTCTGCAAGTATGTTAACCATTGCTTCGGCCTCGTTTTTGGAATATACGGACTCAAGTTCCAATATAGCCTCACGCAGCAACTGTTTCACTTTCATGCGTGCAAACTTAATTATTTTTGAAAGCTATGACAGATCATGAAAAATATATGCGGCGCTGTTTTCAACTGGCCGCCAATGGCCGGGGGAAGGTGGCGCCGAATCCTTTGGTGGGTTCTGTGCTTGTACATGAAGGAAGAATAATAGGAGAGGGTTATCACCAAAAATATGGCGAACCACATGCGGAAGTGAATTCCATTAAAAGTGTAACGGAAGCGGATAAACGCTTTTTATCGGCCAGTACACTTTATGTGTCGCTTGAACCCTGCACTCACACCGGCAAAACGCCACCATGCACTGATTTTATTTTGCAGCACGGCATCCGGCACGTGGTGGTGGCCTGCAGTGACCCGTTTGAAAAGGTTAATGGAAGCGGCATCCTGCAATTGCGCAATGCGGGTGTTAATGTTGAATTTGGAATTCTTGAAAAAGAGGCGAAGGAAGTAAACAAAATATTTTTCACCTTCCATGAAAAGCAGAGACCTTACGTCATATTAAAATGGGCTCAAACCTCGGATGCTTTTATTGGCAGTGGCAACCGTGGAAGATTAAAGATCACTACCTCCGCTGCTGATGTGCTTGTGCAACAATGGCGGAGCGGGTGCGCGGCGATAATGGTGGGAACTGAAACAGCAATCGCCGATAATCCGCAGCTCAATAACAGGCTGTTTCCCGGCGCCTCACCTGTACGGCTTGTAATAGACCGTGATCTCCGAATTCCTTCTTCGCATCATTTGCTGAGTGACGGATCGCCAACAATTGTGATCACCGAAAAGAAAAGTGGCAGTGAAGGAGCAGTTTTTTATTACCAGGTTGGCAGAAATGAAGCACTCCTGCCCGTGGTGATCAGCCTGTTGCATCAGCGAAACCTCACTTCATTAATGGTAGAGGGAGGCGCGGAAACTCTGAAGTATTTTATGGAAGAGGGTGTGTGGGATGAAATACGCGTTATAAGCAATGATGCTGTCATCGCTGGAGAAGGCCTCCCTGCACCGGTGATAACAAATGCAACCTTGTGCGAAACATTCAATTATGCTGAACATAACGTTAAGGTGTACACGAAAATGCTCCGTTGATGCTATTTCTTGCCGGTAGTGTGCTTTTCAGCACGATGCTTACAGTTGCGTTCAAAGTATGCCAGAAGCTGAATATTAACACTTTTCAGGCCATCGTATTCAACTACTTTACCTGCATCATTGGGGGAACTGTATTTGGAAATTCCCATCCATTTGATAGTTCAGTTGCGTCTGCTAAATGGCTTCCGATGGCGATAGTGCTCGGGTGTTGCTTTATAGTCTTTTTCAACATTACTGCATTAACGGTAAAGCGCTCAGGTGTTGCCGTTGCCGGCGTTGCAACGAAAATTTCCCTCGTTATCCCTTTTTTATTTTCAGTTTATTTTTTTAAGGAGGCATCGGGCCCGCTAAAATGGATGGGAATCCTTCTCGCTCTCTTATCGGTTGTGCTTACCTGTTATGTTCCGCGCGGTACCGGCGAAAGGCAGAAAACAGCCTTGTTGTTTTTATTGCCTGTGATACTTTTTCTTGGAACAGGTTTCCAGGATGCCATGATCAAGTTCACCGAGCAAGAGTTTCTGAGTCCGGATAAGCTCGATGCATTCCTCGTTTCCTGTTTTATAATTGCGTTTTCGATCGGTTTTCTCATCATGATCTATTCAATCCTCTCACGGAAAATAATTTTTGAATGGAGGGCTGTGGCAGCGGGCATTTGTATCGGCATCCCCAACTACCTGTCTATCTGGTGCCTGGTAAAAGTTTTAAAAATTTATCCCGGTGAAAGTTCTTTTGTTATTCCTGTGAACAATGTATCAATCCTTCTGCTGAATGTGATAGCAGGTTATTTCTTCTTCCGTGAAAAGTTATCAGCCATTAATATAATTGGGATCATACTGGCGGTTGCTGCTATTTTTCTGATCACTTCAAACATCACGTAATTTTGATGCATGGACGAGTATTATCAAACCATTGACCAGCGGGGAAGTGCTGAATATTCTGACAGGGGAAGCCGTTTCATCGCCATCGCAACTCCCTTATCTAAGGTGGAAGATTTCAAACAAATTCTCCAGGAGATTAAGAAGGAACATCCCAAAGCTGTTCATCACTGTTTTGCATACCGGGTTGGTCTGGATGGTCTGCAATTCCGGAGCAGCGATGATGGTGAACCCTCCGGCTCGGCGGGGAAGCCGATTCTCGGGCAGATAGACAGCAAGGGGCTAACTAATACGTCAATAATTGTAGTGCGCTATTTTGGCGGCACTCTCCTGGGCATCCCGGGGCTTATAAAGGCATACAAAACGGTGGCTGCATTGGTGCTACAAACTATTCCCACAATACAAAAACAGGTAGAAATTCCCGTCATGCTGCAGTTTGAATATGCTCAAACCAGCGAATTGAAAGGTTTACTCAAGCAAACCGGCGCCTCAGTTCTTGAGCAGGAGATAGATCTGTTCCCTTATATCAAAGCCGGCATACCGGCCACAAGGCTGGAAGAGTTCCTATCTAAAATAAAAGGAATGGGAAACATAAGTGTTAAAAAATTAGTAACATTGTAAGGCGTTAATTATTTCCTAATATCCTACAGCCGGCTTTTATTCATCATTTAAGTTACTCGAATGAAAAAATTTCTATTTTTCATTGGTGGGCTCTGCGGATATATTGCGGCAGACGCGCAGCAACTGCATTTCACCAGTCAGTATTTACAGCACAATTCAATGATCAATCCTGCGGCTGCAGGTATCGCCAACAAGAATATGGTTGGTGTTAGCTACCGCAGTATGTGGTCCTCTTTTCCGGGCAATCCCCGAACCTTTATGGTTTATGGCGATGTTGAGCTAAAGCGTCTCAATGCGGGCCTCGGGGCATATGTATACCGCGATGAAACCGGCCCGACGAGCCGTACGGGGCTTCAAATGGCCTATTCATACCATATTAAAATGCGTAACCCTGACCAAAGGCTGGGGTTAGGCCTGGAGTTAAGGGCGCTGCAATATGCGATAGATAAAAATAAAATTACTGCCTCCCTTGATAATGATCCGGTTCTCAGTGGTTCCGACAATAAATTTGGTTTCGATGCCGGGGCCGGCGCTTATTATACAGATGGGAAACTTAGTGTAGGCGCTGCCGTTAGCCAGTTGATCCAATCGAAACTTGAACTGGCCAATGTGCCGGGTTCAAAAACGGGCGGAAAGCTTTATCGCCATTACAACTTTAATGCGAGCTATCGTTTCCACACGGGCGGCGACATTTATCTGATACCGAATGCATTGGTTAGGGTGATCGAAAATTCACCAAGCGAATACGAGGCCGGCGTGAAGATGGATTATATGGACAAGGTTTGGTGGGGATTAACATGGCGTGTAGACCAGTTCTGGAGCCTCCAGGCCGGTTTCAGGTTATTGAAAAAAGTAGCAATGACCTATTCTTATGATTACTACGAAACGCCACTGAGTGTTTTCACATCAGGGTCCGGTGCACATGAGCTGGGTCTGAAATTCGAATTTGGTAAATAGATCATCCTATTGCCTTTTATTATCATTAATTCCTTTTTATGAATACATCATTACCGTTTTTTCTTTCAGGTTGTTTTAGCAGATTTTTGATGAAGCCATTCGCGTTGATTGCAGCGATCTTATTTTTCTGTCTCCCGGCCTTTGCACAACCGAATGACGAACCATGCAATGCAACACCTCTTGCAGTTGGAGCAACCTGCGTGATGGTAACTTCCACGAATGTTGGTGCCACCGGTTCGGCGGTTGCTGACCCTTCCTGCAGCGATTATAACGGTGCCGATGTTTGGTTTTCGGTTGTTGTTCCTGCCAATGGAAATCTTCAAATTGATACCGATATAGCCGATCTCACTGATGCGAGTATGGCTGTTTACAGAGGTGATTGCGCAAACCTCACCGAAATATCCTGCAACGATGACGGAAGTACGAATGCCGCGCTGATGCCATATCTTGTTATTACCAATCAAATCCCCAACAGCACTTTATATGTGAGGATCTGGGATTATGCAGGTGATGATGAAGGCTCCTTCAGAATTTGCGCCTCTGAGTATACGCCACCGGCAGCGCCTTCAAATGATGAGTGCGCAAATGCAATTCCTTTAACTGTTAACCCAGACCTTTCATGTGCAATCCGATTGTCTGGAAGTACAATAGGAGCAACTCAAAGTAATGAAACCAGTGCTTCCTGTGGCGCTTCCGGAACAAACGATGATATTTGGTTCAGTTTTGTAGCTACCCAAACCACACATGTGGTTTCTGAATTGGTTACGAGCGGAGCCGGCGACCTTGCTACACAGCTTTACTCCGGTGCCTGCGGTTCGCTGGTTGCCATGCAGTGTTCCGATCCGCAATACATGACCTTTACCGGACTTACTCCCAACCAAACTTATTACCTCAGGGTTTATACCTGGTCTTCCTCTAATTCAACCAGGTCAACTTTCGACATATGTGTAGGAACCCTTCCACCACCACCGGCAAACGACGACTGCTCCGGAGCCACCACTCTTCCCGTTAACCCAGACCTCAATTGCGGGCAGGTAACGGCCGGAACTACGGCTTCTGCAACGGGCAGTACCGGTGAAACAAGCCCTGGCTGCGGAACTTCAGGCTTGAACGATGATGTTTGGTATAAATTTACCGCCACAAATAACGAACATTATGTATCCTTATTAAATGTTACAGGTGACGTGACCGATATGGCGATGGCAATTTACAGCGGAGCCTGCGGAAGCCTCACAGTTCTAAATTGTTCTGATCCTAATGCAATGATCGCAAGCGGATTGACCCCCGGTTCTACCTATTATGTTAGGGTTTGGACGTGGACGGCCACCGTTGGCAGTTATGCTAATTTTGATATTTGCATCGGAACACCTCCTCCGCCTTACGGTAACGATGAGCCATGTACAGCTGCACTGCTTACAGTCGATTATGAATGTAATTACCAGCAATTCCACACTTTTGGCGCAACTGATTCACCTTATCCTGATCCTGAATGTAGTAACTACGCAGGCGGTGATGTATGGTTTAAAGTTGTGGTTCCATGCGAAGGCGAATTGCAGATAGATACCCGCCAGGGAATTATTACCGATGGTGGCATGGCCGTTTATTCGGGTAGTTGCAATGGCACATTAAACCTGCTCGCCTGCGATGATGACGCAAGCCCTAATGGACTGATGCCTCAAATTAGCCTGAGCAACCTTACTCCTTTAGATACTTTGTACATCAGGTTCTTCGAATATGGAAATGACATTAAAGGTACCTTCGATATTTGCGTACGGATTCCTCCTCCACCAATGAGCGGAACGGCCTGCGCATCTGCACAACCTTTTTGCACCAGTCAAACATACAATGTTCCGAATACCACCTCGCAACCCTCCCTTGGAGGCGGAGGCGCATATGGTTGCCTTGCAACCACTCCTAACCCGTCATGGTATTTTATGCAGGTACAAAGCGCCGGAGATATTGTGATCGGTATCAGCCAGACGGATGCGAGCGGAAATGGGCTTGATGTTGACTATGCAGTTTGGGGGCCCTTCAATTCAAGTTCTGCAGCCTGCTCTGGCATTACTGCGTCAAATATTATCAGTTGCAGTTATAGCCCTTCACCAACAGAAACAGCCACTATTTCAAATGCGCAGCCAGGACAATTCTATATGTTGTTGCTGACAAACTATTCTGATGATCCCGGATCTATCACTTTCCAGCAGTCGGGCGGAACCGGCCAAAGTAGCTGTGCTGCATTGTGTACAATTCCGGCAAGTAATTCCGGCCCTGCCTGCCCCGGTAGAACTGTAAACCTTTCCACTCCCGGTTTTGCAGGCGCCACTTACCTGTGGACTGGTCCGCGTTGCTTCACATCAACCGATCAGAACCCTCAAAATGTAGTTGTGCCAACCATTCCCGGCGTTTACCAGTACTTCGTAACAGCCTCCGATGCAATGGGTAATTCATGTTCAGGTTATACAGAAGTAACCGTATTAGGCGGTGTAAAACTTGGAAGAGATACAACAGTGAATACCTGCACCGGTGGAACTTTCGACCTTACCACCGTTTACAATACAACAGGTTTAACTACTGCGTGGGCCTTCAATTCCACCGCGGTGGCCACCCCTGGTGCAGTGGCAGACGCAGGAATCTATGAGCTCATTGCAACCAATGCTGACGGCTGTTCAGATACAGCCCTTGTTACGCTTTCATTTGCCCAGCAGCAATTTGCATCTGATACTACTATTAATGTTTGCAGCGGTGTGAATGCTAACCTCACCACGGTATTTGATTACACAGGCTACTCTACGTATTACGAATTTGGTGGCGTGGCTGTACCTGACCCCACGGCAGTAAATACCGCAGGCGATTATAACGTTATCGTTTCAAGTGCGGGAGGTTGTACTGATACAGTGCAAATAACGGTGAACTTTACTTCAATCACCGCAACGGCGGTTGGTACAAATGCAACTTGCGCGCAGGATGGTTCGATAACTGTTACGCCTGGCACTGGTACAGCTCCGTTTGAATACAGCATCAATACAAACCCCGGCGTATTCCAGGGCGGCGCGGTGTTCAATGCTCCCCAGGGCAGCTACACCATTACCGCGCGGGATGCTGACGGTTGTACAGGTACTGCTGCCGTAGTGATCGGATTTTCGGATGATCTTACGCTTGATGAAATTCCCGATGCAGCTTTCTGTGGCAGTAATTCTGTTACGCTCACTGCGGTATCCAACGCTACAACTTTAACATGGAGCCCCGCAACCGGATTAAGCACAACATCAGGTTCAACAACGGTTGCTTCGCCAGCAGAAAATACCACATATACTGTAACAGCCCAACTGGGAACCTGTACAAAAACTGAGGAGGTAACTGTAAGGATTGAAGATGCCATCTCGGTAAATGCCGGCCCGGATATAAACCTGCTTTCAGGTACCTCACAAACTATCAATGCGACGACCACAGGTACAGTTTCATCGATACTCTGGTCGCCGGCTGAAGGGCTGAGTGCTACCAATGTGCTCAATCCTGTAGTATCACCAATTGCATTCACCGGAACAATTACCTACACTGTGGAAGTTACAAGTCCGGGTGGTTGTACCGCTTCGGATGACGTGGAAGTGACTATAACTGCAAGTTGCCTGCGTGTGAGAAATGCGTTTACGCCTAACGGTGATGGCAACAATGATATGTGGAGAGTTTACGATGATAATTCCTGCCTTAAAAGCGCGACGGTACAGGTTTTCAACCGTTACGGCAACAAGGTGTTCGAGTCGAAAGACTATCGCAACAGTTGGGATGGAACTTACAAGGGCAAGCCTGTTCCCGATGGAACTTATTATGCCGTTGTTGAATTTTTCATGAATGATGGCACGCGCCGCTTTGTGAAAACCGACCTTACGATCATTCGTTAAGATCAACATAAGTTTAATATCTAAGGTCTCCGCTCAAACGGAGACCTTTATATTTTTAAAAAAAAATTATTTGAATGATGCATGCTGACGACATCCGGGAGTATTGTATTGCAAAAGAAGATGTAGAAGAATCGTTTCCCTTCGGACCATCCGCGCTTGTTTTTAAAACGAAAGGAAAGATCTTTTTACTGGTTTCTCTTGATGAAATACCATTAAGGTTTAACGCAAAGTGCGACCCCGAAGAAGCTGTTCAACTGAGGGAGGATTATCCCGAGAGCGTTCTTCCCGGTTATCACATGAACAAAAAGCACTGGAATACGGTGGTGGTCAACGGACAAATAAAGGACGGCCTTTTAAGAAAGATGATAGACAACAGCTACCTTCTCGTTAGAAAAAAATAACTGTTCAATGGTTGCGAAATCTTCGGCAAATTATGATTTACCGGAAGGCTTCACTCACTACGAGTTCCTTAGAGCCGGGTGTATAAGTATAGAACCCTTCTCCATTTTTTACGCCTAATTTTTCAGCCATCACCATATTCACCAATAGGGGACAGGGCCCATATTTAGGGTTTCCGAAGCCATCATGCAACACACGAAGAATACTTAGGCAAACATCAAGGCCGATGAAATCTGCCAGTTGTAACGGACCCATAGGATGTGCCATGCCGAGCTTCATCACTGTATCGATCTCTTCAACTCCTGCCACGCCTTCATAAAGGCTTTGGATAGCTTCATTGATCATAGGCATCAAAATACGGTTTGCTATAAAACCGGGATAATCATTAACCGCACAAGGAATTTTACCAAGCTGCCGGCTCAAATCAACAATTGTTTCTGTTACCTCCTTTGAAGTGGCGTAACCGTTAATTATTTCAACGAGCTTCATCACCGGCACCGGGTTCATAAAATGCATACCGATAACCTGTGTCGGCCGCTTTGTGATAGCCGCTATTTTCGTAACCGAGATCGATGAGGTGTTTGTTGCAAGAATGCAACCTGCAGGCGCATCATGATCGAGCTGTTTGAATATCTTCAATTTGATTTCAACGTTCTCGGTGGCTGCTTCAACAACCAGTTGTGCAGTTTGAACGCCTCTCGTAAGGTCGGTCTCGGTCGCTATATTAGATAGTGCCGAAGACTTCTGTTCTTCAGAGAGCGATCCTTTACTCACCTGGCGGTCAAGGTTTTTGGAAATTGTAGCAAGCGCTCTTTCCAACTGGGTTGGGTTAACATCAATAAGAGTGACTTTGAAACCTGATTGCGCGAACACATGCGCAATGCCATTTCCCATTGTACCTGCACCAATTACTGCAACCTGTTGTATCATTTTGATATTAGATTATTCTTTTTATTTAAAAGCATTGAAGCCGGTAACATCCATTCCCGTGATGAGCAAATGAATATCATGGGTTCCCTCGTAAGTAATAACACTTTCAAGGTTCATCATGTGGCGCATAACCGGGTATTCTCCCGTAATGCCCATTCCTCCAAGCATTTGGCGGGCATCCCTGCAAATGTTTGCAGCTACTTCACAGGCGTTTCTTTTCGCCATGCTCACTTGCTGCGGTGTCACTTTTCCTTCATTCATTAAAACGCCAAGCCGCCAGTTAAGTAATTGAGCTTTTGTGATCTCTGTTACCATTTCAGCCAGTTTTTTCTGCTGCAACTGGAATGCTCCTATTGGTTTTCCGAATTGCATTCTTTCCTTGCTGTACTGCAGGGCGGTGTCATAGCAATCCATTGCAGCCCCGATCGCTCCCCAGGAGATACCATAGCGGGCCTTTGTGAGGCAACCAAGCGGTCCTTTTAATCCTTTTACATTCGGAAAGATATTTTCCTTTGGAACTTTTACATTATCAAAAACAAGTTCGCCTGTTGCCGATGCACGAAGGCTCCATTTGCCATGAGTTGTAGGAGTGCTGAAACCTTCCATACCACGTTCTACAACCAGTCCGCGGATGATACCTTCCTCATCTTTGGCCCAAACCACCGCAACCTGGCTGAAAGGTGCATTGCTGATCCACATCTTAGCGCCGTTCAATATTACATGATCACCTGCATCTTTAATGTTGGTTAGCATACTGCTTGGGTCACTTCCATGATTGGGTTCTGTTAGTCCGAAGCATCCAAGCCATTCGCCGCTTGCGAGTTTTGGAAGGTACTTTTTTCTTTGCTCCTCACTGCCGTATTGGTAGATGGGAAACATTACAAGGCTGCCTTGCACGCTAGCCGTGCTTCTCACGCCACTGTCACCGCGCTCAAGCTCCTGCATCATCAATCCATAACTTATATAATCCATTCCTCCGCCGCCATATTCCGCCGGAATAGTGGGGCCGAAACATCCGATGTCACCAAGTTGCTTTACTATATGCTGCGGGAATTCTGCGCGTTGCGCGAAATCTTCAATGATGGGCGAGATCTCTTTCTTTACATAGTTCCTTACACTTTCCCTTACCAGCTTATGTTCCTCGGAAAGAAGTTCATCAACGTTGAAATAGTCGGGAGATTGAAAATTATCAGTTTTTGCAGCCATGGTAGGTTTGTTTCTTAGAAAAATTCCACGCAAACAGCGTCGGAAAAATAGTGTGCAAATATAAAGCTTCCCTTTTTTTCACTAAAAGATTTGTAACATTACAGATCAATTTTAAATGCCATGAAAAAATTGCTGTTTCTCATGTTTCTTCTGCCGGCCCTGCAATCAATTGCGCAGGAGAAGAAACCTGCCAAAGCTGAAGCCATAGACCAATACTGGTTCGTGATGATACGAACAGGGCCGAACGTTGGCCTTGATTCATTGGAAAAGGCGGAATTGTTTAAAGGACATATGTCTAACATGAAAAGGCTTGCAGATGAGGGAGTGCTGAAAATTGCGGGACCTTTTGGCAAAAATGACCATACATGGCGAGGAATATTTATTCTTGACTGCAAGACGCTCAAGGAGGCTCAGCAGCATGTTGATACAGACCCTGCAGTGAACGCAGGTTTGTTTGAAGTGGATATCGTGCCATGGTACAGTTCGCCTGACGGTAATTTGAAACATACCAGAAAGGATCAGGAATGATGCACACCTATCTTGCATTGGGCGACAGTTATACAATAGGAGAACAGGTTCCGCTGTATGATAGTTTTCCATACCAATTGGTTCAACTCCTTCGTAAAGATGGAATAAAGATCCACGCGCCGGAAATTGTTGCAAAGACAGGTTGGACCTCAAATGAGTTGATCGATCATATCATCCACACAAAACTGTTGGATCACTATGATTTGGTGACCTTGCTGATCGGCGTAAATAATCAATACCGCAAAAGACCTGTGGATGATTTTATTCCTGAGTTGGAATTACTGCTCACAAAGGCAGTCAGGTTTGCGGGAGGAAGGCCTGAACATGTTATCATGCTAAGCATTCCCGATTGGGGAGTAACTCCCTTTGCAAAGGAAAAAGATGCTGCCGAAATTGCAACAGAAATTGACCTTTATAATGAAGCCTGCAGAAATGGTGCCGAGGCGGCGGGCGTACATTTTATCGACATTACATCCGGGCAACGGAGAAACACTGATGCTTCTTATCTTGCTGCGGACGGTCTGCATCCATCAGGAAAGGAATATCATGCATGGGCCGAAAAGGTGCAAAAAATCGTGATGGAAATTAAAACCTTACAAAGGCATTAAGGAAGACATTTCTTCGTGGTATTGACGAGCAATCTCACCTGCTTCGGTATCAAAGTTTTCCTGCTCTCCCGCATAAATTATCGCCCGGGAAACATTTACTAACAGTCCCGTATCCTTGTTCATACCATATCGCACAACTTCCGGTAAACTTCCACCCTGGAAGCCGATGCCCGGAACAAGAAGGAAATGATCCGGAATAATTGATCGTATCCCTTCTAATGCGGCTGCCTGCGTTGCGCCTGTTACAAACATTAAATTGTCAGGATTTCCCCAGGCGCTTACTGTTTTTATCACTTTTTCAAACAATTGTTCTCCGGATTTTAATTGTTGCAACTCAAAATCAGCTGCCCCGGGGTTGCTTGTGAGGCCGAGTAAGATGGTCCATTTATTTTCATATTCCAAAAATGGCCGGATGCTGTCTTCACCCATGTATGGTGCAACGGTGATGGCATCAAAAGGAATTGTTTGAAAGAAAGCCTTTGCATATCTGGCGGATGTATTGCCGATGTCTCCACGCTTGGCATCTGCAATTTTAAAATGAGTGGAAGGAATGTGGTGTACGGTCTGCTCCATGATGTCCCAGCCTTTTGAACCCATTGCTTCATAAAATGCAGTGTTGATCTTATAAGCAACGCAATGATCTTTCGTTTTGTCGATTATTTGACGGTTGAATTCAAAGATGCCATTCTCTTTTTCCTTAAGATGAAGTGGGATCTGGTCAGGGTCAGTATCAAGGCCTACACAAAGAAATGATCTCTTTTCTTGAATGGCATTAACCAGTTCGAAGCGCTTCATGATTAAAAATTAATTGAATGAATAAAGGTTGATGGCATTCGCGATGTGATTAAGCAGGCTCCAGGAACGACGCACGCTTATTAAAATTTTCCTGACAATAACTTCAACATCTCATTTTCAACCTCCTCAGAATCCCATAGTTGCTGAATACCCGGCTTCTGCATGATCTCCTTCATAATGGCTTCCTGTTTTGCACCGCGAAGCAAGGCCTCGCTATACCTGATATCCGGACTAAAAGTTACCATCGAATAAGCTGGCGTCCACTTGTCGGGATGCTTTTTGGAAAAATATGTTTCTATTTTTTTCTGGAGTAGAAAGGATGGGTCGGCAACCTTATCCCTCATCTCAACAAAATTAGTAAGTGCAAGATCTGCAATAGCATCTGCATCAGGCTTTCTCAGTCGCTGAAATTCTTCAAGAATCTCGGTCCAGTTGCCGTTGAGCTGATCAATAAGTTTATTCAGAACCGAGCAGTCTTCAAAGCCCGCATTCATACCCTGACCAAAGAAAGGAACAATAGCATGAGCGGCGTCGCCGATAAGTGCAAACCTATGGTCGCGTATCCATGGGAAACATTTCACCGTTACAAGTGATGAAGTGGGGTTATGAAAAAAGTCATGCTCGAGAGAAGGCATTAATGCAGAAGCATCAGTAAAAGTTTCATTGAAAAATTTTCTTGCCTTTTCCGGTGTGTCGATCGAAGAAAAAGAAGGTTCGCCTTCAAAAGGGAAAAACAATGTGCAGGTAAAGCTGCCATCCATATTGGGAAGGGCGATAAGCATATAATTCCCCCGTGGCCAAATATGCAGAGCATTTTTTTCAATTAGGAAGGTGCCATTCTCTCCTGCAGGAATTACCAGTTCCTTATATCCAAAATCAATATAATACTGTTGGTATTGAAACCGGTCATGATGAAGCTGATGACTCAGCCTTGCAGAAGAATAAGCGCCATCGCTTCCGAACATCAGATCGGCTAAAGAAGTTGTGCCGTCTTCAAAATGCATTTCATGATTGCTCCAGTTAACGCCTGAAAGTTTCTTGTTGAAATGAATAGTGGCTCCATTTTTTTCAGCGAGGTCCATTAATTTCTTATTCAAATCGCCGCGTGATACAGAGTTAATAAACTGGCCTTCCACCCCATATGGTTGAAAAGGTGAGGAGCCGTCGATGTTGTGCATCTGTCTTCCGTGCATCGGAATTGCAATGGATCTTATTTCATCCATCACACCCACTTCTTCCAGCGCCCTTATACCGCGATCGCTTAAAGCAAGATTTATCGACCTGCCGGCAATGCCTGAAACTTTTCGCATATCCTCTCGCCGCTCATAAACCGTAACATCATAACCACGCTTCGATAAGTAGATGGCAAGGAGTGAACCCACAAGACCCGCGCCCGCGATATTTACAGTTTTGCTCATAACTATTCATATTTTCCTTTAGAGGCTTCCCTGATTATTTCTCCGAAGCGGAACACATCTTCAAATGTGTTGTACAATGGTACGGGTGCTATGCGTATTACATTTGGTTCGCGCCAGTCTGCAATTACACCATTTTTCAAAAGTGAGTCGAATATCTCTTTACCATTTTTCTTCATGATAATTGACACCTGGCAACCTCTTTCCTCTTCCTTTCGCGGAGTGATAACTTCCATAATGGGTTGTTGAAAAGATGCATTCACTTCGTCAAGAACGAACAATAGATATCCCGTTAGCTCGCGACTTTTCTCAACAAGGCTTGCCATCCCGGCCTCTTTGAACACATCAAGTGCAGCTTTATGAGCAGCCATGCTTAACACCGGCGCATTACTCAGTTGCCAGCCTTCGGCTGTTGGGATAGGATCAAATTCTTTACGCATTTCGAAGCGCGTTTCCTTATTGTTTCCCCACCAGCCCGCAAGCCGGGGAAGATCTTTTTTACCAATATGTTTTTCATGAATGAATGCACCGGCTACGCCACCCGGCCCGGAGTTGAGGTATTTGTAGCTGCACCAGCAAGCAAAGTCAACCTGCCAGTCATGAAGTTCAAGAGCAACATTTCCGGCGGCGTGCGCGAGATCAAAGCCACATAAGGCACCGGCCTCGTGGGCAGCCCTGGTGATGGCCTGGAGATTAAACACCTGGCCACTGTAATAATTTACCGCGCCAAAAAGAACAATTGCCACGGAATTACCATGTTCTTTTATCGAGGCAATTATATCCTCATTTCTTATAACGGTTTCGCCTGTACGCGGCGCGATTTCTATTATTGCTTCGGAGGCATCAAATCCATGCAATTTCACCTGTGATGCTATTGCATATTGATCTGAGGGAAAAGCTTTTGTTTCGCATATTATTTTAAAACGCTCTTTGGTAGGGCGATAAAAGCTGGTGAGTAGTAGGTGAAGGTTCACCGTTAGTTGGTTCATCACCACTATCTCTTCCATCTTTGCGCCCACTATGTCGCTCAGTAATTCCGGAAACATTTCATGGTAACTGTACCAGGGATTGCGTGCATGAAAATGACCTTCAACTCCATAGTTAGCCCAGTCTTCCAGTTCATTCACTACATAATCCTGGGTACTGCGTGGTTGCAGGCCGAGCGAATTGCCGGTGAAATAAATACTTTCCTTTCCGTTTATGTATGGTATGTAAAATTTGCTTCTGAAATTTTTCAATGGATCTTTTTCATCCATGGCCCGGGCATATTCCGGGTTGTATTCATAGTTCATATCAATCTATTGTGGCGATAACTTTTAATTCTATGGCGATGGGCGTTGGAAGGCTTTTTACTTCAACAGTTGTTCTGCATGCCTGCACATCTTTAAAATACTCTCCATAAATTCTGTTGTACTCCGGGAAGTCACGCTTCATATTGGTAAGGTATACGGTAACATCGATCATGTTATGCCAGCTGCTCCCGCTTGCTTCCAGCACAGCCTTCACGTTTTTAAATACGGAATGACATTCTGCTGCGATATCGTATCTTATAATATTGCCGTTGGTATCAAGTTCCAGCCCGGGTATTGTATTATTCTCCGCACTGCGGCTCCCAATGCCCGATAAAAACAACAAATTGCCTACACGCCTCGCATGAGGGTAAGCGCCGAGAGGCTTCGCCGCATTTTCCGTTTGAATGATCTTGTTTTCTGATGGCATATTAATATTCTATACAAATGTTTTTTGCTTCAGTAAAAAAGCGCATGGCTTCCCATCCACCTTCGCGGCCCACTCCGCTGTTCTTTATTCCGCCGAAGGCGGTACGAAGATCTCTTTTCAGCCAACAGTTTATCCAAACAATACCGGTCTCAAGTTTGTTGGCAACCGCATGCGCAGTTGAAATATTTTGCGTCCAAACTGTAGAGGCCAGTCCGTAATCTGATGCATTAGCAAGAAAAATCGCTTCTTCAATTGTATCAAAGGCCTGTAATGTAACAACAGGACCAAAGATCTCTTCGGTATTTGTTCTTGTATCAGGTCCTAAACCTTCTAACACGGTGGGTTCAATAAAAAAGCCACCATTACAACGGCCTTCAGGCTGAACTGATTTTCCACCGCACAAAACGGTGCCTCCTTCTTCTTTCGCCAAAGCAATGCAACCCATTATTTTATCAAAGTGCAATTTGCTTACGATGGCGCCCTGCTTTGAAGAATCTTCAAGAGGGTCGGCTACGCGTAACCGTTGCACCTGTTCAACGAATGCGTTTTTAAATTTATCATAGATCTTCCGCTCAATAATTATACGGCTGCCGCAAAGGCAGATCTGGCCCTGGTTGCTGAAAGATGATTGAATTGTTGTTCGCATCATTTTCTCCCAATCGCAATCCGCGAAAATAATATTCGGATTTTTTCCCCCCAGCTCGAGTGAAAGCTTTTTAAACTTAGGAGCAGCGATGGATGCAATTCTCTCACCGGCCCGCGTACTTCCTGTAAAGGAGATCGCCTTTATCTGTGGATGCGATACAATGGCCTCGCCGGTAACAGGTCCTGTGCCATGAACAACATTAAGCACACCGTCGGGAAGGCCGGCTTCCTTACATATTTTTGCCAGGAGAAAGGCAGTAACAGGTGTAACCTCGGATGGCTTTGCGATTACGCAGTTACCTGCCGCCAGCGCAGGAGCTATTTTCCATGTAAAAAGATACAGCGGAAGATTCCAGGGAGAAATGCAACCTACTATCCCAATCGGTTGACGCAAAGTGAAGTTCACTCCGTCAGGCATTGAATGGCTTTCCGATGAAAATTGAAGAGCTGCTGTAGCAAAGAAACGAAAGTTAGCGGCAGCACGATACATATCCACCTTCTTACTCAGCCAAAGCGGCTTACCGTTATCGTTAGTTTCTGCCAGCGCCATAACATCACGGTTTTCTTCAATGATATCGGCGATCTTGTTTAAAATTTTAAATCTTTCTTCCGGGTCTGTTGCACTCCACATCGGCAAAGCGCCTGCAGCGGCCTGAACTGCCACCTCTATATCTTTCTCATTTGAATTTGGTATTTGGCCCGAAATCTTGCCTGTAGCAGGGTTGAAATTATCAATGAATTTTCCGCTTAAAGGCCCAATGAAATTACCACCGATAAAGTTTTCAAGGTGATAAGGGATATCCGCTTGCATGGGCTAAAGGTAATTAAAAAAATAGCTGTAAATTTCTTCCCTAAATCGACTAGCATGGCAATAGCAGCTCCCTTCAATCTTAAAAAGTGGATCAGTGAAAATCGCGACCTCCTTAAGCCGCCGGTAGGCAATCAATGCATATATAAGGATGCAGAAAATTTTATCGTGATGGTTGTCGGCGGCCCGAATTCAAGGAAAGACTACCATTTTAACGAGAGTGAGGAACTTTATTACCAGGTGGAAGGAAATATAACCCTGCGCATAATTGAAGATGGAAAGCCAAGGGATATCGCTATAAATGAAGGCGATATTTTTTTGCTTCCACCGCGAACGCCGCATTCGCCTCAAAGAGGTGAGGGCACAGTGGGCCTCGTAATTGAAAAGGTACGCGAAACGGAAGAAGATGGTTTTCTCTGGTACTGTGAAAACTGCGGCAATAAGTTATATGAAGAACATCTTCATGTATCCGACATCGTTAGTCAGCTCCCTCCTGTGATGGAAGGGTTCTATTCTTCCGAAGAAAGAAGAACTTGCTCAAAATGCGGCGCGGTAATGTCTCCACCGGTGAAAAAAGGATAAAAAAAAAGGCTGAAAAAATTTCAGCCTTTTTTTTTACGGCACAATCTTACAGGGCCACAATAGACAGTCGTGTTTCTTTGGCCTTGCTGTCTTTTTCCAAAACAAGTACATGACCATCCTTTGCTGAATAAACACTTGTATAAACACCTTTCTTGCTCACGGTGAAAGGTTTGGCTTTCTTCTTTTTAACATCATACACGAGGTACTCGTCCTTTTGCTTTACCAAAAAGTGCGCATCCTGGGTTTCAACATTACTTGCTTTACGAACGGTAGGCATGGCAAATCCGTAAGGCGATTTTCCAACAAGTTTTGGAGATTTTCCTGTTTCAACCTGAGAGTAAACAGAGAGTTTATTCTTTGAATTGAATTTGAAGATCGAACCGTTTTTATAATGCAGGTTTGAAAAACCAAGGTTCGCCATCATAAAAGGAGGAACAAGGATAGGAAGCGTTACTACAGTTGCAATAATGCGACCTGTTGCCGTTTTGCATTCGAGATCCGTTGAGTAAAAATAAACATCACCAGTTTCGTCGGCCACAGCATTCGAGAATATTGCACGATGTTGCTTGTTGTCTCTGTAGGAGGCATTAGACCTAAGTATTTCATGCTTTGAATTTCCGCCCCAGTAATCAACTTTCTGTATCGTTTCCTTCAAACTTGGTCCCGTTGCTTCCAACACATAAAGCCCCTTATCAATTCCTTGTTTTAGCTGACCAGACCGATACACTGTCTTTACATTTCTGATAGAACCGGCCCACACTAATTTGTTATTGACGTTCTGAACATTCAATAGAGAGTAATATGCTTTCTTAACGGGGTTTTGAATTGTAACAGTGAAATGTTTCTTAGGGTCGTCGAGGTCCATGAATTCAAAGTATTGTTCCTTCGGATTAAAAAATCCGAACACCGCCCTGTTCGCCTGCATCGTACCTGCTTCAATATCCTTCACCGGCTGCTTCCACTTAAATGATCCTGCCTGGTCGAAGGCCACGAGAGTTCCTTCCTTCTTCAACGAAGTGTATACAATGAAGCCTTTTCCTGGCACGTTGATAACATGTGAGAATGCTCCGGATGCTCCTTCATTTGCGGAATCATACTTTCCCAAGAACTCACCATTCAGGTTGAAAAAATACTGGCTGGAGCTGCTTGTATTTTTGTCTTTCCTGTCTTCAGGTTTAAGACTTTTATTAAAAGAAAGACACAATACATCTTTTTCAAAGGCCACGGAATGAAGGTCGAGATCTTTGTCGCGGAACTTCACATTACCGATGTCATTGAGATTTTCATCAAGCAGTTGAATTGAATAATTGAAGGAATCTTTATCAGTTTTTTCTATTTGGGCAAGAGAAAGGTATCCAATCACGGACCCTGACTCCTTTATCTCTTCAAACTTTGTTTTTATGGAACCCGAGATCTCTTTAAACACCTTGGTTTGGGCGGTTGCTGCCAAACCTGCTACAGCCATACAGGCCGTTACAATAGTTTTTTTCATTTTGTTTTTTTGCTAGTTAAAGTATTCGCCGTAGATGTTATCTTCTAAACCGGTAAACAGTTCTTTTTTATACTTCTTATTGGCGTATTTAAATTTATTCGGGTCGGCGCTCACTTCTTTTAGTGCCCGCCGGAAATTTCCTTCATCTTTTGAGGGAAACTGCACTGAGAACTTCATCACTTCATTTTTCAGTATCTCCAGGTCGTCAGGAGAAATTTGTTCAAAATAGTTTTGCAAGGCATAGTAGTCTTTCCCGATGTACTCTTTTTGTTTAATATTAATTGCATTGCTACGGTTAAGCATTACATCTTCTATGTATAAAGAGATAAGAATGTTGGTGGCCATGAAATCAGTCCACGTATCAGACTGGCCGTTGTCAACCATCAACAACAACCGGTACATCGATGCCGTCAGGTTTCCATTTTTATACAGGTTCCAGATCATTGCCTTTGTTGCCAGATTTTTTATCGCGGGATCAATTGGAGTTTTCGGTGCGGAAGTGGTTGAAATATGTTTCAGGTTGTTAAATCTCTCGATACAATCGGGGTGAGTTTTCAGACTGTCTTCCAAAGTGGATGAACTGTTGAAAGATACCTGTTTTGCAGAAAGGCCCTTGCCTCTTTTTTCAAGCAATGTTGGGTTTATCGAAAGGTTGTAGACGCTGAAATATTCAGGGATATTTTTTTTGAGCGGAGTTTTATATTCCAGGTCAGAACTGTCTAACCTCAAAAAATACTCCGCATTAAATTTGTAACGTGTGTTGAGCAAAAGTAGAGCAGCAAGTGAATCTGCACTCGTTTCGCCGAAACGCCCGTGCTTACTTCTACTGTAGGAATATTCCTTAAACGTTTTAACAACTTTTGTAAGGCGGTTGTATTTGTCTTGTTCGAGATCTTTTATAAAATTTTTATACTCCTGCGAATTAACCCATTCCGCCTTTTGTTTCATTGAGTTTACAGAATGCGAGAGGAGGTCATGACTGATCTCATGCGCAACCACCAGGGCAAGTTCTTCTTCATAATTACAAAAGTTGATAAGGCCAAGGTTCACCACCACTATATTGTTGCCTATCGAATAAGCATTCACAACCGGGCTTCGGTCGATAAGCATTCTTGGTTTTTGTTTAAGCCGGTCCTTGTTATTATTATATATCTCGGTAGAAATATTATCAAGCAATGATGAGATGGACTTTTGATTAATAAAATCATCAGACCTTATGCCGCGCGCTAAATATTCTGAACGCGACTGCCACATTTCGCAAAAACTCTTTTGCACTTTTTTGTCGGCGTATTCATTCGGACAGGTCCATTCAGACTGAATTTCTTTCTCCAGCGATCTCAAATGAACAGAGGAAAGGTCTGATAATGAATACAGGTTCGATTGAGCGTATAGATTGGTAAATAGAATGCAGAGCAATCCCGTTAAAATAAACTTCATAGTAGCTTTGGTATTCGCACAAGTTATGGGAGTTGCAACTAATTAACAAAAGCTTTACAAATTTTAAAAAATGGAAATTTGTTTTCAGGAAATACATCGCACACTTTCAAATTTGTAAGCAATTGTCTATCATGTAAATTGGCACAAAGGCCGGCGATTAAAACAAGTTCAATAACTTGAGCCTTTAAGCGCTGAAATGAAAATAGATATTCACACCCACATAATGCCCTCTTCCATGCCCAACTGGGTTAAGAAGTTCGGGTATGGAGATTTTATACATGTTGAACACAGAAACTGTGAAGCCTGTATGATGAAAGGGGATAAATTGTTCAGGGTTGTTGAACCAAATTGTTACGACGAACGGGTACGCATAAACGAAATGAAAAGCACGGGTGTGGATGTGCAGGTGCTGTCTACAATCCCGGTTTTATTTAATTATTGGGCCAGGCCCTCAGATGGGTTGGATACTTCAAGATTTTTCAACGATCATATTGCTGAAGTGACTTCGAAAAATTCGGGCCGGTTTATCTCGCTCGGCACGCTTCCGATGCAGGACACTGAACTTGCCGTAAGAGAAATGGAACGCTGTATGACGGATTTGGGAATGGCAGGAGTGGAGATAGGTACAAATATCAATGGCATCAACCTCAATGAAGAAAGATTTTATCCATTCTTCCAGCGAGCCGAACAATTAGGTTGCGCGATCTTCATTCACCCCTGGGAGATGATGGGTGAACAGCAAATTCAAAAGTATTGGCTGCCATGGCTGGTGGGCATGCCTGCAGAAACATCAAGGGCTATTTGTTCCATGATCTTTGGTGGAATATTTGAAAAATTTCCAAAGCTGCGCGTGGCTTTCGCACACGGTGGGGGCTCATTTCCTGCAACGATAGGCAGAATCGCGCACGGGTTTGATGTACGTCCCGATCTTGTTGCTATAGACAACAAAGTTCCTCCGGCTGATTATATCGGGAAGTTCTGGATCGACAGCCTCGTGCATGATGAACGTGCACTCAGATTTATTATTGAAGTTATGGGCGAAGACAATATTTGTCTCGGAAGCGATTATCCCTTTCCGTTAGGGGAGCATATCCCCGGGAAGTTGATCGAATCAACGAATATAGACGCAGAATTGAAAGAAAAACTGCTTTCAGAAAATGCGCTCAACTGGTTGGGAAGATGACGAAGAAATCCCTCCTCTCAACTATTCAAGAATTTCCTGAATCTCCGTAGCGGGAATCTGTGCGTTGCGCATCGCAATTCCACGTGCGGCATTCCCGGCAAATTCTAAAAATGCATTTTTTGAAATATCATCATCGCTTACCATTACCGGAACGCCAATATCTCCGCCTTCACGAATATTTTGTACAATAGGGATCTGGCCAAGTAAAGGAATATCGAAATCTTCTGCAAGCTGCTTCCCACCGTCTTTTCCAAAAATGTAATATCTATTGTTGGGAAGCTCTTCCGGGGTGAAGTAACTCATGTTTTCAACAAGGCCGATCACCGGAACTTTAAGCTGCGCCTGCGAGAACATTGCAATCCCTTTTTTCGCATCGGCAAGCGCAACGAGTTGCGGAGTGGTTACAACAATAACGCCGGTAACCGGAACAGTTTGTACAACAGTAAGGTGAATATCGCCCGTACCCGGTGGCATATCCAGGATGAGATAATCAAGCTCTCCCCAGTCAACATCGGTAACGAACTGCCTGATGGCACTGCTTACCATCGGTCCACGCCATACAACTGCCTGCTTTTCATCAACCAGTAATCCGATACTCATAACCTTGATCCCGAATTTTTCTATCGGAACTATCAGGCCCTTCGCGCCATTGTCTTTCATCATCGGGCGCTCGCCGCGAATTCCAAACATGATGTGCTGGCTTGGGCCATATATATCCGCATCCATCAAACCAACTTTAGCTCCACCTTCTGCAAGTGCAAGAGCAAGATTTGCAGAAACTGTGCTTTTCCCAACGCCGCCCTTCCCACTCACTACTGCAATTATATTTCTAACCCCGGTGAGAACGTTTTTTGGATCAGTTCTGTTTGTGGTTGTATTGCTTGTAAAATTTACTTCCACAATTGCATCAGCATTCACATGAGTCTTCACTGCGTCTATGCATTCATTTTTTATCCGGTCTTTTAAAGGACATGCAGGTGTGGTGAGTACCACTGTGAATGAAACATTGTTGCCGTTGATCGTTATATCTTTCACCATATCAAGAGACACCAGATCTTTTCCCAGATCGGGCTCCTGCACATGACTCAATGCCTGCAAAATATCGCCGCTATTCATCGTTCAATTATTTGTTAAAAAACCAATATCAGCCGCAAAATTAATGGTTGATGGCCGTACTTTGCCCGATTACACCAAGTGTTTAATTTGGATCTTAGAAATGCGGTAAGTTGCTTAGAACTATCTTCATTTGAAATTGGCCGGAATTAATGATTAAACTGTTACGATACATTTTTATACTTGTTGCTTTTTCTCCATCTGTTTCTAAGGCGCAATTTGAAAGGTTCCAGGATTCAGTTGTACAATTATATGGCGTGGTTATGACGGCAGACAGCCTGCTCGGCATTCCCGGTGTAACCGTGATGGTGAAAGGCCAGAATCGCGGGACAATCACGAGCGATAAAGGTGTTTTCAGCATCGTTGTGTTTAAAGGCGATGAGGTGGAATTTACAAGCATTGGTTATAAGCCTGTTACTGCAGCGATTCCTGCTGATCTTAAAGGCAACCAGCATAGCGTTATACAATTGATGGTAAATGACACAGTATATCTTCCCGCAACCATCATCAAGCCCAGAATTTCAAGGCAGCAATTCGACCGTGATTTTGTGAACACAAAAATTCCGGATGACGATATTGCTATTGCCCGGGCCAACAACGACGAAGCAACAAGGCGGATGCTTATGGCAAGTCTTCCGCCTGACGGAAGAGAAGCATCAAGCCAATACATGCGACAAAGTGCCCGGAAACTTTATTATTCCGGCCAGGTTGCCCCGCAGAATATTTTCAATCCTTTTGCGTGGAATGAATTTATTAAAGCCTGGAAACGCGGCGATTTCAAAAAGAAGAACTAGCCATCTCGTAAAGCATTTCTCTTTTCAGTGAAAGTTTGTTTTATTCGTGTAAGAAGTAAAAATTATTATGCGAAGTATTTTCCTGACAGGCTTCATGGGAAGTGGTAAAACCCACTGGGGCGGCCACTGGTCTGAAGCCGGTGATTTTGATTTTATTGATCTCGATGAGCAGATCGTGAAAGAGACAGGCGAGTCTGTTGTGGATATTTTTGAAAAAAAGGGAGAAACGTATTTCAGGGAGATGGAGGCAAAGGTATTAAGGCAGTTGAATTTTCATCGCGATACTATTGTGGCTTGCGGCGGCGGTGCTCCGTGTTTTCACGACAATATGAACTGGATGAATGATACCGGCATCACGATCTATCTCAGGGCCGAACCGCAATTTTTGTGGGAGCGAATTCGTGAAGAAAGGGAAGTTCGTCCGCTTTTAAAGAACATTAATGAAAATGAATTGCTGTATTTCATTGAAAGAAAATTATCTGAGCGTGCGCCTTTTTATGAACAGGCCCAATTTGTAGTAAATGCCAGCGATCTGCGAACTTTTACCTTACAGCAAATACTGAAAGATGCATAAAGGATTTCTCATTGCAGGAACATTATTTAGTTTCCTTAGCGTAGTGCTCGGCGCCTTTGCTGCCCACGCGCTTGGCGAAGTGCTTTCTTTGAAATTGATGGCCACATTTGAAACCGGGGTGCGTTACCAGTTTTATCATGCCCTCGCCCTGCTCTTTACGGCAATGATATTCAAACAGCTTCCTGTG